>CAYOAC010000001.1:0-39860 GCA_964401885.1 uncultured Candidatus Saccharibacteria bacterium
TGACTTCGATGGAGACCAAATGGCTGTTCACGTTCCACCTTCTGAAGCTGCACAATATGAAGCTAGAGAAGTTATGGCTGCACACTTAAACATTCTAAAACCAGGTAGTGGAGATCCTGTTGTTTCTGCAAAACTTCTAGATATTATTCTTGGATGTTTTTGGGTTACAAAGATACAAGAAGGAGCAAAAGGAGAAGGAAAAATATTTGCTGGAACAAATAGTGCGATTACAGCTTCTGACTTTGGAGTTGTTGATGTTAGAGCAAAGATATTAGTAAGAGGAAAAGTTGGAACAAAACTTTCTGAATATGAAGATAAACCAATCGAAACTACTGTTGGAAGACTTTTGTTCAACGAAGTTTTGCCGGGAGATTATCCATTTATTAATTCAGAAGTTGATAAATCAAAAATGCAAAAAATTGTTGATGATTTAATTGATAAAAAAGGAATTTCTGCAGTTACTGAAACTCTTGATAAAATTAAAAAATTCGGATTTGGATTTGCAACTATCTCTGGAGTAACATGGGGACTTGATGATATTCAAATTCCTGAAAAGAAATTTAAAGTTATAGAAGATGCTACAGAAAAAGTAAAAGAAATTATAAATCAATTTAATGAAGGTTACCTTTCAGATGATGAAAGATACCGAAAAATTATTGAAATTTGGCACGGTGCAAAAAACGATGTTGAAAAATTAATTCCTGATACTTTGGATGTTAATGGTTCAGTATATGATATGTGGAAATCTGGAGCTCGAGGTTCTCTTTCACAGATTACTCAAATGGCTGGTATGAAAGGTTTGATTCAGAACTCACTTGGAGAAACAATCGAGTACCCAGTACTTTCTTCATCAAAAGAAGGTTTAAGTCCTATCGAATATTTCACTACTACACACGGTTCTCGAAAAGGTCTTTCTGACACAGCTTTGAACACAGCTCGAGCCGGATATCTTACTAGAAAATTATTCTCAGTAGCTCAAGATGTTGTTGTTACAGAAAATGATTGTGGAACAGCATTACATGTGGTTATTAGTAAAGAATCTGATTCAGGAATTGATATTGCAATTTCTAAAAAAATCCGAGGACGAGTTCTTGCAAAAGATATCGTAACTGAAGATGGAACTGTTCTATTTAAAAAGGGTCATACAATTAAAAAAGAAGAGGCTCAAAGAGTAGAAGCTTCTGGAGTAAAAGAAGTTGCGGTATTTTCACCTCTTACATGTAAAACGAAACACGGTATTTGTGCAAAATGTTATGGACTAGATCTTGGAAAAGACCACGATGTGGATCTTGGAGAAGCCGTTGGAACAGTTGCCGCTCAAGCGATTGGAGAACCAGGAACACAGCTAACTATGCGTACTTTCCACGCTGGAGGTACGGCGTCTGTTGGTGGAGATATTACACAAGGTCTTCCTCGAGTAGAAGAAATTTTTGAAAGAAGAAAACCATCAAGTCCTGCAGCAATTGCTAAAGGTGAAGGATTTGTTATGGAAATCAAAGAAGTTGGAAAAGATAGAACAATCGTAGTTTCTGGTGGAGCTGGAAGTAAGACAAAGAAACAAATGGAATATTCATTCCCACTTACTCGAACTCCACTTGTAAAAGTTGGACAAGAAGTAAAGAAGGGTCAACTTCTTACAGATGGTTCTGCTGATCTTTCTGAACTGTTTAAATATGCAGGAAAAGAAAAATCTCAAGATTATATGATTGGTCAAATTAATAAAATTTACGAACTACAAGGAGAACCTATTTCCCGAAAACATATTGAAGTTATTGTAAGACAAATGTTCTCACGAGTGAGAATTACTGAAACAGGAGATACAAATCTTGCTATCGGAGATATTGTTGAACTAGATATCTTTGATGCAACAAATGAAGCTCTTTCTGAATCACAAGAAAAAGCAAAAGCTGATGCACTTATCTTAGGTATTGCAGAAGTTGCCCTTACAAAATCAAGCTTCTTATCTGCTGCATCTTTCCAACACACAAACAGAGTTCTTATCAATAATTCAATCAAGGGTTCAGTCGATACACTTTCTGGTTTGAAAGAAAACGTTATTATTGGACGACTTATTCCGGCAGGAACAGGATTTAGAGGAAGTAAGAAATATGAAGCTGTTCAAAAAATTGAAGACAGAATAAAATCAGAAATTGAGGTAGAATAATCTACTTTAACGAAGATGCAAAATAATAATCAATCTATACAAGAAATAAAGGAACGACTTCCCGTTGAGGAAGTTGTTTCCCGTTATGTGAAGTTAGAAAAATCAGGTATCAACTTGAAGGGACTTTGTCCTTTTCATGGTGAAAAAACACCTTCATTTTTTGTGGCTCCGCATAGGGGATCTTTTATGTGTTTTGGTTGTGGCAAAAAAGGAGATATTTTTACTTTTGTTCAAGAAGTAGAAGGTATTGAGTTTTTTGATGCTTTAAAACAATTGGCTGAACAAGCCGGTGTCCAATTGGATTTAAAACAACAAGAATCAAAAGAAAAAAAAGATGCTTATGCTATTTTGGAAAAAGCATGTATTCTTTTTCAAAATCAATTACAAAAAAATATTTCCGCTCAAGAATATTTGGCGAATCGGGGGTTAAGCTCACAAACAATTTCTCAGTTTAGAATTGGTTTTATTCCTGATGAGTGGAATATTCTTTACACTGAATTAAAGAAATCTTTTGAAGAAAAAGAAATTCTTGAAAGTGGTCTTGTTATCAGAAATGAAAATGGAAGAATATACGATAGGTTCAGAGGACGTATAATGTTTCCAATTTTTGATTCTAATGGAAAAGTAATTGCATTTACCGGAAGAGTATTAATTCCCGAACAAAAAGAAACTCCTAAATATGTTAACAGTCCAGAAACGGCTTTGTTTAGTAAATCACATGTTTTATATGGTCTTAATTTTGCAAAACAAGCAATAAGGAAACATAATTTTGTAATCCTTGTTGAGGGACAAATGGACGTTATAATGTCTCATCAAATGGGTTATTCTAATACTGTTGCTTCATCTGGTACAGCTTTTACACAAGATCAGCTTGGAATGATTGCAAAATTAACCCCCAATTTACTCTTGGCTTTTGATAGTGATAGTGCAGGTCTTGCTACAACTGCAAAAGTTTGGGAGATGGCCATTCAGCAGGGTTTGGATGTAAAAATAGCATATTATGAAGATGCCAAAGATCCTGCTGATACAATAAAAGAAAATCCAGAGATATGGAAAGAAATAATTAAAAAATCAATTCATATTATCGAGTTTGTCACCAAATTGATCAGTAAAATTCCTGATGAAAGAAAAAGAATAAAAGCTTATCAAGAAAAAGTTCTTCCATTATTAAGAAGAATTCAAACTTATAGTGAAAAGAATTTCTTTATAGATAAAATAGCACAAATGCTTTCCATGAATTCTGGAATTATTTGGAGTGATTTATCTATTGATTCTAATCAGGATATGACTAAAGTTAGACAGTATGAAGATGTTGAAAAAAAAGATTACGAATCAATTATCAATTCTTATATATTATTTTTTGAAAAAAATAATCCAGATTTAAGAAAAAATATTAATGAATTTATGAATAACTATCAAATATTAAATATCAATAAAGATGTTATTGATGATAAAAAAATGTTTGAGATTGAAAATGTTTTTGAAACTAATCCAGAAGATGTAAAGAAAAATTTTAAAGAATCTTTTTCTCAATATATGTTAGTTCAATTAAGAATTAAAAATAAAGAATTAAGAAATTCATTAAATAATAAGACTGAAGAAGAAAATGAAATTTTACAAAAAATAGCAGAGCACAAAAAACTTATACACAGTATTGGTGTAAACGATTGTCATTTTATTAATAATATGGTATAACCAAACAACTCAGATATGGCAAAAGGTAATTTGAAAAAAACAAAAACAAACACAAAAAAAACAGTCAAAAAAACTGTTCCAACAAAAAAACAAAAAGTAGTTACAAAAATAAATAAAACTACAAATAAAAAGCCAGTTTCTATTATCAAAAATAAAAAGACGGAGAAGGATAAAATTAAAAAGGAGATAATTAAAAAAGTAGTTACTCCTGCTCAAAAAAAATCTCAAGAACAAAATCTTAAATCAGATAAGTTGCTTAAAAGGGGAAAAGAAAGAGGGTACGTAACTTATGACGAAATCTTAAAGGATTTTCCTAATATTGAAACAGACCTTGTTTTTCTAGATGAATTATATGAAAAATTTACTGATGCAGGAATAGACGTTCTTGAAAATAGTGGTTTATTAAATATAAATGTCTCTTTAGAAGAAAACAAATATTCATACAAATCTTCTGGACAATATGATTCAATTCAAATTTATTTGAAGGAGATTGGGCAGTATGCTTTGATTAAGGCATCAGAAGAAAAAGATTTGGCTAAAAGAATTGAAGTCGGTGATCAAGAAGCCAAGATGCTTCTTGCTCGTGCCAACTTAAGACTTGTAGTTTCAATTGCAAAAAAATATGTAGGACGAAGTCCTGATTTGACTCTTCTAGACTTGATTCAAGAAGGTAATCTCGGTTTGTTCAAAGCCGTAGATAAATTCGATTGGACAAAAGGTTATAAGTTTTCAACATATGCAACATGGTGGATTAGACAGGCGATCACAAGAGCTTTGGCTGATCAATCAAGAACTGTTCGAATTCCAGTTCATATGCATGAGACAATTGCAAAGTATAAACAAGTATATAGAAGATTATCACTTGATCTTGGACGAGATCCTATGCCTGAAGAAATTGCAACAGAGATGGGTCTTGAAATTGAAAAAATTTATACAATTGAAAAAATTGATCAAGCTACAGTTTCTTTAGAAAGTCCTGTTGGTGATGATGGAGATGAAAAGTCTACACTTGGAGATTTTATTGCTGACGATAAAATTCTTTCACCAGATCAAGAAGCTTCACGAAGAATTCTTAAAGATCAAGTTAATGAAATTCTTGAAGAGCTTACAGATAAAGAAAGAAAAATTCTTGAATTACGACATGGTCTTGTTGATGGAATTCAACACACACTTGAAGAGGTGGGAAAAATGTTTGGGGTTACTCGAGAACGTATTAGACAAATTGAAGCTAAGGCTCATGAAAAAATAAGACAACATGAGAAAGCTAATCGGTTAGAGAATTATTAATATCTAATAACCTTATAAATATTTAACAACAAAACACCCGAAAAAATCGGGTGTTTTGTTGTAATTTAAATTTGACAAATAAATAATAACGTTTAGTATTATTTTGAACCTGAAAACGTCAGTTGAAATACTGACATCACAAAAAAATAACAAATATATGGACGAGAGCGCTGTTGTAAGGCTTTTAGGGATTGATTATTCTTACCTTACTATTTTACAGGAACCTGAACGAAGAATTTGTACGGTTTCTGATGCTCAGGATTGGCTTCGTTGCACTCCTGAACATAGTAAAGAGAGAAAAGAAGCATTAAGAGTGTGGGGAAGGCTTTCTCTGAAATGTGTTAAAAAGGCACAAACACGAGAAGAATTGAGATACCATTATTATAATGCTCCTGAAAATTCGAGAGCAAAAAGACTTGCTGAAGAATTACTGGATAAGTACTCTTTTTTCGAAATTAAAGGTGCAAATACTCTAGATAAGGCAAGAACCGCATACGATAATGCCGTCGTTGGAAGTGTTTCCGAAAGGAAAGCTTTCAAACTTTGGGATGAATTTGCTCTCTTAGAAGTAGAAAGAGCAAAAAGCTTCAGGTATCTCATCTCGGTTTTTCTAAGGTCTCCTGCTAACGGTAAGGCTGAACTCTTGTGTATGCAAAAGATTCTTGCGTACAAATGGAAATTTGATAATTTTGCGCAGGTATCTAGAATAATTTCAACCGCAAGTTCTAAAAGGGTTGTAAAAATCTTTTTTGATGCATGGGACAAATTTTCTCGGGCAGAAATCGAATCAGCAAGTACCCCAGAAAAACTCAAACTCGCATTTATTCATGTTCGAAAGGGTAGCCCTCTTAAAAAAAGGGCTTTGAAAAAATGGATTGCTTGCTGTACAAAAATTCATCAATTGCAAGAAGTGTACGATGTTCATAAAGCTGACGGTGAGTTTATGTCCTTGGTTTATGAAAGACGTCATCAGCTTTCAATTATCGAGATTAGAGCCGCTACTACTCTGGAGGAATATCGTGATGCATACAAAAAAACAATGAGTAAGAGTAAAACTCAACAATTGGTATTAGATGCATGGGATGAATGTGCTTTATCTTATTTGGATAAGGTTACTACACCTCAAGAATATAAATATTTGTTCATCAATTCTACTTTTAGTGGTAGAGCAAGAAAAATCATCATCAAAAGACTGCTAGAGATGCCTAGTGCATAAGAAGGTCTAACTCTAAACATCTGCGATAATATCAAAGGTGTTTTTTATTTACTATGTGTGTATTTTGTGATTTTTTAATATGAATAAAAGATCTTGTCTGGGTTTCTTATCACCGTGCGTGGTGAGGGATTTTTTGATACAATGCAAAAATGTTAGAAAATACTTTTAATAAAGAGTACTTACGATTAAATAACGAACAAAAACTCGCAGTAGATATCATTGATGGTCCAGTTATGGTGAATGCGGGACCAGGAACAGGTAAAACCCAAATTCTTACTCTTAGAATTGGAAATATTTTATTAAAAACAGATACTCAGCCAGAAAATATTCTCTCCCTGACTTTTACTAATTCTGGTGTTTATGCAATGAGAGATAGATTACGATCATATATCGGAGATCCTGCTTACAGAGTTAATATTTTTACATTTCATGCATTTGCCGAACATCTTATAAAAAGTTTTCCTATTTATTTTCCTCAATTTGAATATTCAAAAGTTATAGATGATTTACAAAAAGTAAAATTTATTGAATCAATTTTGGATAAAGGTGCTTTTGAACATTTGGTTGGACAACATGATGATTATCAAAAAGTAAAAGAAATTGTTGGTGCAATTAATACCTTAAAACATGAGGGTTATGATGTTGAGCAATTTAAAAAAGATATTCCTCGCTGGAAACAAGAATTACTTTCTGATCCAGATATTTTTTATTCAAGAAAATACAAACAATATAATGTTGGAGATACCAAACCTGCTGAAGAAGAAAAAATAAAAAGAAAAATTAATCAAGCAATTGAAATTGCTGATGTTTATGAAGAGTATCAAAATAAATTAAGAGAGAATCATTTATATGATTTTTCTGACATGATTATTACTGTTGTAAATGAATTAAAAGAAAATGAAAATCTAAAATCAGAAGTTCAAGAACAATATCAATATATCCTGGTTGATGAACATCAAGACACCAATATGGGTCAAAATAATTTAATTGAACTTCTTAGCGATGCCCAACACCTTGAAGGACACCCAAACATATTTACGGTGGGGGATGACAAACAATCCATCTATAGATTCCAAGGTGCTAGCGAAGAGACTTTTGCCCATTTTAACAAGATTTATAGAGACATAGTGCATATAGACCTAAAAGAGAATTATCGCTCAACCAAGGTCATTTTAGAGGCTTCTCACGCTGTTATTGAACACTCATTAGATCAATCTATCCTTTTGAATTCGAATAAAGACGAAAATGAAAAAATTAAAATAGGGGAATTTTCAAATTATAAATTTGAACTACTTTATCTTGCTCAAGATATAAAAAGTAAGATAGATTCAGGAATTTCACCAAAAGAAATAGCAGTTCTTTTTAGATCAAACAAACACACGGAAGATATTAAAAACGTTTTATCACAATTCAAAATTCCTTTCACTATTTTTTCTAAAACAAGTATTTTTGAAGATGTGGATATTTCAAATATTATTCTCTTGTTAAGAATTATTTTAAATCCAAATGACGAAGAATCTTTGGGAAAAGCTTTGTTTATAAATTTCTTAAATATAAAAGGATACGATGCAATTAAAATTTTGCAAAACAGAGAACACTATAGAAGAAATTTTAAAAAAACTCTCTTTGATATTTTAAATGACCCTAAAATATTAGAAGAAATTGGAGTTTCTAATATTGAATCAATTTCGAAATTTTCAGAATGTATTAATAGATCGATTATTGAAATAAAAAATTCTAGACTTATAGACTTTCTAAAAAGTTTCTTATCTGATATTGGGTATAACTCATATATGCTTTCTAGTAATTTGAGTAGGGACAAATTATTCAAGATAGATAAATTGTTTGATGAAATAAAAAAACAACAATCTAAAAATATTTTTAAAGTCGAAGATTTTATTTCTTTGGTTGATTCTTATTATGCTTACCATTTAGACATTGAAAACTCTAATCCTGAAATAGAAGATGGGGTTCAACTTATGACATCACACGGTTCAAAAGGAAAGGAATTTGATTATGTTTACATTATCAATACGACTTCAAAAAATTGGGAAAAGAGTAGGGGATTCGGAGGTATTTCTTTGCCTGTAAAAGCATATAAGGGAGATGAACATGATGAAAGGCGATTGTTTTACGTTTCAATAACTCGAGCACGTAAGGGTCTTTGTGTAACTTACTCTAAGACTGATTGGGAGGGAAAAGATCAAGAAAAATCACGTTTTATTGGTGAGATACCACTTGATTTATCTGAACAAATAGAAATTAAAGATTTTGAATCAAAAAATATAAATGAAATAAAATTATTTACTGAACCTTTTGAGCAAAGTCGAACAATTTATGAAATAGATTTTATTAAACAGCTATATTTAAAAAGAGGACTGACAGTTACAGCTTTAAATAATTATGTAGAATGTCCTATAAAATATTTTTATAAAAACTTAATTCAAATTCCTAGTGGATATTCTGCTATTTTAGAATATGGAAATATTATGCATGGTGCTTTAGAAAAATTCTTTAATGATTGTAAAAAAGAGGAAAAAATTATAAATAAAAAAATACTATTAAAATATTTTACCGAAATCATAGATAATAGTTCTTTTTCTAAAAAAGATCTAGAAAAATACAAGAATAGAGGTTTAAAATCTTTAGATTCTTGGTTTGAAGAAAGAAAAAAAATAATTTCTTGGAATATTAGTATTGAATCAAAAATTAAGAAGGACTTTCTTCTGGAAGATGGAAATCTTTTAAATCTAAACGGTAAATTGGATAAAATAGAATACAAAGATTCAATATTGGGTGGAGCTATAAAAGTAATAGATTATAAGACTGGTAAACCTTTTTCTAAAAAACAAAAAGATCAAAAAGAAGATTTAAAAAGACAACTTATGTTTTATTATCTTTTACTTGAAACTTATAAAGATGGAATTTATTTTATCGAAGAAGCAGTATTAGATTTTTTGGAGGAAGATGAAAAGGGTAATCACGAAAGATATTCTTTGTCTGTCTCGCAGTCTGATAAAGAGGAATTAAAAATACTCATTAAAAATGTTTCGGAAGAAATAATTTCAGGTTATTTTTTGAATAAAGGTTGCAAAAAAAGAGATTGTGAATGGTGTAAATTTCATGGATAATTAAAAAACCTCGCAAATGCGAGGTTTTTTAATGTTTTAAATTAGAGATTTTATTGAGATTTTTTTCCTGAAAGGATTGTATCAATTGCTCCTTTAACATTTGCGTAAGGTTGATTTCCCTTGATTGGAATTTGAACTCCTGATTTTGAAATCAAAATGTTATAAGGTGTTCCAAATTTTGGGTCAACTTTTACAATAGCATTTCCATCGGCTACATCTTTTGCTACTTCTTGTTTTGGATAATCTGAAGCCAAACATGCTTTGAATTCACTTTCATTAATTCCAATTTTTATAGCTGTTGCAAGAATGTTCTCTGTTTTAAGTGAATCTGGTGCACCTGGAATTAAAATATTTGCAAATTCCCAGAATTTATTGTTTCCACCAAGCTTAGTCACACATTCTGATGCCTCTGCAGCGGGTGCAGCTGATTTGTGAATTTGAACAAGTGGATAATGACGATATACCCAAGCAACTTTTCCTGTCGGACCATATTCATCCATAATTTTTTGCATGGTCTGATGGAAACCTGCGCAGAAAGGACATTCAAAATCTGAATATTCTACAATAATTATTTCGGCATTTGGATCTCCAATAATATGATCATTAGAGTCAATTTTTGAAATAGCTAATGGAGCTGTTTCATCTGGTTTGTCTGGATTCTTTCTTGATTGTTGATCTGATAGGTAGATTGCTCCCGCGATAATCATCCCTGAAACAACAATTGAAATTGGAATGAAAAATTTATTCATTATGATTTTTATGTTATATTAATTCGTATATTATATATGCTTTCATCAATTCATTCAATCATTCTCGGAATAGTCCAAGGAATAACTGAATTTTTACCCATTTCTTCTTCAGGACATTTGATCATTACTAGAGAACTGCTTCATATTAATCAAAGTGGCGGGCTAGCTTTTGATGCAGTATTGCAACTAGCAACTGCTTTGACGGTGGTTTTGTATTTTAGAAAAGATATCATTGATTTAATTTTTAATTTATTTAGGAAAATAAAAGACCCACAAAAAACTAGGCTAACACTTTATCTGATAATAGGAACAATACCCGCTGTTATATTTGGATTATTGCTTCAAGATTACATGGATACTGTTTTTAGAAATGCAAAATTAGTGGCACTAACTCTTGTACTAGGTTCTTTAATAATGTCTTTTGCTGATAAAGTCATATCTAAATATCAACAAAAAAATATTTCAAAAGATTTGGATATCAAAAAAAGTTTTTGCATAGGATTATTTCAATGTCTGGCGCTTGTTCCTGGGATGTCACGATCAGGAATGACAATATCAGGTGGATATTTTCTCGGTTTATCAAAAGATTTGGCTGTAAGATTCAGTTTCCTACTTTCAATCCCAATTATAGTTGCATCTGGCTTATTAAAATTGATAGATATTATAAAAGAGCCCAGTTTAATTTCTGTTGGGCTGTTCAATTTAGGATTAGGAGCCTTATCTGCCTTTATATTTGGGTGGTTGGCAATAGATTTTCTATTAAAATTCTTAAAAACAAACTCATTTAAGTCTTTTGTAGTATATAGAATATTACTTGCGATTGTTATTCTGCTGTTTATTTAATTATTTAGAAACCTAATGTGGGTGCAAGATTGTTTTCTGGAATTATTTCCCATTTTGAAGTATCAAGGTTTATTTTTTCTTTTTCACCATTTTTTTCATATAAAAGATATCCATTTTCTTTTGCAAAGTCATAAACTTTCTTGGTTACAACAACGTCTTGTTTACAATATGAGACAACTTCATCAATTTTGCCTTGTCTCCACCAGATAATAGATTGGAGACCGTCGGCTGATTTGGATTCTCCGAGTGTTGAAGATGCAATTTCATCAAGTTTGATCCTTCTCCCTAGGACCTGTCTAATTTCTTTTAATAAATCAAGACTCTTTATTTGTGTTAAATCACCAGCATAATATTTATCTAATAGGGGAATATCGAAATGATCACCATTAAAACTCACGAGCATGTCGGCCCTTTCTATTAGTGGCCACAATTTGCCAAGGTCTTCTTTAAAATAAGAAGTCATTTCATCGGTCTCACTGTCGTGTACACATACTACTGCAAGATCAAGATCTGCTGGATTAGGTGAACCGACTTCATCAAATGTATTTGTTGTTTCAATATCGAATGTAAGTATTTTCATAGATGTCTATTGTATCTTATGAATTAGTTTTTACAAATTTATACATGTTTAAAAGTAAAAGCATAAAATATTTTTTTAGGTATATAATAATCTTATGATTTCTACAACTTTGATATCAATAATTGAACCGCTGTTGCTGGTTTTATTTTTGGCTTTTATAGTTATATTTGTATATTTTGGAATCACCTTAGTTCATCATTGGAATTATTATTCTTTTAATACTCAAATAAAAAGAATAATGAAAGGATTGTATTTTTTTGTTACAACCATGATTCTTTTGGTTCTGTTATTTTTTATTGGATTATACATATTAGGCTATGGCATTTAAATTAGAATCAAACGAACATATTATTCTTGTAGTGCGGAGACATTGGTTTAAACCTGTTTTAAAAAGCTTACTTTTATTTTTTTCTTTAATTTTTCCTATAATTATTTCTTCTATTGTTTTTTCTTTACCTAAATATACTGATCAAATGGGTAACACAAGTGTATTATCGATCATATTTTTAATTACTTGGTTGTTTATAATTTGGAATATTATTTTTGTTGTGTGGACTAATCATTTCTTAGATGTTTTAGTTGTCACAAATTTAAATATTATTGATATAGATCAAATCGGTTTGTGGCACAGAGAAGTTTCAACGTTACCGATTCAAAGGGTTCAGGATATATCCACAAAAACAGAAGGTCTAATACCTTCCATTCTTAATTATGGACAATTAGAAATTCAAAGTGCGGGAAGTCTTACAAATTTTATTGTTAATGGTGTTCAACAACCAGATGCTGTTAGACAAAAAATAAATGAACAAATAATTAAAACTAGTGTGCATTTCTGATTGGGGCGTTTTTGATTACTTCTAATGCTTCTTCTATAGAATCTGTAATCAAAAAGAGTTTTAAGTCTTTCTCATCGATTTTTCCTTGTTTTAATAATAATTCTTTTATAAAAGAATTTAGAGGATTCCAAAAATAAGAACCAAATAAAATAATTGGAACATTTTCAATTTTTTTTGTTTGAACAAGAGTTAATATTTCAAAAAGTTCATCCATTGTTCCAAAACCACCAGGAAAATAAACATAAGCCTCTGCTGCATATGTTAAAGAAACTTTTCTTGTGAAAAAATATTGAAAATCAATAGTTTTATTCAGATAGGGATTAGTTACTTGTTCTTTTGGAAGTTTAATTGTTAATCCGAAAGAATTCCCACCTACCTCAAATGCGCCTTTATTGGCTGCTTCCATTATTCCAGGACCTCCACCTGTCACTATTGCAAAACCAAGTTTTGCAATCTCTTTGGCTAGATTGTAGGCATTCAAATAATCTTTCTCTGTAGAAAGTGTTCTGGCAGAACCAAAAAAAGTCACTGTTTTGGGAGAGTCTTTAATTAATTCAAAACCTGTCAAAATTTCTTTACTGATAGTGCTAACTCTTTTTTTGATTTGTGCTTCAATTTCTGGTAATGTCAATGGTTGAGATACTGTCTGTTTGTGAGGTCTCTCTAATTCTTTCTTTTTCCTAAAAAATATCATAATAAAGTTATTATAATCTAGTTTTAACAAAAGTCATCTTAATGAAAAAACCAATTCAATTTAAAATAATAAAAGAACATTTAAATGGACTTGCAAGAGTCGGTGAGATTCATACTGAACATGGAATAATAAAAACTCCTGCTTTTATTCCCGTTGGAACAAAGGCTACTGTAAAATCTTTAACACCTGAACAAATTCAATCTATTGGTGCACAAGCTGTTCTCGCAAACACTTACCATCTATATCTTGAACCGGGTGATGAAATAATTAAAAAAGCTGGTGGCATTCAAAAATTTATGAATTGGCACGGACCAACTATTACTGACTCAGGTGGGTTTCAGGTTTTTTCTCTTGGTGCAGCATTTGGATATTCACTTTCAAAAATTATCAAAGGAAAGGAAGATGAAATAATGCTTCCGTATGAGCAAGAGGTTAAAGAAGGAAAAAAAAGAAGTAATGCTGGAAAAGCTAGAATAGACGAAAATGGTGTGATGTTTCGATCTCATATTGATGGCTCTGCTCATTATTTCACACCAGAAAAATCAATAGAAATTCAACATAATATTGGTGCTGATATTATTTTTGCTTTTGATGAATGTACTTCTCCTATGGAGGGGGAACATTATCAAAAAAGATCTTTGGATAGAACTCACCGCTGGGAAAAACAATGTCTTGAATTTCATAAAAAATCTAATCAATCAGAAAAACAGGCTTTATATGCAGTTGTTCAAGGTGGGAGATTTGAATCTTTAAGAAAGGAAAGTGCGGAATATCTTGCTTCATTAGATTTTGATGGTTTTGGAATTGGTGGAAGTTTTGCAAAAGAAGATATGTCTAGTTCAGTTCTTTGGACTAATCAATCATTACCGAAAGAAAAACCACGACATTTACTTGGGATAGGAGAGGTTGAAGATTTGTTCATGGGAGTAGAAAATGGTTGTGATACTTTCGATTGCGTAGCAGCTACTCGTATTGCAAGAAATGGACAAGTCTATACTCACACAGGAAAAATAAATTTATTTAATGAAAAATTTAAAGAAGATTTTGAAACAGTAGACAAAGATTGTGATTGCTATACTTGCAAAAATTATTCAATAGCATATTTATCGCATCTCTTTAGGGGACAAGAAATTCTCGCTTCAACTCTTGCAACAATTCATAATTTGAGATTTATTATTAGACTGGTTGAAAGTATGAGAGAAAATTTGATAAATGACTCTTTTGAAAATTTTAGAGACGATTTTTTGAGTAAGTATTTAAATAAAAATAATATATAATATTAAATATGTTTAATGAATCAAATTTAGATGCTCATCCAAGAGTCTTAGAAAACAAAAGAAAGGGAGAGGCTATTATGAAAGGTTTAATGGAGCCAGAAAATAGAAATGAAAAACAATTAAATCTTGCATGGCAAGTGTACAGGAGAAAACACTTTTTAGAAGAAGATTCTCCTGTTGATGAAGTTAATGCTATGTTGTTTTGGACTGAAGAAAATATTAATGAAAGGACTGGAAAAAAAGAAGATTCACTTTCTGCCACATATAGAAAAATTGAAGATGATCCAGAATTTAAAGAACATCCTAGATTATTGGGTAATTTTAAAAATATAACATTAGAAGATATTTTGGAATATAGGAAAACCGGTGTATTGTCATAATATTAATTATGTCTTTAATTCCTGAAGAAAATAAAACTTCTGCAATTTTATTGGTTTTTGCAAATATTGTTCCAATTTTTGGTGTTTTGTTTTGGAATTGGAATACATTTGACGTATTCATCTTATTTTGGTCAGAAAGTGTAATAATAGGATTTTATAGTATTTTCAAAATTTTAATTTACTATCAAAATAAAATTCTTGCGATGTTTTTTTCAATATTTTTTATATTTCATTTCGGTATTTTTTTGACTGTGCATTTATTAATAATTATAGCAATGTTCTCAAACTATTTTGTTCATTCATTCAATCCATCAAACGAAATTTTTATTAAAGCATTGAGTGAATCCTCAGTTATTTTATCGGGTTTTATTTTCTTGTTTATTAGTCATGGGGTTTCTTTTTTTCAAAATTATATAGGTAAAAAAGAATACAAGATTAGCAATCCATTTAATAATCCAATGGTCACACCTTATGTAAGAATTATTATTATGCATATTGCATTAATTTTCGGAGGATTTCTTCTTATTATAACTAAAGCATCCATTAATGGTTTAATTATATTGATTTTATTTAAAATAATTATTGATTTAAAAGGACATAATAATTCACATAAACTTAAAATTAATTAAAAAATCTCCACAAACTAGACGTAAGGGAGATTTTGAAAGAAAATCAAGTGAAGTCATTTTTTCTTAGAATTTCTTGGTACCAAGAATGACTTCCATTTTTCATTTCCGTGTCACCGTGATTGATAGATAAAATTTCTACAATCAAGTCAACTTGGCCAAAGCTTTGAACAAAATCAATTACTTTGAAGTCAAAAGTAAGCTCACTAAAATCTAATGGAAATTTTTTAAAAGTTCCACCGATTGGAGGAAAAACAGTTGGTCCGACTTTGGTATTACCATTTCTGGGGCCAAGTCTAAAAGGGGAACGATTTAGATCGCGATGGCATCTGGTCAATCTGGTTTTGGAACCAGGAAAAGAAACTATTAGATTAAGCATGATTTGAGTGGGCTGTTCAAAAAGTAAAATAACCCATAAATAATATAATGTCAATTGGTAAAAAATCAGTAATTAAAAAACTCAATGCAAATACATTGAGTTTTTGAAAAACTATTGAAACGTCCAGCCACAATCTTTTAGTTTTTCTATTAGAGAATTTTCTTCGGAAACATCGGGATTTTCAAATGGAAGTGCATTGAAAGAAAATTTTGCATTATCGGATTTTATGACAATCTTTCTTCTAACTAGATCAATCTTACGTTTTGATGTCGTAAAATTTACTTCCCATCCAGGATGTTTGTAGTTGTCTAAATCGAAAGGAAGGTCTATGTCGTCATCCTTGCAAGGTAGAAGAGTTATTGTTGGTCTTTCTGATCTGAAAGGAGTATCTGAAACGCAGTACCAAGAAAAACATAAAAAATTTTTTCCTGTTACTTGGCAATAATTAGGCAGTGATTTTGTAATATCTAAACGTAACTCTATTTTCATAATGAAGGGGCTTTCTCGAAATCAATTTATCTATATATGCGAGTATTGTCAATTAAAAACCTCTCAGATCTTTTGGATAAGAGAGGTTTTGAGGTGTGTTTTTGAAGATTAGGTTTCGCTTTCTTCTAATCTCCATCCACCTTCTTCACATAATATTTGCGCCACATTATTGGCCGAAAGATCAGATTTTCTTAATTCATTTTCTAGAATTACGATTTCTTCAATTTCAATCAAAAGGGTTCCATCTTTAGCATCAACCTTTTTGACTCTGGACTCATATCTGATTTCTTCAGACAATTCAATGGTAATCAGGTCAGATTCAGGTGGGATTATTGTGCATCCTTGATATGATCCATCTTTGGCGTAAAAAGGACTTGTCGGAACCTTATCTTCAGACCAATTCTTAAAAAAAGTGTGTTCGAGCTCTTTTGGGCCGAGCCTTAGGGTGGTAAACAATTTGATTTTGTACATATTTTGGTTCGGAGTTCATTCGCAAAAATAACTCTAATATGTTATCTTGTCAATTATGGAATTTAAAATTCATTCTCAATATCAACCCGCGGGAGATCAACCAAAAGCAATTAAACAAATTGTTAAGGCTTTTGAAAGTGGTAAAGAAAAAGTAACACTTCTTGGAGTAACTGGTTCTGGAAAAACTTTTACTGTCGCTAATGTAATTCAAGAATTACAAAAGCCAACTCTTGTAATTGCACATAACAAGACTCTAGCGGCTCAACTTGCTTCAGAATATCAAGAATTTTTTCCTGAAAATGCAGTGCATTATTTTGTCTCATATTATGACTACTATCAACCTGAAGCTTACATGCCGGGCTCGGACACTTATATTGAAAAAGAAGCCCAAATAAATGCTGAGATAGATCGATTAAGACACGCATCTACACAAGCTTTGTTAACTAGAAAAGATGTCATTATTGTTGCGTCAGTATCTTGTATTTACGGTTTGGGTTCGCCTGAAGAATATGAAAAAGAAAATTTTAAAGTTTTAAAAGGATCAAAAATTCCAAGAAATGATTTTATTCGAAAATTAGTTCAACTTCATTATGAAAGAACCCTCGGACAAGTTAGTTCTGGAGTTTTTAGAGCAACAGGAAATTATATTGATTTTGTTCCGATATCAGAAACTTTTACTGTACGTTTTGTTTTTCAAGACGATGTTATTACTTCGATTCTTATTATCGATTCAACTACAAGAAAAATTATCGGAGAAAGAGATTACTTTTTTATCTTTCCTGCAAAACATTTTATAACTTCAAAGGAAGAAATTAATCGTGCTGTAAAAAGTATTGAAACAGAATTAGAATTAAGATTAAAAGAACTTTTAAATGATGGAAAAATTCTTGAAGCTGAAAGATTAAAAAGAAGAACTAGATATGATGTTGCACTTATTAAAGAGACTGGATATTGTAATGGAATTGAAAATTACTCAAGACATTTTAGTGGTAAGCAGGCTGGAGAGGCACCAGATAGTTTATTAGCTTATTTTCCAAAAGATAAAAATGGAAATCCTGATTTTTTGACTGTTATCGATGAATCTCATATTACAGTTTCTCAGATTGGTGGGATGTATGCTGGTGATAAATCTCGAAAGGATACATTAATTGAACATGGTTTTAGACTTCCAAGTGCCCTTGATAATCGCCCACAAAAGTTCGATGAATTTTTGAAAAACACAAAACAGACTTTATACACAACTGCAACCCCTGGGAAATATGAAAAGGAATTTAGTGAAGCAATTGCAGAACAAATAATTCGACCTACAGGACTTGTTGATCCTCAACTTGAGGTAAGACCAATTACATCAAATGCAAAATATCCAGGACAAGTAGAAGATTTTATTGTTGAAGCTCAAAAAACCATTGATGCAGGTGAAAGAGTTATTGCTACAACTTTAACTAAAAAAATGTCCGAAGATCTTGCAGAATATCTTGAAGAAAAAGGTTTTCGAACAAAATATTTACATAGTGAAATTAAAACTATTGAACGAATTGAAATTTTAACTTCACTTAGAAAAGGTGAGTACGATATTCTTGTCGGGGTAAACTTACTTCGTGAAGGAATTGATATGCCTGAAGTTAGTTTCATCGCAATTTTTGATGCTGATAAGCAGGGATTTTTGCGTTCAGAAACTTCTTTGGTTCAAACTATTGGGCGAGCAGCTAGAAATGTTAATGGTCATGTAATTCTTTATGCTGATGAAATGACTTCATCTATGAAATATGCTATTGAAGAAACAACTCGAAGAAGAGATGTTCAAATAGAATATAATACAAAAAACAATATCACTCCTCAAACTATTAAAAGTAAAATTAAAGATATTACTGATCAGTTCAAAAAAGAACATGAAAAGACCGTTTACAATCTTGTACAAATTGATTTAAAAAGTGATAAAAATATAAAACAAGTTATTAAAGAAAAAAAATCTCAAATGGAGATCGCTGTTAAAGAATTAGATTTTGAAACAGCCGCAATTTTACGTGATGAACTTTTTGCTCTTGAAGAAATTCAAAATAAAGGATTAAAGAAAAAGAAGAAAAATAAAATATAGACAAAAACATAAAATGTGTTAATTTGTAAAAGGCAAATGTTCGTCTTATGTCTATATCATTAACTCAAGCTATGTTGGGCGGTGCTATTACTGCATCGCGGTCGTATCAAGAAAGATCAAACAAGAAAGGGGTGATACTAATTGGGCCTCCTTGTACCGGTAAAACAGATGTTGCAAGACTTCTGTTTAAAAAAGGTGCAAAACATTATTCTTCCTCTACAGCTTTACGAGCTTATGCCAGGAGAAATGGACGTCCCGATATCATTGAACAGATGGAAAGAGGTGAACTGGTAAGTGATTTTGAAGTTCTGCAAAGGGTTTCAAGATTGCATTATCAAGACTTCATTCGACAAATTCGTGAAGGAGAAATGGCGATTTTTGATGGCTGGGGTCGTACTCCTCAAGAACTCAGCTATGCCTTAGATAGTCTTTATTCTCAAGGAGAGATTCATGTATGTTTTCTTGATGCAACAGATGAATGTCTGTGGAAACGTTCTCACAAACGTGGAAGGAATGATGATGCTTCAATTGCTAAAAGAATTCAGATTTATCGAGAAAATGTCGAAATTCTTCAAACTGTAGCTGATTGGCGTCTTGGACCTCAATTTTATCTAACTGTTGATACTACCCATTTAAATCAACAGCAAGTTTTTGAAAAGGTTTATGGACAAGTCTGGTCAGGCTGAAAATCAAACTCCCCTCAGTGGGAACTTTCAAAAGTTCTCGCTAGGGGTTGTTTTTTTGTCTATTTTTTAATATTGTAAAGAAATGTCCAAAAAAACTCCTCATTTAAATAATTCAAGCAAAACAGGTATCTCGGATGAGATTGTTGTTAAGGGTGCACGTACTCATAATCTTAAAAATATTACTGTTAGAATGCCGCGCAACAAGATGATAGTGTTCTCTGGAATATCAGGCTCAGGCAAATCTTCACTTGCTTTTGATACTATTTTTGCTGAAGGACAAAGACGATATATCGAATCTCTTTCTTCATACGCAAGACAATTTTTAAGACAAATGCAAAAACCAGATGTTGATGAAATTTCAGGTCTTTCACCAGCTATTTCTATTGATCAAAAATCTAGATCAAATAATCCACGTTCAACAGTTGCAACCATTACAGAAATTTATGATTATCTTCGAATTCTTTTTGCAAGAATCGGAAGACCTCATTGTGTATTGTGTGGAAGAGAAATTAAAAAACTTTCTAATGATGAAATTTTTGAAACAATTCTCGAAACTGTAAAAGAATTTTCTAAAAAAGAAAATCAAAAAGTAATGGGTGTTGAAATCGATCAAGAAAAAGTAAAAATATTTGCACCCGTTGTTGTTGGAAGAAAAGGAGAATATTATCAATTACTTTATGATTTACTTGATAAAGGTTTTGAATCTGTTCGAGTTGATGGAAAAGAATATAAACTTCGAGAGAGGATAGAAATCTCAAAAACAAAAAAACATGATATTGATGTTTTGATTGATGAATTTTATGCGACAGAAATAAAAAAGTTTTCTCAAGATGTTAAAGAGAGATTATCGGAATCTATTGAAAGAGCTTTAGATCAGTCTCAAGGTTTGCTAAGAGTTGTACTTGGTGATTCTTTTAAATTAATTTCAAGTAAATTCATGTGTCCATACGATGGATTTTCTTTTCCAGAAGTTGAACCTCGTCTGTTTTCTTTTAACTCTCCTTATGGTGCTTGTTCTTCTTGTAATGGTCTTGGAACAAAACATTTATTTGATTCTGATCCTTGTGATACTTGTCACGGGGCAAGATTAAGAGAAGAATCATTACATGTATTTTTGACTCAAACTGGAGAAAAGAAAAATATCGTAGATGTGACAAGTCTTTCTATTAAAGATGCAATTGATTATTTTATGTCCCTAGACTTAAATGATACTGAATATGAAATTGCAAAAGTTGTACTTAAAGAAATAGAATCAAGGCTAAGGTTTATGAATGATGTTGGAATCGATTATTTGTCTTTGAGTCGACAAGCACATACTTTATCAGGTGGTGAGGCTCAACGTATCAGGCTTGCTAGTCAGCTTGGTTCAGGACTTGTTGGTGCACTTTATGTCCTAGATGAACCAACCATCGGTCTTCATTCAAGAGACAATGATAGATTAATAAAAACCCTTTTAGATTTGAGAGATCTTGGTAATACCGTTATTGTGGTTGAACATGATGAAGATACAATATTCTCTGCTGATTATCTTGTTGATATTGGACCTGGTGCAGGTGTGCATGGTGGGGAAGTTGTTATTGCTGGTAACTTAAATGAATTATTAACTGAAGATAAATATAAAAATAAATCTTTAACTCTGGATTATTTAAGAGGAGATGCCAAAATTGAAACTCCTAAAAAAAGAAGAAATATTGATGCAGGAAAATTGAAAGTGAAAGGTGGAAATATTTTTAATATAAAAAATCTTGATATTGAAGTTCCAATGGGAAAACTTTTAACTGTTACTGGAGTTTCTGGTTCAGGAAAATCTTCTTTTGTTTATGAAATTTTATATAAAAATCTTCAAGCAAAATTTGATAGGAAACATCGATCAGCAAAAATTTATAATTGTAAAGAATTTACCGGGGGTGAAAATGTAAGTAGAACTATTTTAATTGATCAATCTTCAATTGGACGAACACCTCGTTCTAATCCCGCCACATATACTGGAGCTTGGACTCATATCAGGGATATGTTTGCAGCAACTGAAGAGGCTAGATACAGAGGATGGAAAGCTGGAAGATTTTCTTTTAACGTAAAAGGTGGAAGATGTGAAGCTTGTCAGGGTAATGGAGAAATTGCTGTCGAAATGCATTTCCTTCCAACTGTTTATGTTCCTTGCGAAGTATGTAATGGAAAAAGATTTATGAAAGAAACTTTGGATGTTAGATACAAAAATAAAAATGTTCATGATATTTTAAAAATGACCGTTGAAGAAGCTTTAACTTTTTTTGAAGACATACCTGCTATTTATGATCGATTATTTACTTTGAATGAAGTAGGTCTGGGATATCTTGAACTAGGACAATCAGCTACAACATTATCGGGAGGAGAAGCACAAAGAGTAAAAATATCTTCTGAACTTTATCGGGCACATATTCAAAAAACAATTTATATTCTCGATGAGCCATCAATAGGTCTTCACTCTGAAGATGTAAAAAAATTAATTGAAATTCTTCAAAAACTTGTAGACAAAGGTAATTCTGTAATTGTTATTGAACATAATATGGATATTATAAAAAGTTCAGATTATTTAATTGATATTGGACCAGAAGGAGGAATTGGAGGAGGGAATATAGTTGCGAAAGGAACTCCAGAACAAGTTGCCCAAGTTAAAGAATCTTATACTGGACAATATTTGAAAAAATATTTGAAGAAATAAAAAAGATATAAAATGAGCGGCGCCTTCGGCGCCGCTCATTTTATATTAGACAATAATAAAAAAATGTGTTATTATTTTTTTGATATGAAAATGCTCTTTATCACTGTGTTGTCGGGGATTTTTTCCTTGTTTGCGAATGCATCTGTTATTATGGTCTCCAATTATGGGGAAAGTACAGATATTTATACAGCCAATCTCGGAATGGAGTTTCGGGTTATGTCCGAAAATGGTGACTTGTACGTTCCTACGAATTTCGTACCATTCACAACTGTATTCAAGGGTGAAGGAAATTTGAATATCAATTCAACGGCTGATTTTATTGGCGGTGAAGTATTCTCAGATAATCTTTACCTTATTCTGGAAGGAAAAACCGCCACGATTATGGTGAATTGGTTTGTTCAATCTGACCAAGATACTTTCGTGTCATGTTATGCCAAAAATTTCCAATATCACTATGATTCACCAACGGCTCCACTTACAAGCTATGGAGTTAATGGATATACTGGGCAAGTCCCAGTACAAAAAATTCCCGAACCAACAACTCTAACCTTCGGATTTATCGGCTTCTTGTTTTTCTGGCGTCGCCGGAAATAAGGAAATTGATTTATCCAAAAAATCTCAATGTCGTGCTCGATATTGGGATTTTTTTAATATAAAAAACATATTTTTAAAAATTAAAAAAACGCACATTTCTGTGCGTTTTTGAGAAGAATCGTTTATTTGTCAGAGTATGATCTGTGTGGTTTGAAAATGAAAGCCACAAAGAATAAAGCGAACAGTACACCAGCAATGGCACCCGCAAGTTTTGTCTGATCATCATAGAAATTGAATTTTTCTTGGGAAGATCCTATGAAAAGAACAAATTTCACGATGAATCCACAGAACAATGCAGGAATTCCGCAAATAATACCAGCAATTAAAAGAACGCAGGCGGCGATATTCATAATTTAAGGGGTTTAATGTATAGATTACGCCTTAGTTTGACAAAAGTCAATATTATTGTAATTATGTGGATAACTTTTGATTTTATGCAAAAAAATGATTTAACAAAATTCAATATTCCCAAAGAACCTGGTGTTTATTTTTTTAAAAAAGAAAAAGAGATTTTATATATAGGAAAAGCTACTTCACTTAAAGATCGTGTTAGAAGTTATTTTTCTGATGACATAATCCATACTCGAGGCTCAAGAATTATCGATATGATTTCATTATCTGATTCTGTTGAATTTGAAACAACAGAAACTGTTTTGGAAGCTTTAATAAAAGAAGCGAATCTTATTAAAAAACATATACCCAAATATAATGTAAAAGAAAAAGATAATAAAAGTTATAGCTATGTTTGTATTACAAAAGATTCTTTACCAAAAATTGTTGTTGAAAGAGGTAGAACTATTTCTTTTAAAAATGCAAAAGAATACGAAAGTATTTTTGGTCCATTTCCTTCTCAAAAAAAATTGTTCATTGCTTTAAAAATTATTAGAAAGATTTTCCCTTTTCTTACAGACAAAACAAGTTCAAAATTATATTCACAAATCGGTCTTGAGCCAGATATGAATAAAGATAATTTTTTTGAAATATATAAAAAGAATATTCGAAATATTAAGTTATTTTTTCAAGGTAAAAAAGGTGCTTTAATAAAAACTCTTGAAAGAGAAATGATGAATCACGCCCAAAAAATGAAATTTGAAAGAGCTGGAGAAATAAAAAAACAAATTTTTGCTTTAGAACATATTAATGATGTTGCACTTATTGATGAAGAAAAAATTTCTGTAAATGAAGATGATTTTAGAATAGAGGCTTTTGATATTGCGCATATGAGTGGAACTAATTCTGTTGGAGTTGTGACAGTTATGGAAAATGATGAATTTAAAAAATCTTCATATAGAAAATTTATTCTTAGAAATACCCCCAAAGGAGATGATCTAAAAGGTTTAGTTGAAATTTTATCTAGAAGATTTAAACATCTAGAATGGGCTTTACCTAATTTAATTATAATCGATGGAGGAAAAACTCATTTAAATACGGCACTATCTTTTATTAAATCGATTAATTTAGATATCCCTGTAGTTTCTGTCGTTAAAGATGATAAACATAATGCAAAAGACATATTGGGTGATTCTGAAATTGTTAAAAAGTATAATAAACAAATTGTCTTATTAAATAGCGAAGCTCATAGATTTGCTATTGAATTTTATAGAAAGAAACATCGAAAATCATTTTTGAAATAAAAAAAGAGCGAGGGTTTGGTTGCAAAGTCCAAACTTGTCCGTCGCTCATACTGGTCCTCTTGGTAGATGTTGAGGTTGCCAATTAATTGATAATACTACTTTAAAAACAGGAGTCAACATATATTTTAAAAATTATTTAAAAAAAGTTTTCTACACCCTTATAAATATATTTAAAATATTAGGTTATAATGTCTTTAATGAAGAAGAAATATAAGGTAGCTATATTGAAAGGAGGAACTAGTGACGAACATCCTATTTCTGTAAAATCCGGAGAACAATTCAAGAATAGAATTGATGGACTTCAAAATGTAACAGACATTATGGTTGATCGGACGGGTGAATGGTTCGTTCAAGGTATTCCTTATGATAAAAGAAATTTGGTGAGAGATTTTGATATGGTCGTAAATACAATGAAAGGTGGGGATGGAGAGAATGGTCGACTGACAAAGTACCTCGATGCTTTTGGAGTTAAGCATAGTAACGCTCCAGTTTTTGGTAGTGTTCTATCTCATAATAAACATGAGTTTAAAAACTTTTTAAAAAGACATGAAATCAAAACTCCTCATTCTGTATTGATTGATGGAGAGGGTGATATCGAAGCACAAAAGAAAGAACTAAATCATAAAATGTTTTTGCCTGCCATTGTAAAACCGGTTGCCAATGGTTCTTCAATAGGAGTTTTTATTGCTCGTGATTTTGACGAGGTTAAAAGATATATAGATTGGATTCTTAAAAGAGACAGATTTGTTTTAATAGAAGAATATATCGAAGGGTTAGATGTTTCGGTAATGACTACAAAAGATTTTAGAAATAAACCGATATATAGTTTTATACCTGTTGGAATCGATACTCCTGATATTATCAATTATGAACATAAATTTAATAATTCACACACATTTTTTCCTATACATAATCTTTCTAGGGATCAAAAAGAAATGATAGAAGATATAGCAAAGACAATTCATGTAAAATTAGATCTTGATTCATTAGCTATGACTGACTTTCGAGTTCATCCTAAGAGGGGAATATATGCTCTTGAGACAAATACCATTCCTTCTTTTGAAGACAAATCTATTTATGATGAATCCCTTAAAATGGTAGGTGTAAGCGAGGATGAATTAGTTAATCATATTATCAATTTGGCGTTGAAAAATAAGGCTTAATTCACATTTTGATAAAAAAGTCTATTTAATTTTTACCTATATTTAATTTGGAATATTTAAAAACACTTGACAAATATTTTATATCATGTATACTATTGCAAGATAAGTTTTTCACATGATTTCTGATTTTTGTTAGTAAGGTGGATATGTGAATCTTTTTAAAAGGATTTAGATACCCACCTTACTGCACAAATGCATAGGGAACAGATGGGATTTGATTAATGGATATGAGTTCGCCGCCTCACACGCTCCGAGCCGGCTGCTTCGCCGCCTCAGACACTCCCGAGCCGGCTGCTTCGCTGCCCCACTTCAGGGTCGGCCTCTCACAGCAAAACTCCCAAAAATCAAATAATATAATGAACACAAGCGCAGTGGAACCATCGCCGGCTTCACTTCGCGACAACCTGGCCTCGTAGAAAGGAGGAATTACTTAATACCCGTTAGAGAAGTGCCATAACAGGACTCAACTCTAAAAGGGCTAGTTTGACCAAATACACCCTGCACGTCAGTCGTTCCAATCGCACCCACCGCCAAATTAAAATTCCCTTCACCTCTATCATTTAGAAAGGTAATAAGCACCTAGAACCCTCTAGAGAAGTGCCATAGCACTCAAACTCGAAAAGGGCTGGTCGTGGCGTAAAAGTCACAAATACTACACAAAAATCAAAATCAGAACGTACTTTCGGACCTCCGGAGTCTCTCGCAACTAGCTTACCCAGCTAACTTGCCACGAGATTCCGGGGGTCTTCTTTTTTATAAAAATGAAAATCTTTAATAACTTCTTGTCTTTTTATTTATTTTTCGTATAATGATTTCACTTGATTAAATCAAGACCAATTTAAGAAATTGGGCCCGTAGCTCATCTGGTAGAGCACCTCACTTGCACTGAGGGGGTGGCAGGTTCGAGTCCTGTCGGGTCCACCATTGACGAAAACCCATTTTCGTTTTAATATAATCAAGAATCTCAAAGTACCTGACGTTTGTTGGGAATTTCACTTTGAATCAAATAGTACTTAACAAAAAGATTGAAATGAAAAGAACCAAAAAAGTATTTAATTTTTACACTGAATCTATAAATCTTATACCGTTTCATGTTATAATTGCTTTTATCTGTGCAGGGATTAGTTTTATAGTCTGTGATCCATGTCATAAACCTATTACATTTAGTGTTTTATTGTATTCTATTCTAACTGGTTTTATCCCTATGTATTTGTGGTTGTCACCATTTTTAGTTGCTTTGTTAATAGATGTTTTGGAAATTTTGACAAAGTGGATATCTGGAATTTCCCAGAAAATAGTGAAGCATACAAAATCAAAAACTACAAAAACAAAATGGTTTTCAGCAAATGGAATGGATCGGAATTTCTCAAACTTACTAGAAGGCACATTCGATCCGAAAGATTACTGTTTCTTTTTGGATGGTCAAAATCCAGAATTTACTGATTGTCTTATTCGATTAGCAACAGACAGGTTTGTCACACATCTTGTCGGTAGGGAATTGCGTGATTTGGATAATGATAAAAATGAAGATTTTTATACCGAAAGCTGGAAAACTTTATCCACTAAAACGGTAGGAGATGAGATTTTTATTTTTCTCTCAATAAGGGCACGTGAACGAAAGGGTATCAAGGATTCTTTTAATAGCGTATTCTTTTTTGTACAATTGAAGGTGTCAGATGACAAAGAATCAATAGTATTCTCCGGTTTATCTTTTAGACACAGGAGAGACCTAGAAGAAATGAAAGTTGAGTTTGAAAGATATGTTTCAGCTCAGTGTGGCGATAGTTCTTTTTCTCCATTAAGTTCAGATGTTCTTGCAGAATTAAAGGCTTTGTCGAAACCAAGAGTGGATAGTACTCCTGTAAAAAGCGCAATAATTGTTCCTGTCTAGAATATATGAAACAATAGAGGAACCAAAAGGGCTGAGATACACATTCAATTCGTGGTCTTGGTCCTTTTTTAATTCAAAATATTTTTTAATATCTTTAACTCACCAACCACCTGGTTCAACAAAATCACATCCAATTCCACTATTGACAAAAACTATTAAATATATATAATATTCTACATGAAGTCTAACTTCAAAAACGTGAGTTCCAAATAGGATCTGGCCGTCGGCCACTGCACAGGCTTACGTAGACAGAAATGTCTTTGCGTGCAGTAAACGATTCAAACCTCCGCTGGTTTTTCTGGCGGAGGTTTTTTATAAAATATTCTTTAACTCACCAACCACCCAGTTCAACAAAACCATATCCAAGTCCACTATTGTTTTTACCTTTATTTATTAATGTGTATTTTTTATACTTTAGTATGAATTTGAATCATTGGTTTTTAAGTGTTCATAAGCTATTGGGATGTTGCGAAAACATTGACATTATTGATTATGCTTGTATTGTAACAACGAAATGCTATTTGAAAATTCAAACCAAAACTACAAATGAAATACCAAATAAATCCTTCTGCCACTCTGTTGGTAAAAGAGAAGGGTAATATGATTGTTGTTAGATTTTTACTGGACGCCACACGCAATCTCCATGCTTTCGAAATGTCACCGATTGGTGAACAAATATTAACAAGGATGTATGAAGTGGTATCTGAAGAGAATCTACTTACTGAATTTGATCTTGGAGGTGAAGATTTGGAGCAATTCCTTGCTCCACTAATTACTTCTGGATTGGTTCTTTCTGAAGAAAATTTCACTCATCTTAATGCTCTCGGAGAGCGTAATATTAGGACTATGGAATTTTTCCGATCGTTTGCTTCTGTTGAAAGACCAACTATCGAACTGGTTCAGAAGCTTATGAATTCAACCATTCTAGTTCTTGGACTTGGAGGTATCGGTACCTGGGTTGTAGAGATGTTTGCTCGGATGGGAATAAAAAAACTAATACTTGTCGATCCTGACAGTGTAGAAGAATCAAATATTCCTCGCCAAGCGATGTTCACTCGACTTAGTGTTGGCCTTTTAAAAACGGAGGCAGCGAAAGCGTTCTGTGAGGCCATATCTGAAAATATTGAAGTACAAATATTTGCCGAGCAGATATCAGATTCAGAATCCTTGTTATCAAAACTTCAGGGAGTTGATCTTGTCATAAACTGTGCTGATAAACCAGATGTTGATTTCACTAATTCACTCGTAACATATGCTTGTTTCAAAGCAGGTGTGCCTCACATCCTTTGTGGAGGATATGATGGACATCTTAGTTCACTTGGACAGACTGTGATTCCTGGAGAAACTTCTTGCTGGTTTTGTTTTGCCGATAGCGGTATTTACGAAAATCTTCTTGATGGCTTCAGGATTGTAGACAGGACATCGAATCAACAGATCGGTGGAACAATTTGTCCTATTGGTGTTTATGTTGCTAGCTTCCAGGTTCAAGAAGCTGTAAGAATTCTTACAGGTTGTTCTGAACCAGTCATGATTAACCGCAAGGCAGAGATAGATTTTACAAATCTGTCTCAAAACTTTGTAAACGTACCCAAACTCAAAACATGTAAACTTTGTGGAAATGAAAACCATTAAAATTAACCCTCATCTGGAACTTATGGATCCAGTTGCAGGACAAGTGAGAAATACTAAATCAGGAGAGGTATTCAGCCTTTCCTTCGAAGCACTGTCTGTTATTTCATTATTTGATGAACCTAAAAAAGTCGGTGACGACTTTGAGGGTTTGGAAAATATTGTTATGTCAGATGATAATGAAGCGGTGAAAGCATTCATTGAAAGTCTTTTGGAACAGGAAGTTCTGATTTTCGAGGAAGAATTCGATCAAACTCCCAAAAGCGATTGGGATCATAAAAGATTATTAGATTTGGCTCTGGTTGAAAAACCATTCCTGTCTTGTTTGAGTGTTCCTGTCGCAGGTTTGGATTCAGAATATCCGTATGAGTTTGCAATCGTTGGAATGCCTTTCGATCTTGGTTCTACAGGATTTCCTGGATCAAGATTTGGTCCGACCAGACTGCGGGAACTTTCTGCTTCTGGCACAGATTATCGAGGACGATTCAGTGATTTGTCATGTGCTGGATGGTTATCAGAACATGGTGTGAAACTGTGTGAAGGGAAAAAGATTGTAGATATTGGAGATGTGATTCATCAAGTAGGGGAGCCATTCCATGACTTCTTCAAAAGGGTGAAGAATGTTAATAATATTCTGCGAGAAAAAGGTGTCATGCCAATCTTGATTGGAGGAGACCATTCTTGTACATATGCATCGGTCTGTTCTGTGATAAAATATTCACAAGGCAAATCTTTGCATCTTGTTGTGTTCGATGCACACACAGACCTTGCGGACTACAATGCTTCTATTTCGCATAATCATGGCAACTTTGTTACCAGACTACTTTCTGAAGGGGTAGTAAAAAAGGTGACACATGTTGGTCTTCGTGGGATGCTTGGAAAAGCAGAAACAAGGGACGGTTACGTCGCTGTTTATGCAGATCAGTGTACTTCTGTGGAAAAAGTAATGGAATACATTCCATTCGACCCTTTGGAGACTGTCTATGTCTCTTTTGATGTTGACGTGATAGATCCAATCTTTGCACCAGGAACAGGCACGCCTGTTTCTTTGGGACTAACACCTCAAATAGTTTTGTCAGTGATTAGAAAAATCTTCGCATCTCAGAATGTAGAAGGTTTCGATATCGTTGAGTATAACCCTATGAGGGATATCAATGATATGACGGGTCATCTACTAATCAGTATGCTTCCGAAGTTTCTGGACGCTCTGCGTTCAAAGTAAGAAGATTGACTGATTTAGAAAGTGGCGTATAGTGTTCACAGGTTCGAATTCTCGGGCCGTTCAAACATCCAACTACGGAAAGGAGAATAATAAGCACATGAAACAGATTCAAGCCAGTAAGCTCACAATCGTTCCTCTCGGAGTGGTCGTCGATGCCGTCTGTATGCGCGGCCTTCGTCGCCGTCGTGCATGACATTCCATCATCTTTACTGATGGTTCCCACACCCTGCCAAGTCCTCGACTCGGCAGGGTGTTTCTTTTATAATACAAGCATGACTTCACCAACAATCAAAACTCAAAATTATATAATACGACCTTTCAAAAAGGAGGATGCTTTATTATGGCAAAGTTGGGACATAGATCCTGAAATCCAATCTCATATGCCAGAACCTGAGAATGAGTCTCAAGATATCTCACAACAATATGAATATATTGAAGAATGCGAAAAAGACGAAGAAGGATATTATTGGTCTGTTGAAACAAATGACGGAGTAACTATTGGTACAGTATCTTTATTTGAAATAAATTCTCACCATAAAAATGCCAATGTTGGGATTGTAATTGGTGATAAAAATTATTGGGGTAAAGGTGTTGCAACAGAAGTACTTCAAACTTTGAGCTCTTATGCTTTTGAATATTTAGATGTTGTTCGAATTAGCGCAGAAGTTGAAGCTAATAATATTTCAATGCAAAAAGTATTTGAAAAGGTTGGATTCGTACAAGATGGAGTATTTAAAAAAGCACGAGTAAAAGAAGGAAAAAGAATAGACGTGCTACATTTTGGGATAGTGAAAAATATTTTGAATTAAAGAACGTCCTGTAAAAAAGTTTATATTTATTCTTCAAAAAATAATATTTCTCATGAACTTAAAACCGGAGGTGATGGCTATTGTGATGTTTTAAGTATAGAAGAAGATATTTGGCTTAGAGACTTAAGGCACAGAGAATCAGATAATTAAAACAGCCCTCCTTTCGGAGGACTGCTCTTGGATGTGGTACCCTTAAAGTTTATGGAAACCCTAAGATATCTTTATTATATGAAGAACCTTGTTTTTGTCAATATTTTCAGTAAGTTGACATTTTAAATCAATATAATCTTTAAAACCTTCAATTCCTGCACTACTCGGTTCAACAAAACCATATCCAAGTCCACAAAAATAAAATCTGGAAGCGTGAGCTTTCAGATTTTTAATTTTTGTAGGGCCCGACAGGACGAGAAAGACGGAGGCCTAGGGTCCCTGCGTCCGAGTGACAACGAGGACCTGGGATGGCCGAGTCGGGGTCGCGGAAATTTTCTCTAGAAAATTATCTGTGACCGAGTCCTGTCGGGTCCACTACTGTTTGACAAAACACAATGGTTATTATTGAGGTTCATTTATCCAAAGAACCCAGAGAAATAGATCCAGTTTATCTCAAAAAGATCAAGGATTTTAAGTCAAAAAATCCAGATTATTCATCAGGATATGGATATCATTTCAAGAAAGATGTTATTACTGTCCGAAAATTTCCAAATAACGGCCAACCAGGTGAATATGGAACACTAGTGCCTGAATATCACGGTAATGGTTACGCATACGATTTTATGAAGTAGCGAATAGAGAAGGTTTTCTATCTACAAAACCCCGAAGGCATTAATTTGTCTTCGGGTTTTTATTTTGTCTGAATTTGTTTTTATACTTTTAATATCTCATTCAACTCCACCAACTCTTTCACAACCAGGTTCAACAAAACCACCCCCCCAAGTCCACCATTGATTAGAAAACGAATGGGTGAGGTTATACGGGTGCTTGACTTTCAAAACAATTTCATTAGAATACCTCATTGGACTCTGTTGATCAATATCCCACCGAGGAAGGAGTGGTGACGATCGTTGAATGATAAATGAATATATATGCAAGAAAATGTCTTCGTTCCCTTCCAAGGGGATGCCTCAAGACGCTCTGCTATGTCCAAATATTACGGATTAACCCCACTAACGTGGGCAAGCGTCCGTTGCCGGATAAGTACTCGCCGATGTATCTGATATTGGATTGCATAAAAGTTTAGAAGTTCAAGGCTTATCAATGAACACAACGATGGTAAAGTGTGTTTCAGAGGATGGGTTGGTCTATCCCAGTTTGAGAACACTGGTGCGCCAAATGACAGTGAAAATGAATCTCAAAGGAGAGGAATCTCTAGAGAGATAACAAAAATCTTGTCCCTACAGATGACTGTAAATACACACTTTTGCTCGGCCGAGCAAGACATGTGGACTGGTCATCTTAGGGATTTTTTTTATTAAAGAACACTTTATTCATTGACGAAACTAATATTAAGTGTTATTTTTATTTTTGAATCGGCGAACAACAAGTAGCCGAAAAACAACAGAAAATATTTGAAAATGAGAGAAATCAAATTCGATGTATCTGACAATCTTCTAGGTTTTGTCTGTCGTGAACTTTTGGAAATTGGTACCAACCCATGTATTTCAATTGTTCGCACAGAGGACAGGATCGGTAAAGGAAAAATGATGCGTCTTGGATTCGAGGTGCCTTCTAGAGAAACATTTGTATCAGTTACAAGATGGCTTAGGACCCTTGGGGATGCAGAACTCGTATTCGATGTCGAAACGAAGGAAATACCTGTCACATAAAAGCAACCGTGCTATATTTGGCTTGGAAAATTAGTTTAACAACCGCTTGACCCTTTAGGGAGGCGGTTTTCTATTTTCAAAATCTCTTTCAAAACTTTTAATTCAGAGACTATCTGATTCAACAAAATAATATCCAATTCCACTTCTTTAGAAAAGTGTTTTAATTTTAATCACTCTTGGTTTATTCTGAGCCTGTAGAAGGGCAAGTCATCTAGGATTTATGTGGGAAAATTGGGTCAGTCATGATTTTTTCAACCAGTATAACTGCAGGTGTGCGTTTTTTAGTTTAGATTCAGATTAGAATTGAAGGAAACATTGACTTTTTTAAATAAAATGATATTGTCCGTGAAGGCTTGTTATGTTTGACTCAGATAAGTCAAAATAGCGAGGAAAACAAGAACATTGAAACAACTAGTTAGCAATACTATGCCACAAGATGAATTCCCACCAAGAGGTGGAAGACCACAGGATCGAGATTTAACCCTCGCTCCAAATGAATATGCATTTGTAATGGACACTACCAAAGGTGTTGTCCAAACATGTGTTGGCCCGCTCGTACATACCATTTCCGGTAATGACCAACCTGTGCGTTGGAACCCGGGAACTAGTAAGTTCGATCGTTGCGCTCAAGACGCCGCAATTTGTCTTTTTGTCTACGTACAAGAAGGTGATTACGTTCGTCTTACTAATCCTGCCAAGAGTGACACCCAGTTTCATCCTCCGGTCGGTGGTAAGCAAAATGCGGTAGACCTAAAACATGGTCGTACTGTTAATCTGCGTGGTCCACTTTCTTTTGCCCTTTGGCCCGGCCAATCGGCACAAGTTATCGAGGGTCACCGTTTGAGGTCCAACGAATTCTTGCTTCTTACCGTTACAAACGAAAATGAGGCGAGGAACAATTGGACTAGTGCGGTAATGGAACCGCAACAATCAGTCGGTTCAGTCGGTTCGAGAGCCGAAGGTGATGAAGGTGAAACAGCCGCTACAATCGAAAAGGCCAATATTGTTACTCCCAAGAGTACCAACATTGATCCTTCTAAGCTGACTGTTGGTCAGCGTCTTATTATTTGCGGTACGGAATGCAGTTTCTATATGCCGCCAACGGGTATTGAAGTTATTCCGGTTGAAAACGGACGATATGTCCGTGAAGCAGTGACCCTCGAACGTTTGGACTATTGCATTCTTCTTGATGAAAACGGTATTCGCCGTCTTGTCACTGGACCGAATGTTGTGTTTCCTGAGCCGACCGAGACGTTTATCACTGATGCTCAAGGATCGAATATTTTCACAGCTCTTGAGCTCAATGAGCTTCAGGGTGTGTATGTGAAGGTTACCGCCAATTATACGGATGAAAAAGGTGTTAAGCATAGAGCTGGTGATGAGTTATTTATCACTGGTGCCCAATGTCCAGTTTATGTTCCTCGTGAGGAACATCGTATTATCCTGTATGGTGACTCCAGTAAGGTGAAGCACAATTCTGTCGCAATTACTGCTGGTGAAGCTCGCTATGTGATGGATCGTATGACTGGTGATGTGGAAACTGTTAAGGGACCAAAAATGTTCCTTGCAGATCCGCGCAAACAATTGCATATCCGTCGGCCGTTGCCAGAAAGATTGGTTAAGTTGCTTTATCCTAGAAATAGTGAAGCAATTGAAATCAATGAATGGCTTCGCAAAGAAGCTGCTAAATCTGGATCTGGCGATATAGTCCTTGATGAAAGTGCGCAATTGTATCGCGCTTCAACTACAGGTGATCGCAGTTTGTCCCGTCGTCGTGCACCTGGAGCAGGTCAAATTATTGCTGAATCGTTTGATCGTGGTGGCCAATATACACCACCACGCACTATTACCCTCGAAACGAAATACGAAGGTGCAGTGCAATTTAGCGTGTGGCCTGGTTATGCGGTGCTTATCGTCGACAAGACTGGTAAGAGCCGTGTTGTTCAGGGTCCAAGTCCAGTGATTTTGGATTACGGCGAAGTCCCACAAGTCTTCTCATTGTCTACCGGTACTCCGAAGACGGATGAAAAGATTGTCGAGGATGTCTTCCTCAAGACGCATGGAAATTGCGTTTCGGATGAAGTTATCGTCGAGACTGAAGATTTGGTCAATATCCGTATTCGTTTGTCCTATCGCGTTAACTTCGAAGGTGATGATCCCAAGAAGTGGTTCGAACTCGACAACTACGTTCAATTTATGTGTAAGCACCTGCGCTCAATACTCAGGAATGCTGCACATGGATACGGTGTTGAGGCGTTCTATAGCGATGCGGCTAACATCGTTCGCGATACAGTTCTTGGAGGCACAACTCCCAAGAAGAGCGAAGGTGAAGGTCTCAAAGCCGAACGTACTGGTCGCGCATTTGCCGAAAATGGAATGCGTGTCTACGACGTTGAAGTCCTTGAGGTTGATATTGATGATAATGAAATCGCGAACCAAATGCTCGCATTTCGGCATTCGACTGTTCAAGGTGCGCTCCGGATTCGCGCTGCAAGGCAAAAACTGGAAGAAACCAGAGCTATTGAGGATACCAAGCGCGAAAGTTTGGCTGAAACGATGAAGACTGAAGCTGCTCAAGCTGAAGCAGAAATGCAAAAGCTGGAAGCTCAAGTCCAGATTGCAAATGCCAGGCAAGTTTCTGAATTTGGTCTTCAAAGAGAAAGGCAGGAACAAGAACTGTCGATGTCAGGACGCAAGTTGCAGGCTGATAAGGCTAATCAGGCTGAGTTGGACGTTATTGAAGCGGCTAAGCGTGATCGTGAGCGGGCATCTGGTGAACTCAAGCATGAAATGGCTAAAAAGGCGGAAGAACTTCGTCTTACTGGTCTTAATGCTGAAGCTGATGCCTTGGTCAAGAAGACTCAGGCGGTCTCGCCGGACTTGATTGCAGCACTTCAGGGTGTTGCTGCGAGTGGTCTTGCTGATAGTATGGCGAAGAACTTCAGTGTTCTTGCTATCCTTCAAGACAAGGGTGTTGCTGATGTAGCCAAGAGTGTGTTTGCAAACACGCCTCTTGCTGATTCTATCAATCAAGTGCTTCGACATCTCTCTACCCCTAAAGGTGGTGATGTAAGCTGATATTGATTGTTACTAGTCGTGGTGCGCAAGCGCACCACGGCTTTTTAATTTAATATTATAAACCCCCAGAAGATCAAGTAGAATAATTCTAAACCCCACACAAGAAGTCAGTCCACTACTGTTTTTATCTTTATTTTTTAATGTTTAATTTTCATACTTTAGTATAGGTTTGAACCATTATGAATATATGAACGTTGCGAACGTGTTGCAAAGTGATATTATTTTTGTATGAATAAAAAAATAAATATTACTTTCGCAATTTTCGGATTGTTATTTGGGGTAATTGCATTTTTTCTGTGGAGTGGACAAATAGAACTTGTAAAAACTGGGGTACACTCTTCTGGAGCGATTGTTGGTATATCAAATCATAAATCCGATAAAGGGACTATGATGTATGCACCTATTGTTGAATATGAATTTAATAATACAAAAAATACATTTGTTTCTAAATTATCGACTAGTAATCCAGGATATAAAATTGGAGAAAGTGTAAAAATATTGATTCCAAAAAATGGAAATCAACCACAAATAAATTCTTTTATAAGTTTATGGTTTGCTGCTATCGTAACATCTTTTCTAAGTTTAACTTTTTTGATTGCGGGTATTTTATTTTTTATTAGAGATATAAAAGTAAATAAAAACAATGAAATATTAAAAAGTAGAGGAGTATTAATAAAGGCAACCAACCCTATTGTTATAAATGGTTTTGAAGATAAAATTCAATTTCAGACAACTGGTTTATTATCCTTAGTGTCTAATTTCAGAAAAAGAACAAATTTACTAAATAAAATTAAAACTCAGTGGTTAAATCCTGAAGATGGTAAAGTTTATATATTTTATAGTGAATATTTAAATTATGATCCAACTCCATATTTAGGTGAAACTGTGGACATTAAAATATTGCCCGAAAACCCCAGTGTGTACAAGTTTGAAAATATTCCACAATCAGCAAAAATTACTAATTAAAGTATTTGTAGTATTGTCAATTATTTCACAACCCATTTCAACAAAACCACATTCAAGTCCTACTATTGACATAAATAATTTAATATGTTAATATACTTAGGAATGAAATTTCGAATACATTGACCGTCCGAGTTAGCTCGTGCAACGGTCAAACATTATGATGGGGAAGGCTCACGCTGACAACCCACAAAAACACCCCTTCCTATATTGCAGCACTTAAATGTGCACTTTAATATATGTAGTCTTAGGTTCCGACAGACGATTCTAAACTCACAATGAGAACACCTTGGCATAATGCCATAAAATCCAGATATCGTACTTAGTGAATCAATAGACCCTGACGATCAAAAGATACTTGAGCTGACGAGCGAGAGATACTTAAGACGCAGGAGAACGCAGAAATTAAAAAGCACTTGTAGGAGGGGTCTTTTTTTATTTTAAAATTTCTTTTGATATACTAATATGTATGAGTGATTTAGATAAAATGATAACTCCAAAGATTGAAACCGCATTAAATGAAATAGTTGAGATTGGAAAAAGATTTGAGATTGATGAAGATAGATTATATTACAGTTTAGAATTAGAAAATGATAATACGGGTTCTGCTGTAGAAGCACATGCTATAAAAGAAGGTTTTAAAAGACAAAATGATAGACATGTAACTCTTATAGGTGGAGAAACCAAAAGAATATTAAAAAGAGCTTTAGAAAAATTAACTGATGATGAGAAAGGACGAGTATTAAAAGAAATTAAAAACATTTTAGAAAGTTTAAGTTGGAAATTTGAACCAAAGGAAATTTATAAGATTCAAAAGCAAGATTATTTTAATAAACCTGATATTTTAGAAAATAGAGAGTCTTATATAAATATGATAGATATGCCTGATATGGAAATTTTTTACAAAAAAATTGGTATTTTATTAAAAATTAAATTACCACTACAAGTAGCACATATTACTCTTTTTACAAAAGGGGAACCAGAAACCACAAAATATTACGGCATTCCAGTATCTTCAATCGAGGATTTTAAAGCGATGAATCCTGAGAGATTTATAACTGATGCAGAATAAATATGAAAAAAAATCAAGAGCGGCATGGTTTTTATCCTGGCACATTTGACCCAATACATTTGGGACATTTAGAAATAGCAAAGAATGCATCAGAGTTTGTCGATAAAGTATGGATTTTGCCAAACCCAGTGAATTCAAAATCTAAACCAAACACAATGCCTTTGGACATTCGGCGTGATCTTGTAAATATTGCTATTGAAGATCATCCAAAATTATTTGTACCCAGTGATCAAGCTTGGGATGAATATGTTAAGGCATATCAAGAACATGGAGTTGATGAAGCCATCGATGCCTTATCAAAACATCTTGATGTTGAAGCTGTTCACATCGTAGGTCAAGATGTATTTGAAAAAAGACCTCATACCAAAAGAAAAGTTATGCTTATTCCTCGTGGAAATAATGTTTTAACAAATGTAGAAGGTGTGCATAGTGTCCTTCCTTCTGTTGGAAAAATATCTTCTTCAGATATACGTGAAAAATTAGCACGAGATTATAAAGTTGAGGGACTTCCTGTACCTGTTCTTGTTGAAATAAAGAAGAGAGGATTGTATGAAGGTACTAAAGAAAATACAGAAACTGAATTTGTAAGAAAATGGATAGAAGAAAAGATAGAATCATGGAAAAAAATGTTTGATCCAAATGAAATTGAAGTTGAATTAGGGGGAAGTCTTGTATCAGGACTTTTTGTTTTGGAAGGTGCAAAGAACTATGATGCTGATATAAAATTTATAGTTAAAAATCCAGAAGATTCAGAAATTCTTCGTAAAATACAATCTGTAACTGGATTGGAATACAGAAAGACTATACATATAAAGGAATTACCACCTGAGAAAAATTTAGCAGTAATGGTGGAAAAAACAATTGTCATACCTGAAGTATCATTACCGATAGATATTGAAGGGTGCGTACGACAAGGACCATATATAAATTCTCATAAACTGTATAGAAAGTTTTTTAGTTCAGATGAATTGGAATTAATAAAAAAAAGAAAAGGAGAATTACGTAAAGACAAGGAGGCATATAAAAAATATAAATATGAAGTACGTGATGAATTAATGAGAAGAGTGCAACTTCAAAGATAATTTTATTGTCTTTCTGCTTTTAAAATTATTTTAGAATTAGGCAAGAAAGTTATTTTATATTGACCAGGAATATTATCATTAAAAACTTCTGTATTTGGGTCATTATATCCAAATTCATAACTTTCATCTTCATCTTTTATTTTTGCATAGTGATAACTACCGTCACCCAAAATACCACCGGGATATGTTCTTAACTTGCTATAAATATTTTCAACAGTTACTATTTTTTCTTCTTGTAGTAAACCAAAATTATCCATTATAAAAGGTTTTGTGGATATCATAATAATAATTATGATAAGAGCAAAGATAAAAATCCAAATCAGACTCGTAAAACTTTTTAGATTTTTTTTATCATCGATAACTATAAAGATAAGAAATAATGGATAACTAATAAAACTAAATATAAGCAATGTCATGGTGGAATGAAAAAACAAAAAACTTATATTCATATAAGAAAATAATAGACCCATAAAACCTAGAAGTATTGGAATTAATATTGTATATGCTTTTAATACATCAAGTAATTCTTTAAAACCTAAACCTTTAGGAGAGTTCCAAAATTTAAAACCGATTAAGATAAGAGGTTTTCGTAGTAAATTTA
>CAYOAC010000001.1:39870-42648 GCA_964401885.1 uncultured Candidatus Saccharibacteria bacterium
TTATTATTGTCTCCATATTATTTAAAGAAGTTATTCATTTTTATATTGATATTCTTATTTTTAGTATAAACAAAATAAAATTCTTTACAACGGATTATAATATTAATCTATTTATATTCATCTATTTGTGTGGTGGGGGATTTTTTATTTTAAAATATTCATATTTAAATCCATCATTATTGACTTTTCATATAAATATGCTATAATTATAAAAGAATGAAAAACGTGTTCCTTGCACTTGTTGGGGTGGCACTTGCTGTCACCATCGCCCTTTCTATCAAACCAAAACAAGATTACCACTACGTCCTGCTTCAGCATAACGGGACAGTTGTGTCAGGTGATAGGCCTCTGAAGTTCGAAGATCTCGAATGGAAGGATATCAGTAAAGGTGATATCTGGCTCCCATTCTTGGATGGGTATCCTGTACTCTGTATGATTGGAGATGAGAAGGGTGCGATGTACTCGTACCATCCTTTTTCGGCCTCTAATCAAAAAGACTTCAAGCACAATGCTGCAACAATTCCTATCGGGGAGTTGGTTGATGTCTTGAGACACGAATACAAGATAGATCCTAAGCTTGTCCAAGGTTATCAATCTGTCGTCAAAATCAAAAGAGACCTTGGTGGTGTTGGATCAGTCGAGAGAGGACTCATCGAAGGATCTCTCAGGCTCAACGGCATGTAATCATGCACGCTCGGAAGATTAGCGTTCAACTCTCAGCCTCAAGTCATTCGGACTTGAGGTTTTTTTATTTAAACTTTTTTTAATTTAATTGTAGTTTGACATTAAAGTAATCTGTGGCATTATTGTTTATGAATTCTTTTAATTTACCTAAACCAAAACAAGAAAAGAAATCGAGAAAATGTACTTAGAACTCCATGATAATGAGGAAGGCAACACTTTATGTGCCTCCATTCCTAACATTGATTTCGACTATCAGGCCGAACAATATGTTCAAGAAACTTACAATGATAGGCGGGCTGTCCGTGTAATCAAGTGGTTGCTTAAGGATGAACAAGGTGTTCGTTGTCAGTGGGAACGACCTATCGGCAGTAGTGAATTGCCTGAGATTACCGGTCGTTCCAAACGTTTCACCGGGGAGTGGCAGAGAGGGTCTCATGAGGTTGAAATCCTCGAAACTGATTCATCTGTCGAAGAAGAGTAGAATAATTTTTCTACTTGATCTGTTTTTCTGACAAATAAAACGCGGGACTATTAATGTCTCGCGTTTTTTTATTTTAAATATCTTTTTAATAGACTTTATTTTTTAAAGTGCTATTGTTTTTTTAAAGATCAAAAGTTCAAATGAAAAAACATAATTTAAAGAGATTATCTCTTGAAAGTCTTGTTCGGTTATGGTTTCGACTTCTTTGGCAAAAATATGATTTGGGTGGCATCAATGCAGGAAGATCATTACGTTGTGAAATGTTAGATTGTTTTCTTGATTTTACTCCTATTCCGCGTTTATCTTTTCCTTTGGAAGAATATTCAGAAGGTTTAGAAGATGAAATTTTAAGGAGACCAGTTTGTCGAACAAGACGAAGATTTGTGAAAATAGAAGAAATCAAACTTTGTACAAAAAGAGAGATTGCATTTCTTGGGTTGGGTGCTCTTCTTGCGCTTGAATATAATGTTCATAAAGACACCGCATGGAGAGATGGTTATGAACTTGAACGTCGAAAAATAAGAGACGTATTAAGAAGATTTCCTGTTATGTATATATCAAGAAAATGTGATATCAGGGAAGCTTGTGTTGCAATTCGTGTGAGAAGATCTGATTTAGAATGGATTGAATCCAAAAGATTACTTTGTAAAATTAAATAAAAATTTCTCGATTTGATATACATAATCGATATACCCCCTAAGGAAACTTGAGGGTATTTTATTTGATACTCTTAGTTAGATAATTATTTTTAATAAGGTAATACTGAATTCTGTTATCATTGACTTTTTGTATATTTGTTTTAACATATTTAAGTCTAGTTCTAGTCTGTTTCAGACAGATATCAATCAAATCAACAAAATGAAAGTCAATAAGAATTTGAAGTTCGCCATGATTGTGGCGGGAATGATTACTGGTGCTCGAGTTTCATATAATCTATTTCCAACTAATCCATTTTTCATGATTGCCGGAGCATTTATAGCTGGAGGTTTAGTGACGGTGGCTTCTATTTTAGCGGAAGAATAAGTCTCAAAAAACTTAAATTATTGAAAAGACCTTGCCAGGTGAATCCTTGCAGGTCTTTTTTATTTAAAAAATTTTTTTAAAATTTAATTTTACAAAATTAAAAACTATCTTTACAGATTAAGTGTGTATGCTAAAGTTCGTTAGAAAGTTCACCTAACATGAACTCTGATTGAAGAAAAAGAAAAACAATCAAACCAAGAAAACACATGAAACGAGCAGATTTTTTGGAAGCATTCTATCGTATTTGGGAAGCAGGAGATAAGCCTGAGGACAAACTTGCTTTATTGGATAAAGTCAACGGTCCTGTTGGTGGAACTGATCTTTCAGATTTGCCGATTGGGGATCAATTGCAGATTCGAGAAGAATTTGATTTTCCAAGGTGGGATGAAGAAAGCGATGATGCAGATCATTACCCGGAAGAAAGAGAAATTCGTATTGCAAAGTATTGTTGGGAAAAAGGTATTGATCCTTCTCGGCAGCTTCGATACTTTGAAGCTCACCATCCAGAACTTTTGAGAGAGGTTCCTGAAGATAGTCGACTCACAGTGTTTCATGATATCTTCATTTTTTATCGTTGATTCAATCGTCAG
>CAYOAC010000001.1:42658-63151 GCA_964401885.1 uncultured Candidatus Saccharibacteria bacterium
GATTGTTTTATAGCTTTAGCCTCAAGTCATCTGATTTGAGGTTTTATTTATATTAGAGCGTTACTTTATTTGACAAAAATGTTTTATATGTTATTTTTTTATTGAATTGGGTCTACATTAGGTCCAGTAAACCAGAACCTCAAATTATTGAAAAAATGAAAAAGTCGAATGGATTCACACTGATGGAATTGATTGTTGTTATTTTTATTATCTTTATCCTTGTCTTCGTCATTGGATTTGGATTGATCGGAGCGGGAATGTGTGGAAATGAATACTATACGGAAGAAGGGGTCCTCCAGATCATCCGTATTGAAGAGCCCAAGGCTTCGAGAGTTCTTACTTCCCAACGAAATGTTTTCAGTTATTCCGAAATTCTTGTGGAATATGAAGACGGATCAAGATGTACTTATTCGCTCGATTCCAATATTCTTTTTAATTACAAACTCAAAAAGAAATAATTCATTTTTGCTCATCAAAACCACCTGTCCCAAGCGTTGTCTTGGGAGGTGGTTTTTTTATATAAAAAAATGCGGTTCAAGTCTTCGACTTGAACCGCATGAATACTAATCTTTCACATAGAATGAAAGAGCCAAACGCTGACGTTTGATATCTCCAGTTATTGAATTTGGATAAGGATGACCAAGAACTTCGTACGGAGGAACATGCTTCCTTGAATTCATAGTATAAGGTTCTCCCATCATTGTTTTGCTAAGAACAATTGCACCAAGACCATGAGCAACACCTCGACTTACATGACTAGGGTAATACTTCGACCACATGGGGTGTTCTTCTTCCGGATGAAGGCCAATCCAATAATTCGGACCGAAGCAAGTGGATTCAAAATCTCCAACCATCTTAGGAAGATCAAATCTCCAAGTCACGATATTTTTTTGTTCTTCACGATCAAAGACTGGACCCAAAATATCTTTTTGAGTTACACCCCGAACAAAAGCAGCAACACAATGAACAAGGTACCACAAACCGGTGCGACGTGGATCTATAAATATGGTGTGTCTATCTGTTGCAGGTTTATCTTTGGAGTACCATTGATCTTTAAAAGGTTCAATCTTTTTCAGATATTTTTCGAAAAAAGTTTCGAAAAAATAGTCTGTTGGTGAAATCACACGAGGAGAATATTTTTGGGCTAAAAAATATTCTTTAAAATGTGGGAACATTTCAAAAAAATCTGGAGTCAAAGATCCACAAAGTTTTCTCTCAGGATTACCGCAACCATTTTCAATCCAATAGATCGCGTCTTCCTTGAATTGTGATGTGAAAAGCCAGCGGGCCATAAGCAGAGTTTTTTCAGGTTCAATCATCATAAACACTGCAGGATATGTCTCTTCGATCGGAAACCCTTCTCCTAAAATTACGTGATCATCAAGAAGAGACTCTAGCAATTCTTCGGATGCATGAGTATGGCCGTTTCTATTGAGGGTTGTGACCATGTTTAATATGACACTTCGATCAGCAGTCCATTTACGAAATGCTTTCAAAGTTGCTGTTGGACTAGGTTCCTTCAATAAATCGTCTAGGGGCATATGCGTAAATGAAGCTTTTCGGCATCGTGCATATACCTGATTTCCTGCGAGTCTTTGACGGAGCAATTCCATCTGGGCATCTGGCGATAGTGCTGTTTGCACTGACTGACATTTAATTTCTTTAGGCATTGTATTATCTTCTAAAGAGATAACTCCTGAGAGTCATCAAGTCTATAGTATTTTCCTGGGAGAACACTAAGAATTTTTGTGAGCTTTTCCGTAATTTGTAAAGTTCAATTCCAAAGCCAATATTATACCTTTGGTGTAAAGTGTCAATTTAAAAAAATAAAAAATATAAATAAAAAAAGTGATTGATTCAGATATTCTCTAAACCAACCACCCGATTTGAACGATTAACGTCCACGACCTGTTCCACGGCTTCCGCCTCCGGAACCTGCATTGCCGGTACTGATACCGCCTTTACCGCCTTTTCCTTTACTCATTTTTATTTCACCTCCTTTCTACTTAATTAAAGATTATAATTTTAAAATATATTGTCAAGTATTATAAATATCATTATTGACTAATTACTAAAAATATTTTATTCTTCCGACAATAAAGTTCTTTGAAATTGGTTTCAGAGAATAATGATTTTAAAAATCAAACACTACTCAACTCGACATGAACAAAAAGCAAATCAATAAACTGGTTAATATTTTTCGTTATGTAACATGGATCAAAGTGATAGCAATCACTGGTGGTCCTTGTGCTGGCAAGTCGACTTTCCTTAAGATGGCAATCAAAATGCTTGAAAAATGGGGAATTGTTGTCATTGTTGTTCCGGAGGTTGCTAGGGAATTGATTTCTTCTGGTATTACTCCATGGAATCCTGATTGGAAAAAGTCCACTGATTTTCAAAGACACATCATCCTGAATGCTCTTACGAAAGAGGCACTGTTTTTTAAGGCCTTGCTCGATATGGATCTGAAAGGAAAAAAAGTTGTGTTCTTGTGTGATCGTGGAATTCCAGATGGGATGGCTTATTGTGGAAAGGAAACTTTCTTCAAATTGCTTTCTAAAATGGGAATAAGTTACAACGATATTTTAGAGCGTTATGATGCTGTGATTCATCTTGTCACTGCAGCTATCGGAGCACCTGATTTTTATGTCACTGATGAAGAAAGGCGTGAAACTTTGATGGAAGCTGTCGCTCTAGATATTGCTACTCGGGAAGCGTGGCTTCCACACCAGCATTTTTCACTCGTGGATAATACTGGAACATTCGATCACAAAATCCTACGAGCTCTGCTCGCACTTAGAAGAACAATTGATATGCCGAAAGCACAAGAAATCGAAAGGAAGTTTTTACTGAAAAGACATGACTTCAATGGAATTGAGTTTCCAGCAGGAACACAGTCCTTTGAATTGTTTCAAGATTATCTGGATCGTTCGGATCGTCCTGGTATCGAATGTCGTGTTCGTCTCAAAGTCCTCGAAGGAGTCTCGTCTTACGTTTACACCGAAAAGACCCAGACTGAAGAAGAAGGAGTTCGAGGTGAAAACGAAGAAAAGATCACAGAAGCTCGTTATCAAGAACTTCTTGCGGCTTATGGTAATCCTAAATGGAATCAAATCCGCAAAACTCGCTACAAGATCCCTCTTGAGGGTGAGCATGTGATGGAACTTGATGAATATCATGATCGACTTCAAGGCCTAGTTGTGGCTGAGGTTGAGTTTAAATCAACCAAGGACATGGAGCAATTTGTGATGCCTAAATTTATTGGTAAACATCTTGATGTCACTGCGGATGAAAGGTACTCCAATGCCTCTTTGGCTAAAAACGGCTGGCCCACATAAAATTTTTCTGATTCCAAAATCCCTTACTCGTTTCGATGAGTAAGGGTTTTTTAATATGAATAAAACTTTTAGCAAAATAATATTTCTTAATTTTTTTCTGTCGTGGGACCCACCAATTACGGCACCCAGTCTCCAGAAAAAAATTAAGAAATATTATTTGCTAAAAACTTTACACACTTTATTAGTAAGATTTATTTACAAAAACCCAAAAATATGTTATTAATATAAGCGTATGAATAATACAAAACAACAACTGAATATGAACACAACTTACGGATGTCCATCATCAAGCCCTTTTGCTATGGATGCCGTTATTGTTGCGTCATATACTTCGCTTATATTTAGCCGAGGCAGTTGTAGTCTTTTGTCTTAAACTTTCCTCCTTTTCTCTCATAAATTAGAAATGCCCCGGCTCGATAAAAAGCCAGGGCTTTTTATTTGAGCAAAAACCTAAAAAACAACAAACAATTAGAAAGATCATTAACAAATGAAAACGAATCAGAAACTTGAATCAAACCTTACAAAGATGATGGTTTACAATATTTTTTGTGAACCATTCTTTTGGGGTCCTATTCTTATTTTGACATTACAACAACTCGCGCATATGACGCTTGAAGAAATTTATACTCTTGAAGCGGTTTGTATTGTGATGACTCTCGTCATCGATATTCCTACGGGCGCATTATCAGATATGATTGGAAGAAAGAAAATGCTCATCATTGCGCAAATTCTTTTGTTCTTATCTTTTCTGTGTTTTGCATTTATGAAACAGCCGTGGCACGCATGGGTAGCAAACATGTTTTGGGGAACTGGTTATGCTTTTAAATCCGGAACGGACAAAGCATTACTTCAAGAAACTTGTATTGCTCTAGATAAGGATAAGAGTTTTTACCGGAAATATATTGGTAAGGCTCAAGGGTATAGATTGCTCTTAATGGCAATTTGTGCACCGATTACGACATGGCTCGGATCTGAAAGTTTGAGAATTCCATTATATTGGTCAATTCCAACTTTAATTATTCCATTGATTTGCGTGTTTGTTTTGACAGAACCTCCTAGAGAAATTAAAGAGTTAACTGTGAATGAACATGTAAAACAAATGAAAAAAGGATTAATAGATACTTGTTCAAGCAGTAAAGTTATTTGGATAACTTTGTACGCTTGCATTATGGGTACAGCTTCTAAAATTTGGTTTTTTACTTACAATCCATACTGTGAAAAAGTTGGAATGGAAGTAAGTGATTTTGGATGGCTATTTTTCTTCATTAATTTAATTGCTTGGTTATCAAGTATCTATGGACAAAGAGTAGAAAAGAAAATTGGTGAAAAAGCTGTTGTATATATATTAATTCCAACAATAGGGATTCCAATATTTGCGATGGGGATTTTGCCTCTACCTATTATGTCTTACTGTGTTTTATTCCAGAATATAATTCGAGGAATGTCCGGTCCTTTCATTGATGGGATGACAGAAAAGTTCCTTAAAAATGAAACACGTGCAACAGTACTGTCTGTACAATCATCAATAATGTTTGCTTTTGCGGCTATTGGTTTATGGTTGTTCGGGAAAATTGTTGATGTTCAAGGTTTGCTTGAATCTCTTATCATTGTTGGAATTATAACTTTAACCTCTTTTGGAATATTAATGTTATTTTGGAAAACAGTGTTCAAGATTCAAAAATAGGTTTAGATTATTCCTTAAATATAATCAAACGCACAATATGGGATATTGTGCGTTTTTTAATTATGCCTGTTCAAGTTCTTTATTTTGTGTTACTGTAATGCGATGTCTAAAGAAGAAGCTATTATACGATTTGAAAAAGTATCGTTTGAATATGGACACAATAAACCTATCTTAGATGAGGTGTCTTTCCTTATTCGTCAAAAAAGTAAATTAACTATTATGGGTCAAAATGGTGCTGGTAAAAGTACACTTTTTAAATTAATTACAGGTGATTTAAAACCTGAATCAGGGAAAATAAATATTGTTAATGGAGTAAGTATTGCTGTATCACGACAAGTTATTGCCAGAAATGAATTGAATCTAACTGTCCGGGAATTTTTTGAAAAATGTTTTGATAAAAAAGTTTATGATATTGATCCACGGATTGATGAAGTTCTTGAAACTGTTAACTTGCATGCACCTCATGATCGTATCATCGATGATTTTTCTGGTGGTCAACAAGCTCGACTTCTTTTGGCTTCTGCATTGATTCAAAATCCAGATGTACTTTTACTTGATGAACCGACAAACAATTTAGATAAATCAGGAATTGCTCATTTAACAGATTTTATTAAAAATTATAGAAAAACTGTTTTAGTTATTTCTCACGATGCAGAATTTTTGAATTCATTTACTGATGGGGTTTTGTATCTTGATATTTATACAAAAAAAGTAGAGCAATATGTAGGAAACTATTTTGATTTATTAAAAGAAATTACTTTGAGAATTGAAAAAGAAAATAGAAAAAATGCACAACTTGCTAAAGAAATTCAAGAGAATAAAGACAAGGCGAACTTTTTTGCAAACAAAGGAGGACAAATGCGTATGGTTGCAAAAAGAATGAGAGAAAAAGCAGAAGAACTTGAAGATGCAAAAGTAGATGTTAGAAGAGAGGACAAGACAATTAGAAATTTTAAAATTCCAGTACAAGCCGATCTTTCTGGTGAATTACTCTCGATTACTTCTTTTACAATAATGAATCCCAAAACTCATAAAATTGTTTCTAAGACAGCAGATATCTCACTCAAAAAAGGAAAACATTTATTATTATCTGGACCAAATGGAATAGGAAAAAGTACATTATTGGAATCTATTGCAACAGGAAAAGCAAAAGGTGCAAAAATAAGAAGTGATGTAATGGTAGGGTATTATAGACAAGATTTTTCAACACTTAATTTTGAAGATACAGTTTATAAATCTTTGACAGAAATTATGCAAACCAGAGACGAACATCACATGAGAAGTGTTGCCTCTAATTTTCTTATTACTGCAGAAATAATGAAAACCAAAATCGAAAGTCTATCTGAAGGGCAAAAGGGTCTCGTTGCTTTTGCTCGACTTGTTTTACAAGAGCCAGCTATCTTGATGCTTGATGAACCAACAAATCATATTAATTTTAGACATTTACCGGTTATTGCAAAAGCTTTAAGCGAATTCCAGGGGGCATTAGTTCTAGTAAGTCACGTTCCTGAATTTGTTCATCAAATTAAAATTGATGAAATTCTACACTTGGATAAATAGACTATTTACTTATTGTTAAAACTGTGTTAATATATTTTTGAATCGGTGAACTCTAAGTAGCCGAAAAACCACAAAAAAGAAAAACAAAAGTAATGCAAAGATGGCTAATTCAGCTTATCGTAAATGTTCCAATCATCAAATCTTATGTCTATCGAAAGAGATGGCATGATAAATTTGATGATAATGTGACATTCGTTGCAATCTATAATAATGGAAGGAGTTTATATCTTGATCCATTTTATCGATCTGCAGTGACTCATTATGACGATAAAGTTTGGGAGTGGATTTTTTATCGGGATTTTTGTGAGCCAAAATTCATACTGGCAAACAAGAATTTCTGTAAAGAAAAACCTACAAAACCAGATATGATTGTTTTACAACATTTAGGACATGATGAATATGGAAACGCTCGCGTTCTTACTATATCTAGTCCTGCACGTAAAAGGCCCGAGCACATCAAGATTCCTCGTCAGCACATTTTGTACTTAGCGGTTAGAAATGGATTGATTTTGGGAAATATGACGGTGTTTCAACCTCTTCCTTGTAAGTTGTTTAACAGTGGGTATAAGTTGCGTCCAATTGCCAAATGGTTCGCACATGCAAAACAATTAAAGTTCCTCAGTTGGTAAGATCTGGCAAATCTTCAAAATAAGTAAGAAGTTCATGTAAATACTATGTGACTTTTTACAAAGATAAGATACGGAGAATATAAATTATTTCTCTGTAAATTATTATCAAAAAAAATCAAGTAATACCAAAGAGTATTATTAATGAAAATCGACACTGTTAAATGCTAACGTGTCGATTTCTGCTTTATAATTTACACATTTTTATAAAATGTTAATATTGCTGTATGTAATGTTTATAAAGCTATTCTTATATTAGATTGCTTAAATCATGATAAAAATAAAATAATTAAAATGAAAAAAATAACACCAGAATTAGCCGGAGGTTTCAAAGATTATCTTCCAGAAGATATGATTCCTCGACAAAAAATGTTTGATATCATCAGACAGACTTTTGAAATATTCGGTTTTAAACCGCTTGATACTCCAGGCATAGAAAAAGAAGAGATCTTAACTGGTGGTGATTCTGATTTTAAAATGATGATGTTTAAAACTGGTTTGAAAGATAATGATGAAAATCTTGCTTTAAGATTTGATTTAACTGTGCCTCTTGCACGAGTAATTTCATTATATGGAGACAAATTAGAAAAACCTTTTAAAAGATATCAAACAGGTAAAGTTTGGAGAGGAGAAAAACCACAAGCCGGACGTTTTAGAGAATTTGTTCAATTTGATGCCGACATAATTGGAACTGATAGATTGAGTGCTGATTCTGAAATTATTTCTCTAATGTATGAAACACTAAAAGCATTAGGTATTGAAAATTTTATAATTAAAGTTAATTCAAGAAAAATTTTGAATGGATTACCTAAATTCGCAGGATATGATTCTAAATTAAATATCAATGTTTTAAAATCTTTAGATAAGTTAGACAAAATGAATTGGTCAGAAATTTCTAAAGAGCTACAAGGAAAAGGATTGGACAAAAATCAAATTTCAAAACTAGAAGAATTTATTAATCTAAAATCAGATTCATCAGAAGAAACTCTTTTTAATCTTGAATCTATAATGATTGATTCATTAGAAGCAATTGAGGGTATAAAAGAATTGCAAGAAGTTTGTAAAAATCTTGAAGCACTTGAAGTTCCAAAAGATTCTTGGAAAATAGATTTATCTGTTGCAAGAGGACTTGGATATTATACTGGAACTGTTTTTGAAACAATTCTTCTTGATTTACCAAGTATTGGAAGTGTATTTTCTGGCGGAAGATATGACGATCTTGTATCAAGATTCGGAAATCAAGTTATGCCATCAGTTGGTGCTTCAATCGGTGTAGATAGATTATTTGCTGCTTTAGAAAAATTAGAATTACTTAAAAAAGAGAAAACAACAGTAAAAGTTCTTGTATTAAATTTTGATCAAGAATCCGAATTGTATTGTCAAAAAATAGTTGGATTGCTTCGAAAGTCTGGTGTCTCATCTGAGATATATCTTGGAAAAGAAACAATGTTAAAGGCTCAATTTTCTTATGCTTTAAAACAAGAGATACCTTTTGTGGTCATTGCTGGTGGTGATGAGATGAAAAAGGGAATAGCGCAAATAAAAGATCTGAATAAGAAGGAACAAATAGAAGTTTCTTTTGAAAATATCGTTGAAAAAGTAGGGGATTTATTGACAAACAATTGATCCATTGCTACTCTTGGTGTTGATACTTAATGTATTTTTGGGTATGTAGCTCAACTGGTTAGAGCGCTGGTTTGTGGAACCAGAGGTTAGGGGTTCAAGTCCCTTCATACCCACCTATTGACTTTTTTTTATATTGTGCTATACTATTGAAAGAGTTTCAGATTAACTATCGAATTCGTCGAAAGTTAAGATGAAACCAATTACCGCCAGTCCTTCTAGAACCTTCAACCCCTTAAGAATAATCTTAAATAAAGCAGAGCCAGCAAGATAAGGCCGCGGAACTTGCACAAGAGAAAACTTGAGATAACCGTGTGGTTTGGATAACCACCGTTAGCGTACGGCCGCAAAAAAACCACAATGGAGTCATCAACACGATGGCTCCATTTTTCTTTTATATAATACATAAATATATAATAGATAAAGGTTTGAGACTTTATCTATTGACTTTTTTATATATTGTGCTATACTATTGAAAGAGTTTCAGATTAACTATCGAATTCGTCGGAAGTTAAAACGGAACAATGAACCCCAAAGGAAACGCAGAAATGAGGTAAAAAAGCAGAGCCAGTAAGACAAGGCCATGAATCTTACACAAGAGAAAACTTGAGATAACCGTGTGGTTTGGACACCACCGATAGCGTACGGCCGCAAAAAAACCATAATGGAGTCATCAGCACGATGGCTCCATTTTTCTTTTAAAATATTATTCTAAAAATTCTTTCTATTTTGCGTGGTTCACCGGTATTTTCAATTGCTTTATTTATCAGATGTTTGATTACGCACTTATTTTTATAACTTGTAGAGATTGCTTCTTTATTTGAAATTGCAAAACCAATATGCCTATTACCAGACCCATCTTCATACATTGTTTTTTCCCAAACTAGAATATCTCCAGGTATGATTTTGGATTCATCATAAATAGATCCGATATTTGGATTATCTTTTAAAGATCTTTCTAGACTTAAAACAGTTGCACAAGTTTTTGAAACTATATTATTCAGTAAAAGAACAGAACTTACAAAGGATGCACAAGAATATTCTCCATTATTAAGTAAATCTATAATTCCTTCGTTACAGTCTTTGATAATTATCGAATTGAACATCTGAGTATTAACAGAATTTTCAATCATTTTTATATATGTTTCTTTTTTTAATATTTCCATATTTAAAGAATATTTCATTCTTTAAATACAAGAAGAAAATTCTTTAGTTTTATTTTAGTTTTTGTTGATAAATAACTTATCAACACCTTTACAAACTTCCAGGAAGCGAGAAAATAGAAGAGTGAGTATTTATTAATTTAATTACAATTCTTATGGCAAAAGGACAAGACAAAAGAAAAGAAAAGAAAAAACCAAAGAAGACAAAATAATTAATTTGGTTTTAAAATTAAAAGCGGCGGCCCGAAGGGCCGCCGCTTTTAATTTTTAAATTGAGAATATTATTCTGTTACTTCTTCAGCAGGTGCATCAGCAACCACCACTTCTTCTTCCTCGGTTACTTCAGGAGCAACTACAACTTCTTCAGGAACGACAGTTGTGTCGTCTGTTGCAGTTGGATTTACTTGTGTTTGGTCCATAGTATTTTTATATTATCTAATAATCTCACAAGTCTAACACTATAGTTGGAATAAACCTATTTATTAAAATATCTGTACAAACTTTTTTATTTTTAAAAAACTTTTTGATATACTATAAGTGTTAAATGAAACATCTTTCTATTCACAAAATTAAATCTTTTTTAATCATTCTATTCAGTTTTTTTATCTTTATAGCAATATCCAAAAGTCAGTCAAAAGAAGTCGTTTTTATACCATATACTGGAGATAAAGATTCATTTATCTCTGAATTAGAACAGAAAAAAATAATAAATAACTCTATTTCTAAAGTTGTCTTAAAACTAGTTTTATCTATGAAAGACAATGTTGAACCTGGAGGATATGCTTTTTCTCAAGGAATGGGTGCTGTTTCAACAGCTTTCTCCTTAAATGAACCAGAGTATAAATATGTTTCTATATTGGATGGCTTAAGGAAAGGTCAAATAGCTGAAATAATTGGAGAAAAATTAAATTGGGGAGAAGAAGAAATTAAAGAATTTGCAAAGACAAGACAAGTTTGCCCGTTAAATGGCGAAGAAGGATATTTGGCTTCTGGAACATATTTGATTCATGTTGAAGAGGATACCAAAGTTGTAGAACAAACTATGATAACAACCTTTAAAGATATAATTGAAGAGTTGGGAATGAAAGAAGAAGACATATCAATCCCTCAAACAATTACAATTGCTTCGCTTATTCAAAGAGAAGCTGCAGGAAAGTCAGATATGAGATTAATATCAGGCATTATTAATAATCGTTTAAAAATTGGAATGCCACTTCAAATTGATGCAACTTTGCAATACATAAAAGGAAATGAAGATGATTGGTGGCCTGTTCCGGGACCGGAAGATAAAAAAATTGATTCTCCTTTCAATACTTATCAAAATGATGGTTTACCACCAACACCTATTGCAACACCTAGCAAAGAGGCTATTAGAGCTGCCTTAAACCCAATAAAGACCGATTGCTTGTTCTATTTACATGATGATTACAGAAATATTCATTGTGCATCTAATTATGATCAGCATAAAAGAAATGTTAGGTATTATTTGAAATAATTAAATGAGAAATTTTAAATTTATAAAAAAAACACTAATTATTTTAACAGTTTTTTTATCAATGTGTTTTATTTATTTTTTATCCATATTAAACATATCTTATTGGCAAGGTTTTGGACCTGTTTTTTATACCTCTATTTTAGGTTGTTTATTTCTAATCATAAATATAATATTAAATGTTAAATTTTTAATACAGAAACAACAAAATCTTAATTTTGTACTATATATTGATTTATTATTTTTGATATTTTTATTATTTATTTATTATCTAAACATATGAAAAACCCAATAATATTAATAATTTTTGTCTTAATCATATCAAGCTTGTCTTTATGGGTTTATGCGAAGAATAAGTTTCCTAATTTAGCATCTGTTGAAATTGGAACAGAAAAAGGAATAATAGAGGGCACTGGTAATTTTGAGTTTGAATATCCTGTTTTTGATGGGTGGACTGTGGAATATATAAAAGATGATAAATTAATTTATACACCTTCTATTTTGTATAAAATTGCTAATCTTATCGTAAATAAAATTGAAATAAAGATTTCTTTACTTGATTATCTTGTAGCACCTGATTTATCTAAATACACTACTAATTCATCTGGAATCTATTATAAAAAAGATATTTGGTCGATCGAGTTTTACGATAATGGTGGGGGTATAAAACTTGAACAAGCAATCTCAACAATAAATCCAATACTTAACCTGGATACTATTGCTAAAACTTTCAAAAATACTTCTTCCGATGATATCAAAGAAGATATATCAATTGAAAAACTTCCAACAACCTTTAAACTACCATCAAAAGAACCTTCGGTTCCATATATCAAAGATGCCACAATAGAAAGAATCGAAATTCCTGGTTATTCAGGAATGTACGCAGATATAGTTATGTCTATAGATGGTGTGTCTGATGAGAGGATTATTAAAATTAATGATGAATTAACACTTAGTATTTTTAGTTCAGATGATTATGCTGTAGTTGATATAAGAAAAAAAGAAAATAGAATTTTAAATAAAAGTGTGACGTATATAGAAGGTTTTGGTTCTAAAATTATTTATATAGATAAAAATTATATTCAATATAGATATTCTATTAATGCTGATACTGGCGGTGCACATCCTGCAATGGTATTTGATCAAGAATCAATTATAAAAACATCTGGTGAAGACTTCGTTTTATTCTCAAAAGAAAATTCAAATAAAATATTAGAACATTTTTATCCAAATGGAGAAGAGTTGTTTGAAGAATTCAGAAATGGAAATGAAGAATTAGAATGTTTTGCAGACACTTCATTCCCTGATTCATTTGACTCAGAAATAAAAATTAATACAAAAGAAATAATATTTTATTTGTGGTTTCCTCATGTATCAAGAGTTTGTAATGGCGAATTTCAAAAAATAGCCATACCTATATCTGACATTTTGAACGAAGTTCCACAATATGTTCCCAAAGATTCGGTTTTGTGGGAGTTTAGATAATGATAAGGATAATTGATTTATGAAAAAACCACTTAAAATAATAATACTTGTCGCGATAATTCTACTTTCTGTATTTTATATTTATACAAACAGAGAAGTGTTAAAAAAAGAATGGGGGGATAGTCAGATTTTTGAAATAGAAAAAAATAAAAATATTATTTCTAATAGCGGTATATTCGATGGTACCATTTCTTTTGTAAAGACTTGGGATAGTGGAGAAAATTTAGATATTAAAAATACTATTTTTACTAAAGTTTCTTTGGATAAAGATTTGAATGGTACATTAGAAGCTGATGGTTATCAAACTTTTATGAGTTACAAAGTTGTTGCTATCCCAACAGGAACTAATTCTGTGGATATCATTTTTCAGAGTTTGTTGGATGAAGATAGTATGAATTTATTTAAAACAGGTGATTATATTTTTAGTATAGATTTTATTGATAATAAATATTTATTTAGAGATAATCAGAGTCATTTTAATGAATTAGATACTGGTGATGTTGGCATATTCAATCCTTCAAGTAAAGAAGAAAAAATTATTAAAGAGAATACAGAAGATTATAATAACAAAGATACATTTATCATAGAAAATAGATATTTTATTGGTGAAACCAAAGGGCAAAAGTTTCATATTTTATATACAACTGTAGATTACAACGCCGATGATGCAGTTTGTATTTATGTTAAAGATAACATTGATTATACGGTTCAAAAATGTAATATGCAGTTTAGCGCTGATGGATGGTTTAGGATTGATTTAGACGATCAGAAATCTTTAATAGGATATGGATGTACTTTTAATGAAGGAGAAATATGTAAAGAAAGTAAAGGGGAAGAAGCTTTTAAAATTCAAGAAGTTGGAATTTTTAAGATTAAAGATTTTTTGAATGTTGAAACTGTTAATGATTTCTCAAATATTTCGGATGGGACATATTATGGTGTGAAAGAAATATTGAAGCAAAATGGGTGGCTACCAATTATTCCAACTTTATATAAATTCAGCATATCACCAGCAACCACTACTCCAATTGATACAGAGTTTCCTGAAATCTCATATTGCGGTTCTGAAAGAGTCGTAGGTGTCATCTGTACTGTTGATTTTCAAAAAGACAAAGTTATAAAACATCTTAATGTACAGCACACTGAATCAAATGCGGGATGGTTAGTTACAGGAGTAGAATATGAAAGTATTGAATCAAATAATATTTTGGATTTGTCTACTTACAGTAAAATTTCTGATCCATTTATAACATCAAACAAAAAACCTTATATCATGGGTGAATACTCTATAGATAATGGGGATTATGGAGTTGAAATAGAAATAACAAAAAACAAAAAAACAGTACTAACTGTTTCTAGTTCTCGTGGTGGAGATGTTTTGATTTATAATGATAATTCAAAAATTCAAAAATTTGAGTATCAAGTCACAGAAAATTTGCAAGAAGGTGAGTATGTAATAAGAGTATATTATCTGGAAGAAAAAAAGCCATTGATCTATGAAAAAAAAATTATTATTAAATAATATTTATGAAAAAACCACTTAAAATATCAATCCTTGCAATAATAATTTTACTTTCTGTTTTTTATATTTTCACAAATAAAGATTTGATTAAGACTTTTTTAATTAATGATCGAATCTCTTTTGTTTCTAATCAAGAAAAAGCTTGTGATTATTTTATTCAAAATAATTCTCCCGAACCAACAACTAATGAAGGAGATATCCTACTCCCTCTCGAATGCTCTTTTGCTGTATCAAAAGAACATAAATATAATTTTATTTTAGACAACAAAGATAAAGAGAATTTTAGTTTAAATATTTTTGATCAAAATGGAGAGTATATTCAAGAGATTGTTTTTGATAATAATATTTTTAATAAAAAGAGTGTGTATATGGATGATAGTGATTTTAATATTGCTCATGATATAAATAGTGATGGTTATAAAGATATTAGAGTTTTTTCTGGAGGAGGTACTTCTGATTGGTGGTTTGATTTTTATTTATTTAACCCAAAAGAAAATAATTTCATTTTACTAGAAGATCTTTCCAAAATTGGCAATTCTTTTTTTGATGAAAAACAAAAGGCAATTATTGGTTATTCAAGAAACGGTTCTGATAAATATACTGATATATTTTTAAAATTTAAAGAAGGTTCAGAAATTTTACAAGAAAAAAATATCACTGAGGTATCTCAGTCAGAAATAAATGAAAATATCTCAATTGAAATAAAACAAGAAAATAATAATTTAATTAAAATCTCTGGTTCTATTGAACAAGAAATTGATTTTGATAAGGATATGCTGCTATATGAAGGTCTTGATCACGATGGAATGTCTTCTATTGATTTTGAGGATCACAATAAAGACGGATATAAAGATATGTTAATAATGAGAGACACTAGTGGATCACTGGTCACATCATACGCGGTTTATTTATATGATAAGAATTTCAATAAATTTGTCTTTACATATTTTTTAATTAGATCTGATGGAGAAGAAGAAAAAATAAATTATTCAAACAAAGAATCTTTTTATTTTTCTGAAATTAAAAAAGATATGTCGAATTCAGAGATAAAGGTGCCAATATTGTTGCCTCAAAAAATGAAAATTGAAACGGATGGAGAAAAAATTGTTGCAGATTATCAGGTTATTGAAAATGGAGGTTATAAAGTTCATATTTCTATATTTGTTCCGGGAGAGTATGGTTGTAGTGCAGAATATTGTACTGTTGGTTATTTTGGTGCAGCAAAATATGACGATGAAGGTATTGTTGGAGGATTTGGTTGGGAAAAAACAAAAATAACTGAAGAATTGGAAGGATATTATTTCAATAATGCCCCTAGAGTAATGCCTTCTTTTGAATTTGTTTATAAAGATATTTTGTATTTTGTTCAAATAAAAAATAAAAGCAAGGAAGAAATAATTGCTATTGTAAAAGATATGTTATTTATGGATAATAATTAAATAAATATGAAAAAAAAGTTTTTGATAATTTCTATTGTCGTAATTATTCTGGGGTTTCTCTTTTCTCTTTTCTTTTTAAAAAATCTTTGTTTATCTGTCCCTAGTGGTTACATAGATGAAGGAATAATTTATGATTATACTTATGAAGAGTGTGGACCAAAAATTTTGGAGTATCTGTTTATTGATCCTGATCTTTTTCGTAGTCTACATCTTTTCTCTGAATATAAATCTGTAGAAGAAATGAACGCATCTAAAACTAAAACTGAAAAATCAAATGATAGTAATGTTTTATATTCATGTGCTGATAGATTTGAGAATCCTGATAAATTCGAGGAAATTATTTCTTCCTCCAAAACATGTGGAGATGCGGTATCTCTTGCTCTTAATTATGAATGCAGAGCAGGTTCAACTATGGATCTTTATCCTGATTCTCTGGCTGCAGATATATGCAGAAAAGAATTTGAAATAAATAATCCATCTGATGATTTAAGGGAAGAATTAAAAAACAATTTTGATATGTGTGAACAAATTGATGAGGGTGGAGGCACATTGGAGTTATCACAAAAAAGTGCTTGTGCTCTTGGAGTATTATATGAATCCGTTTCAAAATCTAAAAAATAAAAAAATATGAAAAAACCACTTAAAATCTCAATTATAGCAACTACCATTTTACTCGCTATTTTAATTTTAATGAGAAGTACTTGTACTGGATTATGGACAGAAAGAGTTTTCAAGATTCCTTCAGACTTTCTTTCTTTTTCAGAAATGGGCAAATCAAAACCAGACGATTATACAAAATGTGTATATACTGGCTTTTCAGAAATGATTAATTCTTGGAAATGACTAAAAGACCATTTTTTGTTATTATTCACTTATTAAAAATAAAGATCAAAATATGTTTAAATTCCTGACCAATAAAATAATGGAGTCCAAATTGAAGAATCTTCCACCAGAACAAAAAGAGCTTATTATGACTCTTATGAATGAACATCCAGAATTGATGCAAAAAATAGCTCAAGAGATTAAAGAAAAAAAGAAACAAGGGGTTGATGAGCAGACAGCTTCTATGCAAGTTATGTTTCGATACAAAGATCAAATTCAAAAGATTATGATGAATAAGATGAAGAAATAATTTGTAATAAAATTAAAATAATGAAATTTTTAAAAATAACCATCAAAATAATTTTTCTTCTGATGGTTATTTTTACAATATTTACTTTTTTAAAGAAACCCTCTTTGAATAAAAATTGGACTGATGATGCAAAAATATTACCAGATGTAACGATAAATACTTCTACGATTGAAGTTAAAAATATTCGAGATTGGAGATATGAACAAGGAAAAATAATTTTGAATAATTTTTACAATGAAACTTTTGATTTAAATAAAATAGAGAAAGCTTATTTTCTTTTAAATCCTTTTGGTAAGTGGGAAGGGGTAGGTCATACATTTTTCTTATTTGAATTCTCTGATGGGAAAACAGTTTCAGTTTCTGTTGAAGCAAGAAGGTCTGAAGGTGTAGATTATAGTGCTATTAAAGGTTTGTTTAATAATTATGAAATGTGGTACACGTGGGGGAGCGCAGCGGATCTATTTTCTAGAAGGGCAATTTATCATAATGAAGATTTATATATGTACCCTTTATTAATAACTCCTCAAACAGTTAGAGGTATTTTTGAAGATCTTGCAAAAACTACCGAATCATTAGAAACAAAAGCTCAATTTTACAATACTGTTAATTCAAACTGTACAAATGTTTTGGCTGATTCAGCTAACAGAATTAATAAGGGGGCAATTCCATGGACTTGGGCAAGAATTTTTACAGGATATGCTGATAATAAACTTTATGATTTGAAATTGATACCTAATGATAAACCTTTTCAAGAAATTTTTGATAGATCAAGAATTGATTTAAAAATAAAGGATATTTTGAAATCAAATAAGTTAATGTCAAAAGAAGAGTTTTGGAAGAATTTAAATAAATAAGTATTAAAAATTACATTTTTTAGTATTAAAATACGCTTATTTGTAAGCTTATTTTTAAATATTATCTAAAGATACTGTATTTAGAAGTTAAAATGTCAAAAAAATATGAAAAATTAGTACACTTTATGCAAGATGAACATTACAAAAAATATGAAAAAGAATGGTTATGTAGAAAAGTGGGTACTTGCAGTTTTGGCGTTTATAATAGTGTTTATTGGTTTTATTACTTTCGTGTGTGTGTTAAAGTTCAAAAAAGAAAGTAAGATGACTATTCAAGATGTAGTCAAACTCAATGTATCCGAGTCTAAGGTTAATTGGGTGGTAACCGGTTTATTGAATAATGGACATGTTGCACTCCTTATGCAAGATCAACCACATTTTACCAAGCCACAAAATGTTGCATATCAATATCATGGAATATTGGCAATCAATAATATTGATGCTCACGTGAATGATGTTGTAAAAATAACAGAGTATTCTTCACCGCACAAGAATTGTTGGTATGAGGTTACTTCTTTAGTCAAATAATTCTGAATCAAACTAGCAAGATTTATCTTGCTAGTTTTTTTATTCTTTTAACTTAGAAAATAGTAGTTCAAAAATTTTCTTTTGGAGTTTTGCAAATCTTTCATGTTCTATTGTAATAACTGATTGAGATTCATAATCTAAAATTGCTATTTTATTTTCATACATTACTTGTCCGATATTGTATTCAAATAAATCAAATTCGGATGGTACAACTTTTACTTTTTTTCCTAATCGTAGGGTTGTGGATTTTGATGATTCATTAGTTATGATATATCTCTCTAAACCCTTTTTGTCTCTCATACCTTTATATCCTTTGGGCAAGAATTTCTCTTTGTTAAATGTTTCTACTGAAGTATATCTATAATATTTACCATCTTTAGGTAAGGTATTGATTATATCTAAATAAGAATCTTTCATTGCATCTTTTCCTTCAGCATACTGCACCATTGGTTTAGAAGAACCTCCTTTATTATAAAGTTGATGAAGATCTTCAATGTCTGACAAGAATTTGTCTTCAAATTCTCTAAAAACTCTCTCTAAAACAGCGGGTGATTCAGGAGAATAAATTTTCCTTTTACCTTTAGGGGATGTACGAATAAAGCCTTTTTTGAGCAGTGTTTCAATTGAACTATAAACAATAGGCCTGTGAATTTTGGCCTTTAATTCAATATCTGTTGCAGACGCAGATTATTTTTCTAATAAAAATAGATAAATAGTTACTTCATGATCTGATAGACCTAATCTTTTTAATGTATCTTTCATTTTTTTATATTAAATGTAATAAAAACTTACATTTTAATTATATAAAAAAACTATAGTGTCAGCAATTTAATGTTAAATATAATTCCAGTATTACAAATTAGAAACTTTTTCCAGAACTATCTTTTAAGATCAATTATATTATTATGGTAGGTACAAACAAAAAATATGAAAAAACAGTCAAAAGAAAAATTGTTGGAACTTGTGAAACTCGCCATTGGTGATATTCAAGATGAAGCTGCCACTTTCATGCAAGAAAGTAAGGAGAATTATGATCCTACCAAGGATGATATTGTTACCAGTGCAGATAAACGTGCACAAGCACGTTATGTTTCGAATCTTACTGCTGATTTTCCAGATTTTGGAATTATTGGTGAAGAGGACAATCTGAACATCCCGTGTTTGAATCCTGACCATCCGATTTACTTCACAGTAGATCCCCTGGATGGAACCAAAGCGTTTGCGCGTGGCCAATCCTTCGGCGTTGGAACAATGCTTGCGCTTGTTTCAGGGAATGAAGTAATCGCATCTTTTGTTGGTGATGTTAATACTGGTGAAATTTTCGCATATTACGAAGATGAGCCGGCGACACATACACGTTTTGGAGTTGAAAAAACAATGAAAGTTGAAAATGAAACTCCATTATCAAAAGTGAATGCTTTGCTTGATAATCCAATTGAACTTTTTCCTGACAAACTTCAAAAGCTTGCTAATAGCCTCAAGGCTGGTGGCCTGATGAAGAGTTATGAAATAAGTGGTGGAAGTGTCGGACTACTCCATACTCGTTTGTGGAAAGGTGAAATCGGTATTCTTTTCTTGCTCAATGGCTATGATACGCCTTGGGACAGTACACCCCTTATTGGGATGAATAAGAAACTGGGATTCAAACATCTTAAACTTGATGGAGATGGAAACGTTGAGGTTTTTGAAGCTCAACTTCCCAAAACTGTTATCAAGAAAAATTATATTGAATTTATCGTTCACGAGGGCAAAGTTGAAGAAGTTCTAGCTTTTCTCAAGCGATAATAAACAGCCAAATTTAGCTACATGTTCAAGGACATGTAGCTTTTTTAATATTTGTAAAAAAGATTCATGAGGTTCTCTATAGTATTTGGAAAGTCAAAAAATCTAGACTGAAGATTGTTAATTATAGATTTAAAAAATCACCAAACATTTTGAATGTGGTGATTTGAAATTGTTTTTTAATTTTTGAGCAAAGAAGGGAAGCAGGAACAAAAATATTGATGCAATAATTGAGATGAATCCAAAAACGATCAGTATCAGTGGT
>CAYOAC010000002.1:0-24246 GCA_964401885.1 uncultured Candidatus Saccharibacteria bacterium
TCAAACAATGTCTCCAAAATAACCCCTGCAGGTACTTCCACAATATTCGCCAGTGTTGATCCATCACCTTGGGGTATAGCTATTGATTCAAATGATAACATTTATGTAACAAATTATAATTCAAATAATGTTTCTAAAATAACTCAAGCGGGTACTTCTGTAATATCTTCTAGTGTTGGAAGCTTTCCTTATAGAATTGCCATTGACTCAAATAATAATGTTTATACAGCAAATAATGTTTCAAACACCGTCTCCAAAATAACCTCCCCAATCCTAACCGAAGTAACTCCCGTAGTATCTGGTACAGACACAACACCAGACTACACTTTCAACTCTAAATCAGATGGAGGAACTATAACATTCGGTGGATCATGCTCTTCTGCTTCAACAACAGTATCTCTAGGAAACATCAACAATACAATAACTTTTAATGAACTTGCAGCTGGTACATATTCTAACTGTACAATCACTGTCACAGATCCTTTTGGACCAAGTAATACTTTGAGTGTCACACCATTCACAATCACATCTTCTGGTGGCGGAGGAGGCGGCGGCGGAGGCGGAGGAGGCGGGGGTTCATCAACCACAGTCAAAAAAGATTCAAAAGCATTCCAAGCACTATGCTCTATACCAAACACAAAAGTTGGTCTAAACAGTGTTGTATCTATAGACACAACAATAAAAAACGCAGTTTCTGAATATACACTAAAATGGACAGGAAGTTTATTAAAACAATTAGGATTCGATAAAACAAAAGAAGATCAATTAGTCACATTATCAAAAAAAGGAACATACACATCAAAACTAGAAGTGAAAGATAAAGGAGGAAAGAAAACTAGAGTTTCCTGTCCTTCAATTAAAGTTGATAAAAAGTATCCTGTTATAACTAATACTAAAATAAACACCACCACAACACCTGTTACATCTAATACAAAACTAACACTCATCAAAACCCTAGCACCAGGTCAAACATCTACAGATGTCATAACACTACAAAAGATCCTTAATTCAAAAGGATTCACTGTTGCTCTAACAGGTATTGGTTCAAAAGGAAATGAAGCCTCATACTATGGAGAACTAACCAAACAAGCGGTTAAGAAGTTCCAAAAAGCTAAAGGCTTAACTCAAGATGGAATTGTTAATGAGAAGACTAGATTGGAGTTGAATAAGTAGAGGATTAGACATAATTTAAAAAACGACATGCAAGTGTCGTTTTTTGTTATTTGGGATAAGTTGATCTGTTAACATATTAATTTTATCCTGTATAATAAAATATATGTTTAGCACACCAGCAATATGTATTTCTCAATTTAATATTGAACCAGGTATGATAGTTGCTGATCTTGGTTGTGGAAGCGGTGCGTACACTTTTGAAATAGTATCTAGAGTTGGTCCTATGGGTAAAGTTTTTTCTGTAGATGTTCAAAAAGGTTTAGTTGAGAAATTAGCTAATGAATGTAGAGAAAAAAGATTAACGCAAGTTTCTGTATTGTGGGACGATATGGACGATTTAAACGGTATTGCTTTACAAGATTCGAGCATCGATAGAGTTGTTGTTGCTAATACTTTATTTCAAATGGAAGATATTCAAAAATTTTCAATGGAAATAAAAAGAATTCTAAAACCAAAAGGAATGGCTTTGATTATAGATTGGTCGGAATCTTTTGGGGGTATAGGACCTTCACCGCAACATGTAATATCTCAAAATAGAGCCAAAGAGATTTTTGAAAAGGTGGGGTTGTTCACAGTTAAAGATATAAATGCAGGTGAACATCATTATGGTTTTGTAGTACAATCTAAATAAGATATGAAAAATATAAATATTATCCAGGTAGTTTTGATCGGAGTTTCAGTTATAGCTATAGTTGCTGCTGTTGTTATGTTTTCTTTTTTTAGAGGAGGAGGTTCATCAACAAAAACGGGAAATGTAGTTTTGTGGGGAACAATACCGTCTGATAATTTTAATATTGCATTACAGAATTTAGAAGCTCAAGGTCAAAAAACAGAAGGTTTGATCTATGTTGAAAAAAATAAAAATACTTTGAATGATGAGTTGTTAAAGGCTATTGCTGAGGGACGAGGTCCTGATCTTGTTTTATTGAATGAAAAACAAATTATTCAAAATCAAAAAATGATGCAGATTATTCCTTTTAAAACTTTTCCTTTAAGGGATTTTCAAGATTTATTTTTGGATGAATCATCTTTATTGATAAGTAGAGATGGAATAATAGGATTTCCTTTTCTTGTTGATCCACTTGTCATGTACTACAACAAAGATATTCTCGCTAATACTGGATTCTCTAAACCACCTGAAACATGGACCGAAATATTGGCAATTACACCTTCGATGACTCAAAAAGATTCATCATTTAATATTTCAAAAAGTACAATTGCTTTAGGTTCTTTTGATAACATTGCAAATTCAAAAAATATTTATTGGACACTTGTTCTACAGGCAGGTAATCCTGTAATAAAAAGAGTTATAGATGAACAAGAAAATCTAGAATTATATACTTCAATTTTGACAGAAAATTTAAATTACAATCTTAATCCTGCATATGCTGCTTCTAATTTCTTTACTCAATTCTCTAATCCTACAAAAACTGTATATACATGGAATAGATCTTTGCAAAATTCACAAACAATGTTTGTTTCAAATGATCTAGCTTTTTATCTTGGTCATGCATCAGAATTACCATTGATCAAAAAACTTAATCCTAATTTGAATTTTGATGTTACTCTTGTTCCACAATCTCAAAGCAGTCAAAGAAAAGTTACTTATGGAGCTATGGATATTTTAGTTATTCCTAAAACTGCCAAAAATGTTATTGGTGCAATGTCTATGATTGGAACATTAACATCTCAAAATGTTCAGAAGGAATTTGCAAAAAGCATGGGTATATCATCTATTAGGAGAGATGTATTGGCAACAACAGATGTTTCAAATCCTTATGAAAGTGTATTCAACAAATCTGCAATTATCTCTCAGGGGATATTGGAGCCAGATTCAAATAAAACAAATGTTATAATAAAAGAATTGATAGAAACAATTGTTTCTGGCCAATATGAAGTTACTGATGCGATAGCTAGAGCTCATGAAAAAATATTAATTTTACTTTCCGATGAATAAAATAAAAAAAATAAGCATAATTTCAATTTTAATTTTTTCTTTGTTTTCGACAATTTCTTTTGCACAAGGAACCACATTAAAAACACCAGAAGGAGCGGGTACTAGTGAAAAGACTCCCTTGGTTAGTTGTGGTGGTACTGTTAATGGTGTTGCTCAAAAAGATTGTCAGACTAGCGACTTATTTGTATTAATGCAATCTATTTTAAATCTTATATTTATTTTTGCGGGCTTTATTGCAGCTTCAATGTTTATGTATGCTGGATTCTTATTGATTACATCTGTTGGTAATGCCAGTCAAATACAGAGAGCTAAAGACATATTCAGAAGGGTTGTTATTGGATTTTTGATTATGTTTTTATCATATCTCATTGTTAAAAATTTATTAACAAATATAGGTGCTCAAACATTTTTTATGAATATAATTAAATAAAATATGAAAAAATATATATCAATTACATCTGCATTTTTAATCCCATTTTTTATCCCTTTATTTTCTTTTGCACAAGGTCTTAATGTTCAATTTCAGAATCCAATAAAATCAGGCAGTGTAGCTGAAGTTATGTTGGGTTTTTTTAAGATACTAGTTCAACTTGGTGCTGTCGCTGTTACTCTTGCTATTGTTTATGCTGGATTTCTATTTGTTGTTGCAAAGGGTAATCCTGAGCAATTAAACAAGGCCAAAACAACTCTCTTTTGGACAATAATAGGGTCTATGGTTTTATTGGGGGCTCAAGTTATTGCTCAAGTTATAGAAAATACAATTAAACAATTATAGGTATGGCAAAAACTTTCTTTTCATTATTTGATAGTCTGTTGGATCTAATAAATCAGGCAATTTATGTTGTAATTGCTTTGGCTGTCTTTGGGTTTATGTGGGGTATTGTAAAAATTTTATTTAATTCCGACAATGAAATTGCCAAAAAAGAAGGGAGAAGTTTTATGATTTATGGGATATTAACTCTTTTTGTTATGACTTCTTTTTGGGGTCTTATAAATATTTTGAATGGTACAATATCAGTTACTCCTCAATCATATATAATTAATACAGATGAAAATAGTCATAATATTACCCTTAATAATAAAATAATATGAAATATTCTAAAATAATTAAAAAAAATATTTACAACATATTTTCATATTGTATTTTCCTTTTTTTTCTTTTAAATGGATTTGTTAATGCCCAGGGAATAGATAATTCTGGAAGTCAGACTCCTAACATTGGTAATCTACAAGGTAAAACTTTTCAACAACTCGTAGCTGATTTTTTTATGATCGCCAGTGACTATATCTTAGTATTACTTATTGCGTTAACAGTTTTCGTATTTTTGTGGGGATTAATGAAATATATGTTTAAAGGTCAAGGTAGTGATACTGCTAGAACAGAAGGTAGAAAGCTTATGCTGTGGGGAGTTATAGGTCTTTTTGTTATGACAAGTGTTTGGGGTTTGGTTACTGTTTTGGCTAGTTTTATTGGTCATACAGATATTTTTATTCCACAATTTTAATTTATATTTATCCACATTTAATAAATATATTCTGCATCTTAGTGCTATAATGTAATTACTATTAATAATAGTAATAATATATGAAAAAAGTTTTACAAAAAGTTTCGATAGCATCAATTGGATTATTAACTCCAGTTTTTGTTTTTGCACAAAATAGTCCAGTTAATGTATCTGGAATTTCTGGTTTACTAAAATCTATTTATGGTTTAATAAATACAGCGATACCAGTTTTAATTGCTTTAGGTGTTTTAGGTTTTATGTGGGGAGTTGTTATGTATCTTTTTACTGGAAATCACAAAGAACAAGGTAAAATGTATATGTTCTGGGGAATTGTTGCACTATTCGTTATGACTAGTGTGTGGGGGCTTGTTGGAATTTTACGAGGTTCTCTATTTGGAACTAAAGATGATGTGAGAACTGTAGAATTACCACCTATTAGACAAAATTAATAAGCAGATAATTGATTAAAAATGCAAGATTTACTTGGAAAGGCTGTTAAGTTAATTGTCAATCCTATTATTCAGGTAGTTTTTGCGGTTGCTATTGTAATTTTTGTTTATGGAATATTTGAATTTGTAAGGGGTGCTGATAATCCTGAAGTTAGAAAACAAGGCCAACAACACATGCTTTGGGGATTGATTGGGCTAGCTATCATGATTTCAGTGTTTACTATTATGAGAATATTACTTAACACTCTTGGTGTTACAGGAAACGAAATTCCTGCAATTTTACCAAGATAAATTTGGGATAAAAGTTTGAAAGAAAGGCGGGCACCATAAGGGTATTTCTATTTTGATAAATCAAAATAAGACACTCAAGGGCTCGCCTTTCTTAATAAAAAATCCCCGCACCACGTGAGAGTGGGGCGGGGAGGTTTGGGTTATTTCACCAATTGGGAACCAAGGTTCCTTTGGACGGTTTTTGACCGCTACCATAGGTGAACTTTACGATGTACCCACCATGGGTACTTGGCACAAGGATTACGTCTCCTTGTTGGAGTGCACCCTTATCGGGTTTGGTTTCTTGCCAGACACCTCGCAGTGTTCTAGGGTTGAAACCAATTATTGTTTTGCACTTGATACCAGTTTGACCAAGTATCGTCAAGGGCAATGCGTAGGTCTCAACCGATGAAAGAGAAACCCATTTAGCAGAAGCTCCAGTGAGAGTGAACTCTCTGGTTCTCCCGTTAATCTCCACCCTTTGGTCATTGATGTAAAGACCATAGGATGAAGCGTATTGTGACTTGAACTGATGATCAGTGGTTTGCGTTGACTGGCAACTCCTTGCAGAGTTCCAGATGATGGCTACAGCAATTATAATGGCAATGTATTTGCCCCACTTGAGGATTTGTTTTGATCTTTCGTTCATTCTTTATCTGTGGTTGGATGATCCTTCGTCTTGGTTGCCAAGTGCACCAGTGAATCTTAAAGCTTTCAGAATCTCCGGGTCACCCTCAACTATGATTCTTCTTTCATCGTAGTTTCGATTAAATTGACCTTTATTTTCTTCAGCAAGCAATATGGCCGCCGCCTCTTCTCTTCCAATGTCTGGCGGGACAATAATCGGTTTTCCATCGCTATCAAAGATTAATTCACCAGTATCTTCATAAATTAGATAACAATCTACACCCGCAAGGGCATCAACTGCCATTCTAGATTCACGAGCCTTAAGTGTCTTTTTGCGAGCATTGACTACATCAATAGACTCATCAAGCTTTTTGACCCTGACGGTGACCTTGATGCCGAGTTTTTTTAATTCTTCATCAACATCGAGCCAGGATTGAACCCATTTTGTCATAGCTTGTCCACTTTTTAAAATCGTTACAGATGTGAAATAAGAGGTGTAAGCGTCAATGAGGGCTTCAACTGTAGACTGCCCAAATTTAAGGGCGGTTCCTGCAGCATCTTTTTCATTCAGGAGAATGAAAAGAGGGCTGATTGGTTCAGCTGTAACTGTTGCCACAATCGAGATTGTGGCATCCAGAGCCCTCGCCTCTTGTATAACTTCTCCTTCTGTTTTGAACAGGCCCAAACGACGCACTTCTTTGTGAAAAAGACTAATGACATGGTCACCACCAGGATGAACGTGCCAATGATCAGAATCAATGAAACGGTGCTGTGTTACTACCCATTCATCACCTTTGACTTGCAGATATGCGAATGAACGCACATAAGCAATAAAGATGAAGACAAAGATAATTCCGGGAACTGGCCAAAATTTATCATTCATCCAAGACGTGAAGTCGCAGGAGAAAAGAATGTAAAAGATCAGGGTTGCTACCTTGCCTGCAAAAAACAGACAAGCCAATATGATGATATACATCACAGTGAATTCGGTCGTGCGGTTTTCATCCGCGATTTCGTATGTGTTCATAATTATTGTAAGGATCTATAATTCAATCTCTTTAGTATTGCGCTACTTGTGTAAGTAACAGGACTCGTCCTTCTGGGAAGGGAAACGATCGCTCAATGGTTAGAAATAGAATTTGTTCAAACAGTATATTAACATATTTTACATAAAAAGTCAAGTAATAATATTGAAAAATAAGGCTTTAAAGGAGTTTTGTGATTTAAAAAAAGCAATGCATTTTGGTTTAGTTTTTTATGTCCGTCCAGTAAATGCTTTTGCTGAACGAACATTCGAAAAAAGTACAGAAGATGAACTTCTGTACTTTGTTTCTCATGTCCGTCCAGTAGGGTTCGGTCACAGATAATTTTCTTTCAGAAAATTTCCGCGACCCCGCCTCGCCGACAGTCTTCGCTTCGCTCCAGACTGTAAACCGGCTCCGGCTTTCGAACCCTATTATCCGAACTAAAAAACAAAAACCAAAACGCGATGCATTTTGGTTTAGTTTTTTATGTCCGTCCAGTAGGGTTCGAACCTACGACCATCCGCTTAAGAGGCGGGTGCTCTACCAGCTGAGCTATGGACGGGGTTATTTTTATGTTTATAAAAATAACGGATTTTATCCGTGTGCTCGGGACGGGGGTCGAACCCGTATCCCATTCGGGACACGATTTTAAGTCGTGCGCGTATACCAATTCCGCCACCCGAGCAAGGTAGTCTTATAGTATCAAAAATAAGAATAAAATCAAAAATAATCTTTTGATAATATGGGGTAGGACTTGGTCACAGATAATTTTCTTTCAGAAAATTTCCGCGACCCCGCCTCGCCGACAGTCTTCGCTTCGCTCCAGATTGTAAATCGGATCCGGCTTTCAAGTCCTCTCCTCGGCATAAAATAAAATCACCAAATGCTTTCGCATTTGGTTCATTTATTTTTATGTGCCGAGGAGAGGACTTGAACCTCCATGGGTCACCCCGCTTGCTCCTAAGGCAAGTGCGTATACCAATTTCGCCACCTCGGCATGTAGAAATATAATAACAGAAAATTCAAAAAAGGGAATATTTAGGTCTGTTGTTTAATTATTTTCAAATATGATATCATATTTACATGAATAATGTAAAAAATATTTTTATCTTAGCAATTGTTTTTTCGGTTATAGATGTAGCTTTTATTTGGATTTTGAAAATTTCAGAAATAATAGAAAAAGGAATAGTTAAAGACCTGATTATAAACTCTTTATCAATAATTGGAGTTATATTTTTGATGAGTGTTGTTATTTCTCTTATTTTAAAATTAGCTAAAAAATAAGAGAAATAGATAATTGTGAGATCTATCTATCTTCGTTTTAGTTTTTTATTTTGACAGCAGTCCAAATAATTCTCGATTCTGGTTTATTCATCTTTTTAAATAATATTAGTGCCGATATTACTAATATAAATACACTTAAATATTCATTAAAAAATACAAATGTATTAAATAGACCGTGCAATAAAGATGCAAAAATAAAACCTGTTAAAAGTAATTTTATTTTTCCTTTGGCTATGAATTTTGATTTTGCGAGATAGTAACCTAATATACCTGTTGCAATAATGTGAAGAAGGGTTGTTGTTAGTCCTCTAAAAACTATTACAGAAAAGAAACTATCAAAATCACTTGAAGTGAAAGAAAAGTAATAATATGTATTTTCAATAAAAGAAAAACCTAAACCAACCGTCATACCATATAAGGCTCCGTCAAATATTTGATTAAAAGGTTTTTCTGTAAAGGCAGATGTTCTCAAAATTACATATTTTATAAATTCTTCAATTGGTCCTGCCAAAAAGAATGGTAATATTGTAAGCCACATGTTTTTATTTAAAGAAAACAAATCAAAGTGTTTTATTTTTTCTACATCATAATCTAGACCAAAAATGGAAAGGGATTCGTTAAGAAAAATTGCTATGATTATACCAAAGCACCCAAATAGGAATACTTTATATTGCAATTTCAATGGCTCGGATTCTGATTTATCTAACCATCTAATATATATAAACCAAAATACGATTGGACCAAGTACAAAAAATAAATATGCAAAGGCTGCAATAGAAAAATTTTCCCATCCATAAATATAAAAACCTATCATTGTTGATATTAATGATATTAGTAGACTTACAATACCCATTTTTTTATTTTTTAAAAAAGATAGGATACCAAAGAATATAGAAAAAATAGATAATAATGGTAGAACAAAGGTCATTGCACCGAAGAAAAATGAAAATACAAAATATATGCTGGATAAATTTCTAAACTTATTTTCGGGTATATTAGATTCTGGTACAAAAATTATATTTTTCATGAATATTAATTATTTTTTATATTATTCATAATACCATCAGCTAGAGTATCTAAGTCTTCGGGGGTTATTGGTTCTAAATCATTTGCATATATTATTGAACCTGAAAATATATTATTTTGGGAGTCAATAAATAGTATTTCTGCTAGAACATCTTTATCTGCAACATCGTCCAAAGACTTTCTTTTGGTATAGTATAATTCGTAATTTTTAGAACTAAGATCACTTACTTCAACCTCATAACCAATATCTTCTGCAAAATAGTTTTTATAATATGAAATATAATCTGAAACTTTTTGTTTAACTTGTTCTTTATCTTTTTTGCTGTAATTTGCAACTATTAAATCAAATCTTACATTTTCATCCAATAAATAATCTGTCCAAATACTGTTTTCCAAATCATCTATCTCATCATAAGAGCCATAGGAGTTGTATAAGGTATAAACTTCAGATTTTCTAATTTCTGGATTTAATGTGTATTTATTTTTATTTATAGTTATTTCTTCTGGAAAAAATTTTGATAATGGATTGCCTTCAAGATTTTCAGTACCTTCAACATAATTTTCTAGGTTACATCCACCAATCTTGGTATCTATTTTGTCTAGTACCCATCCATTTTTTTCACTTTTAAATAGCTTTAAATTTAGAGGTGATCCATTGTTGTCATAATAATCAATTTCTGTTGAAGAATCATCGCTTGGAGCTTGATATCCACATATAATTGCATCATTCTTGTATATCGTAACGAAATCAGATTCAAAATTTGAAAAATTATGATCTTTTAAAAATCTTAAAAGATCATCTTTGTTTGGGTAATCAACTTTAAAGGCATCTGTACTTTCTTCGTATAATTTATCAATATTCTCTGAGGCAAAATCATAGATTATTTTTTCTTCATATACCCTTAACTTAAAATCTTCTATTACGTCTGGGTAAAAAATAAGAGAAATCATTCCGATCATAAATATAATTAAAAAATTAATCATTATTACAAAAGACCATAAATCTAAAAGTCTTTGTTTTTTTTCAAATTTTTCAAAAGAGGCCCATTTCCCAGTTTCATAGGATTTTCTTCTTCCTTTAAAGAAATTAAATATTTGAAGATAAAAACCAAATAGGGGAATAAACCATAGAAAACCAGTCTTTTTCAAATGAGAACAGAAAAAATAAATAGGACCTAGTACTATTGAACTAATTGACCAACCATTTAAGAATTGTTCATCTACAACGTCTGTTTTGGGTTCTTTTTTTATTTCTTCTGTGCAAAATTTTATTGCATCTTCTATTTGTTCCGAACTCCAATCCGCCATTAGAAGATTTTTTCTTGTATCATATTCTGGATATCCTAGTAGAATTCTTTCTTTTATATAATTAATTAATTCTGGTTCAATATTTATTTTATTCATTTGTTTTTATTGTATCATTTTATTATTTATAAAATTTTAGATAAATAATAAAAGTGGAAAAATAAATTTAAAATTTAAAAAATGAATTAAAAAAGCCCCTCACAAGTGTGAGTCCTTGGGAGGGCTTTCTTGTGGGGGGGATTATCGTTTTTTAAGATGACGAAGAGGTGCTTCTTGTATTCTCTCGAAATGACGTTCGCGTTCCTCCGCGATAGCTTCACTCTCTTCCCAAACTCTACTTGCTTCTTCAGCTTCAAGTTCGGAGCAGATTTCTAGGTAATGAGGATCACTTTTCCAAAAGTCACTTTCTCTGTCATCTGGTTTGGCTAGTTGTGGACGGTCGAGTATTGGATGAGGGAAAGCCATATCATCATATCTTCCATATCCACCATCGATATCAAAAAATCCGTTATTCATTTTCTTGTCTGTTGTCGGTTTGAAAAGGGAAGAGTAAAATACTCTTCTGACTGTACATATAGTATTATAAAATATATTTGTTATATGTCAAATTTTCTAGGGAATGTGTACACACCTAGGAGATTATAATTTATAGGGTACGGATCAATGAGATGTGGGTGGGAATCGACCCACAGTTACTAATCTCATTTCATCGTAAACTCCTCATTCGATAAGTACTGTTGGTCGCGGCTCGGCCATCCCAGGTCTGTTTCGTTTCACTTCACAGACACAGGGACCCTGGGCCTGCGCCGTTCGATTCCCTGATTCGTAATGCTTTGCATTACTTTTTTGGGTTACAACTTATTATGGAGGCGTGGGCGGGAATCGAACCCGCGCGTGGAGGATTTGCAGTCCCCAGCGTTACCACTTCGCCACCACGCCTTTTGTTCATTTAGTGTAACAGATTATAGGTTTTGTTAAAAGGGGTTTATATATAAAATAAAAAATCCCGTCACAACTTGTTTGCGTGACAGGATTTAAGAATTATTTCTTAATTTCAGCTATTGTTTTTTGAGCTGTTTCCAATAATGGTTCTGAAAGCAAGATGATTGTTGATTCATCAATGATTGCCGCTGCAACAAAAACAGCTACAGGCTTTTTGTTTTGCCAAACAAAAGCTCCAGAAAGACCTTGGACTAAACTTGCAAATTTCGGATCAACCACCATAGCAAGGATTGGTTTTTCTTTTGCTCTTTCGTTTAATCGAGAAGTGATAGCACCTTTAGGGTTTGTTCTTTTGAAAAATTCAGCAATTTGTACCAAAGATTCTTTTTGCTCTATGATTTCTAGATTTCCAGGTATGTTAATTGTAATAACAGAATTCGTAGATAGTTCAAAAAGAGTCCCAAAAATATTTGCCGGAGAATTATTTTGAGGCATTATAGCTTCAGGTAATTCTTTTGGAAATCCAAATGATTGTGGATCGGATAATTTTGCAAGAGATAGTTCAAGACCATCAATAGAATTCTTCCATTCGCCAATTGATTTTTCTTTTGGGGCAGGATGACTCCAGCCTGGTGTGTTCACTACGTGGGGAGCTGATACTGCAATATTAATATTATTAATTTTGCAAGCATTTATTTGTCCGATAAATGCTGGACTAGGATTTTTCAAAAACCATTCACGTGTATCTTTGGGATGAATATACAGTGTTTGATTTTTGTTGCCAATTAGATGTACATTTGGATACAAACTCAAATTTACTTCTTGAGCACGACCAATTACTGTCATCAAAAAAATAATAGCAGATAATATAATTTTCATAGGAGCTTTTTATTTCATCTACTTTTAACACAAAAAAAATACACCGTCAATTTAGTATGTTATTTAAATGATTTAATTGGTAATTATAAATTTAAAAAAACAATTATATCTTGTTCGAACGATTCTGCAGACCTGTACAAAACAATACATCTTAATTTTTTCTGGAGACTGGGTGCCGTAATCGGCGGGTCCCACGACAGAAAAAATTAAGATGTATTGTTTTGTTATGTCGCACTACAAGAGCACTTCTATTTTGATAAATCAAAATATGTCGAGCCTAAGTGAGAAAAGATATAATTGTTTTTTTAAATTTCCTCTTCTAGGTCTCTTATTCTTTGAGCCATTTTTTCTCCTTTATCTAATTCAAAATCAAAGAAGGGGATTCTTCCAACTTTTGCATGTTTTTTGAAATATTCTTTGAATTCACCTCGTGATCTTTTTAGAAAATTAAGAGCATTTTCTTCTTGTCCTTCAGGTAAAACAGTAAACATTATATTTGCTCTTTTTAAGTCACTTGGGATATATACTCTTGTAACAGTAATTAAAGAATTACGATTAGATTCTCTTTCAATAAATTCACTTGCAACCTTTTGTATTAGGTGTTCTATTTTTTCGTGTTTAAAGTCCATATTTAAAATTTAACCATTTTAACTGCTTGTAATATATCGTTTTCTGCCAAATCAATTTTTGATTCTACCGCGCAACCGAATTCTTCTGGTTCTGGAACCATATCAACTTCATTTTTATTTCTTTGAAGACCTTTAAAGGAGCCTCGTCCAATTTCTTCGTTTCTTCTTAAGATTTTGAATTTAAGATTTTTTTCAACTGTTCCACTCTGTACTTTTGATCCAATTATTTGAAGTTTTTTTGTATTTCCAAAAATTCTTAATACTTTTACCTCTGCTACAACTTCTTCTTTTTCATGTGTTGGCTGAGATTCTATAGCTAATTCTTCAACCCATTTTTGTATTTCATAAATGATTGAGAAGTTTTTTATTTTTATATTATTTCTCTCTATAATGCTTTTGGCTTGAGTGTCTGTTTTTGTATTAAAAGTTATGATAATTGTTCTTGGATTTGTGATGGCAAGCTGAGCATCAACTTCAGAAACGTCACCAGTTTCTGATCGTATTACTTTTAGAACAACATGATTAATGTGAATTTTTTTGAGTTCATATTCAATTGCTTCTTTACTTCCTATAACATCTGACTTAATTATAATTGGTAAGAAAATAGAATGTATATCTTTTTCTATAGAAATTTTTTCTTTTGGATTTTGTCCTAATTTACTGTTTAAAATATAATCTTCAGATTCTTTTTTACTATGAACTATCTCAAACATTTCTCCTGCGATTGGTAATTCATTAAAGCCTGATACCGTAAAAGGCGCTGAACATGTTACTGTATTATGTTGTTTTTGATTTTGATCGAGAATTGTTCTAATAGGAGAGAAGGAATTAGATGTGGCTATAAAATCTCCTTTATGAGCAGTTCCGTTTTTTAAAATAAGTGTAGCAGTTATTCCTTTGAATTTATCTTTTTGTGCTTCTACTATATATCCAACAGCATTGGCATTAGGATTAAAATTGTAACCTTCTATTTCGGCGGTTAATAAAATAATATCAAATAAATCATTTATTCCTTGTCCTGTTTTTGCAGAAATTTCTGCGTATGAAATAGTTCCACCAAGACCCTCAAGATATATTTCATTTTCCATCAAAGATGATTTTGTTAAATCAATGTTGGCTTTTGGGGAATCAATTTTATTTATGGCAACAACAAAAGGTAATCCAGCACTTTTAATACAAGATAAAGCTTCTTTGGTTTGAGGTTTGACACCGTCTTCAGCTGAAACAATTAAAACTGCAATATCTGCAATCCTGGCTCCTCTTTCTCTTACTCCACAAAAAGCTTCGTGTCCCGGTGTGTCTAAGAACGTGATTTTGTTTTTTATGCCGTCATTTTCATAAATTACTTCATATGCTCCCATGTGTTGAGTTATTCCTCCTGCTTCCTTTGCTACAACATTACTTTTTCTTATAAAATCCAAAAGAGTAGATTTTCCATGATCAATATGACCCATAATGGCGATAACTGGTGGTCGAACAATCGAACCTTCTTGATTTTGAGAAGTTGTAGACATAGAAATATTAGAGTTATATTACAAACTTAAAGATTTTTGGGCTTTTGTCAATGCCTGTTGTTCTTCTTCTGTAAGCATGACCAGGGCTTTAAAACCTTTAATTTCTTTTGAGTAGACATTTACACGCTCTCTGGAGTGTAGAGTTGAGATAATTGCACCTTCACCTTTTTCATTAATAAAAGCAAGAGAAAAACTATTTGTACCACCAGACTTCATTCCATCAAAAGCCTTAAAGATAACAAGACCAAAACCTCTTGGAGACGAATGAATTTTTTTATCTAGGATTTTTAAATTTTCAATCATTTCAGTATTTTGTTTATGATTTTTGGATAGATAATCATAAATTTCAATTAAACCTTTTTCAATATTATCTTTGTGGGCGGTTTTAACTAGACGATTAAATCTAAAATTTAGATAGGCGATCCAGATAGTTAATATTAAAATGATTGATACTGCTATTGCAAAAAGAATCATATTCTGTTGAAATACACTTAACATAATATATTATTATACTGTATGAAGTCATTTTTAAATAATTTTATCAACACAAAGAAAATACATCTTGATTTTGCGTCAACAACGCCAGTGTCTAGAGAGGTATTAAAATCCATGTATCCATATTGGAGTAAATATTTTTTTAACCCGTCTGCCAATTATTCTTCTGGTCAAAATATAAAGAAGATTATAAAAAAAATAAGAATAAATATCGGGAACTTATTTCAAGTTAAAGATAGTGAGGTTATTTTTACCCAGGGAGGAACTGAGTCTATAAATATTGCATTAATTGGATTAATAAAAAAAGTAAAGGAAATCGAATCTTTCGTTCCTCATATTATTATTTCTTCAATAGAACATCCTGCAGTTAAAGAATGTATTGATTACATTAAAACACTCGGAGTTGATGTAGATTTTATTCCTGTTCTTCAAAAGGGGGTCATTGATGTTCAGTCTTTTGAAAAATTATTAAATTCAAGAACCGTTCTGGTTTCTGTTATTGGTGCATCAAATGAAACAGGTGTAATACAACCCATACACAAAATATCGAGCATCATTAAAAAATTTAAAAATTCTCAAAATAGAACTTTAATTCAATATCCTTTTTTACACAGTGATGTTAGTCAACTTACTCTGACTTCTGATGTTTCAATAATAAAATTAGGAGTTGATATGCTAACTATTGATGGGTCAAAAATTTATGCACCCAAAATGTCTGGTCTTTTAATCAAAAAACATTATGTTGAAATTAGTCCAATCATATTTGGAGGTGGACAAGAGTTCGGTTTGAGATCAGGTACAGAATCCGTAACAAACATTGTTGGACTTAATTGTGCATTAGATATTGTCAATAAAAGAATAAAAAAAGATATAAAACATTTTAAAATGTTAAAAGAACTATTTGTAAAAGAATTATCAAATCACAAGATTAATTATGAAATAAATGGAGAAGGAGATATCGTTCCAAATATTTTTAACATTTGCATTCCAAAGTTAGATAGTGATTTTGCTGTAATTCAATTAGATGAATATGGGGTAAACTGCTCAGCAATGACTTCTTGTGCTGGCCTTAAAGGTATTTTGAAATCAGATGTATTAATTGCTATGAATAAAGATAATTGTTCGGGTTCTTCATTAAGATTTTCATTTGGTAGAAATACAACTAGAAGAGAAATTAAAAAAGCTGTTAAAATCTTGAAAAAGGTCTGCAAAATACAGAAAGTGGTTTAAAAAAGGGTTTTGAGGTACAATATTTTCATGGTTTTAAATACTCAACAAATTATCTTACTTTGCTTATTAATGAGTTTTGTGACATCAATTGCAACTGGTATCACTGTTATATCCTTAATGCAGCAGACATCTGAACCTGTAACCCAGACAATTAACCGTGTGGTTGAAAGAACTGTTGAAACGGTGACTCAACAACCTATTGGAGATATCAAAAACATTATTTCTCAAGAACCCTCAAATTCTTCTAAAGAAGTTGTTACTGTTGTTGTAAACCAAGAAGATCAATCTATAAATGCCGTTGCTAAGAATGAAAATAGTGTAGCAAGGATTTATTTAAATAATAAAAATGAAGATTTTGTAACTATGGGGATTGTAATTAATAAAGCTGGAGATATTGTTTTGGATAAAAGAATGGTGGATAGAAGATCGATATATCTTGCTTATTATGGTTCCAAAAAATTTCCAGTTAAATATTCATATGGTTTAGAAACTAGTGATTTTGTAACCTTAAAAATACAAGGTGAAAATCCAAATGATTTTATTCCGGCTATTCTGGGAGATTCAAATACTTTAAAATTAGCCCAGAGCGTTATATCACTTTCTGGATCTAAACAAACAAGTGTTACCACAGGTGAAATTGAGAGTTTAAATAAAGATTCTGCGGGTAATTTAATTTCAATTGATACTTCTATAAATGCTCAGAACGTTTTGATTGGAAGTGTGATCCTTAATCTTCAGGGACAGGTTGTTGGAATTAAAATATTTACAACCGAAGATAAGACTATATTTATGCCGATTAATAACTTTAAATTTCAAATAACACCAAAAGTGTAACACTACTTGATTTTTTTAGAAAAGATTGTAAATTAAATAATCAATAACGATATACAACTATATGCAACCATTCAAAAATTTCACATCAAAAGCCAAAGAAGTTATAAGACATGCACACGAATTAGCTATCGAAAGGGGAGAAAATCATGTAAATCAGACTCATCTTTTACTTGCTTTGGTTTTGCAAGAAGAAAGTCTAATTATATCTCTCTTAGAAAAAATGGATGTAGATGTTACTTTACTCACAGATTTTTTACTTGAAGCAATAGATTCTGCTGATGGAGGAAAAGTCCTATCTCCTTCATACCAAGTTTATTTGACTCCTGAACTCGCTCAATCAATCGAATATTCAACAAAGATAGCCGAAACTCTAAAAGACGAATTTGTTTCAACGGAGCACTTATTTTTGGCATTATTTGAAGTTCCTGGTCCCGCAAAAGATGTCTTAATAAAATTTAAAGTTGAAAGAGATGAAGTTATAAAAATTCTTTCGGATATAAAAATGGGAAGAACAAAAATTTCTGAAGGAACTAAGACGATGAAATCTATTAGAAAATATACTATTAGTCTCACATCAAAAGCTAGAGAAAATAAAATTGATCCTGTTATAGGAAGAGATAAAGAGATAAATCGAATCGTTCAAATTCTTTCTAGAAGAACAAAAAATAATCCAATTTTAATTGGAGAGGCTGGAGTGGGTAAAACTGCCATTGTTGAAGGACTCGCCAATAGAATTGTTCAGGGTGATGTTCCTGAATCTTTAAAAGATAAAGAATTAGTCTCACTTGATTTGGGGGCTCTTGTTGCAGGTACTAAATATCGAGGAGAATTTGAAGATAGATTAAAAAAGATTCTTAAAGAAGTTACACAAGCTCAAGGTAAAATAATTTTATTTATTGATGAAATACACACGCTTGCTGGTGCAGGTGCTTCTGAAGGTTCACTTGATGCTTCAAATATGCTTAAGCCGGCTCTTGCCAGAGGAGAGCTTAAAGCTATTGGTGCAACTACTATTAAGGAGTATCAAAAATATATTGAAAAAGATGCTGCTCTTACAAGAAGATTTCAGCCTGTAAATATTGCAGAACCAAGCATAGAAGATGCAACAGCTATTCTGAGAGGAATAAAAGAAAAGTATGAGTTATATCATGGTGTAAGAATTACAGATAATGCAATCGTTGCAGCTGTTCAACTTTCTTCAAGATATATTACTGACAGATTTTTACCAGATAAAGCTGTTGATCTTATTGATGAAGCATCTTCAACACTTAAGATTTCTCTTGAAAATATGCCAGAAGAATTGGAAGATTCAAAAAGAAAAATAATGAGATATGAAATTGAGAGAGAAGCTTTGAATAAAGAAGTTAAAAAGACAATTACTCAAAAAAATAGATTAATTAAAATTGAAAAAGAAATTGCTGATTTAAAGGAGGGAATAAGAGAATTAGATCTTAAGTGGCAAAATGAAAAAGAAGCTATTTCTAATATCAAGACAATGAAAGGTGATCTTGAAACTTTACGTATTGAAGCTGAACAAGCAGAAATCAGAGCCGATTTGTCTCGAGCAGCTGAAATTAGATATGCAACGATTCCAATGATAGAGAAAGATTTACAAATACAAGAAAAACGTTTGAAAGATTTGCAAACTTCAAGAAAAATTTTAAGAGAAGAAGTTACTGAAGAAGATATAGCTTCGATAGTTGCCAGATGGACAGGAATTCCTGTTGAAAGAATGCTTGAAGAAGAAGCAAGTAAGCTTTCTAGAATGGAAAAAGAATTGAAGAAAAGAATTATTGGACAAGATGAAGCTGTTCGAAAAGTTGCAAATGCAATTAAAAGATCTCGAGCAGGAATTTCTGACCCAGATAAACCAATTGGCTCTTTTATGTTCTTGGGTCCTACTGGCGTTGGTAAAACTGAATTAACAAAAGCTCTTGCTCAATATCTTTTTGATGACGATAAGGCTCTTGTTAGAATTGATATGTCGGAATTCATGGAAAAACATGCTATTTCAAAATTAATAGGTTCTCCTCCTGGATATGTTGGGCATGATGAAGGCGGAACAATTACCGATAAAATAAGACATAGGCCATATTCAGTTGTTTTGTTTGATGAAATAGAAAAGGCACATCCCGAAGTATTTAACGTTTTACTTCAAGTTCTTGATAATGGAAGACTCACTGATTCAAAAGGTAGAACAATAAACTTTAAAAATACTGTTATCATAATGACTTCAAATATTGGAGCTGAGCATATTGATAAGATGGAAACAATTGGATTTGCTTCTGATAAATCAACCAAAACTCAATATGAAGAAACAAAGGTAAATGTTGAAAAAGCATTGAAAGATCATTTTAGACCAGAATTTCTAAATCGGTTAGATGATGTAATTATATTCGATATTCTTTCGGAGAAAGCGATTGAAGAAATTGTAAACATTCAGATTGATAGGGTTGGTGTTAGATTATTAGAAAAACAAATAAAAATAAAACTATCAAAGTCGGTATATAGTTTTCTTGCCAAAGAAGGTTACAATCCTCATTACGGAGCAAGACCTCTTAAACGTGTAATTCAAGATAGAATTCTCAACCCTCTTGCTCAACTTATAATTGCTAAAGGATTAAGCTTAGGAAGTACTGTAACTGTAAATGTTAAAAATAAAAATTTCTCTTTTGATGTTTCAGGGAAGGGTAAAAAGGGGATTGTGACATATCAAGAAAAAGATATTAATGAAGAGGCTTTGATTTAGAGAATAAATAAAAAGGCAAACACGAAGTGTTTGCCTTTTTATTTTCAGTGCGCAGAGAGGGATTCGAACCCACGAAGCCCGAAGGCGAGGGATTTACAGTCCCTTGTATTTGACCGCTCTACCATCTACGCAATAGCAATATAATAATCGAAAATTAGACATAAGACAAGTAATAAAAAAGAGAATTTTTTGACATGAATTTTATATTGATTAGTCAAATAATTTTTATATTGTATAATTTTGCTATGAATTTAACTCCCAAAACTAAAAATTTTATTTTTATATCAGCTTTAACTCTGGTTATTTTTACTATAACTTACACATTACTCTTAATATTAGGTTTTACACCCAAACAATTTCAAAGTTCAGATGAAGAAAGTATTTTTCAAGTTGTGAAAGATAAAAAAAATAATGATCCAATAATTAATAATCCTGATACTAATTTAATTCCACAAAAAATTGAAATTCCAGAGATAGGAGTTTCTTCTGCTATATATCTTCCAAAGTCGGTAGATGTCGCAACTCTTGATGCAAATCTTGCAAAGGGTGCCGTCTATTATCCAGGTTCTGGAACATTGCAATCTGGTAATATGTTTCTATTAGGACATAGTACAAATTGGAAAATCGTAAATAATCAAGCTTATAAAACTTTTAATGGTTTGGATAAATTAAAAATAGGAGATCAAATAGAGATTACAAGTAACGATAAATTATATATTTATTCTGTAACTAGTGTAATAAGGGCGAGTCAAGATGATGTTAAAGTAGAATTTAACAAAGGAAGTAGAATGTTAACAATCTCAACTTGCGATACTTTTGGAAAAAAACAAGATAGATGGGTTGTTGAAGCTGAGTTTGAAAAAGTTATTTAATAATTAAAAAAGGGGCGAACCTGTAGGTTCGCCCCTTTTGAGTTCAGTATAAGAGATTATTGCTCATAATCTCCATAACCAAGCCCGGGTATTTTTCGATATCTCATAGTATCAGTCCTGTTTTCCCAAGAATTTTTAGGAGAACAATCTGTGGAATCATCGTAATTGCTCATGTTGGAACAATTTGCAAGAAGAATTGCTGAGATCAGAATTAGAAAAAATTTCATGATTTTATTTTGTTATATTTCTTGCGTGGTTAGCCAATCCGATGTAATTGCAAAGAATTGAAGTTTTTTCGTCTCCATCCCTGTCATGATTCAGGAGGGTAAAAAAGATCCATTTTCCTTTTTTCAGAATATAAACCGAATCAAGTTTCCCATCATAATTAGTGTCATATACTTCGGCAGCTATAACAAAAATATCCGGCGAAGTTGTTTTGATTGAAACTGAATTTTGAAAAACAGTAAAATCATAAAGTTGGTAAGATCCATATTTTCCTGATCCAACATGTTTTGGATGAAATTGGGGATTTGCATTGTTAATGCTTTTAGATTCTTTTTCAGATACTCCGCATTGAGTGAGAAGTGTTAGAAAGATAACATCGAGGACTGTCCTTAGGGTTTTCATTTTTATAAAGAGAATTCTTCTTGAAAATACCATTTTAAAGTATTTTGTCAAAATTGATGCATTCTCTAACACACCTTTGCAAATCAATTAAATTCTATTAAATATATTTAAGAATATTGAAATACTTTTAAATGTGGACAAGACAAATACAAAATTTTGACAATGCAAGATATAAGAGTAATATTTCTTTCGATATCTGACGAGTGTCAGAAACACAGCTGAAAGGCTGTTTGCACATTACAAATCCCTGAAAGGGGAAAACATCTGAAAGGATAAAATATGAAAAACACTGAATCAGTAATCGGGATACTTGTCGGGCAAAGTTCCGTTAAGGGCAAAGTGGCTAGAGCACAAGTTTTGACAGCGCTCGTTAAAGCAACAGACGATGAAGATTCCCAAAAACGAGCCATTTCGTCTTGTGTGATAACTATGATGGAACAGGATCAAGACTCTGTTGATAAATCCAGATTTACAAGAGCGGCGATATTGGCATTTCCAGAGCTTTTACGCCATACTATTGACAATTTCGCACTTCATTTGGTGCACAGCCATGATCACACGGAAAGTTCCGTTCAGTCTTGTATTGAAGGGTTTGTAATTGGTCTGATTGAAGCATCTGTTGAACTTAACAATTTTGATTTAAGCGACAGAGACGGATGGAGAAGAAACTTGTCACACAACCTTGCTTATTTTTTAGATTTTTTGTGTAGACAATTCAGTTCTGACCAACTAAAACCTTTTAGTAAAGAGATGGCGGGAAGATTGTCAAACATTGCTCCGAAGTATGCCTATTTTGTTGGCGTTGAAGAGTTATGTAGGCATTTTCAAAAACTGTTTGTTGGAAAGCCCCCTTCAAATGAGACGTTTGTTTCTCAACAACCTAATCTGGTCTGGCAAATCATTAGGGACTTAACTTCTCGATATTTCTTGCAATTACCGTTTCGTGAGCAGATCAAACTTATGGCTCAAGATTGAATTTAAAGACAAGATTCTGCTAACACAGGCAGTGGCGAAAGCTACTGCCTTTTTTAATTCACAATTTGATATAATAATATTATTAATGAAAAAAGGTATCCAATTAATTTTAACTATAATTACATGTTCTTATTTTTGGAATTGCGCTAGAACATATACTCAATGGCATTTTATAGATAATGTTAATCTGATATTTCATGAGGCGGGACACACTATTTTTATGTTTTTTGGAGAATTTATAACAGTATTAGCGGGCAGTGCTTTTCAAGTAATTATTCCTTTATCTATAGCCATTTATTTTTTCTTTAGGAATGAAAAGGTTCAAAGTATGATTTGTATGTTGTGGGTTGGTCAAAGTCTTTTAAATGTTTCAGTTTATGCTGGGGACGCCACTAATATGCAATTGGAACTTTTAGGAGGAGATAGTTCCAATCATGATTGGAACTATCTTTTGAGTAAATTAGACTTGTTAGAGCATACAAAAACTGTTGCTTACATGATTTATCAAGTAGGGTTCTTAACTATATTTATTGCTACTATTTTTGCTATATTATTTGTTATAAAAAAGGATATAAATATATTTAATTTTAATAAAAAAGAGGGGATTAATTGAAAAAGATAAACATACTTTCTATGCAACATATAGGTATTTGAGAGTTTTAATTAAAAAGAATGTAGTATTTATGCTTGACTTTTATACATAAGTGTGATAAGATGTAGTGGTAGAAAGTTCTTCAAAACAAGTTTTCATACTGTTGAAATTGATTGGGTTTAGAAACAAGATCGTATGCGGCATCCTGCTACTATGATCTATCTCTGAATCCAACCAACCAATACACAGAAGTATGAACACACCACCAAACACACCAACCCCGACTCAGCCCCTGAACCCCGCTCCCGCCACCCCTGCCACCCCTGCAGCTCCCACAAGGCCTCCTCGCAAGATGGTCAAGGTGCCGGTTGCAACAGTGAACCCCACACCCCCAGCCACTACTGGCGTCAGTGAGGGTTCTCCTCCGACTCCGCCAAAAGCCCCGACCAAATCGGACCCGGCCACTTCTCCTCAACCTCAACAGGTTAAGAAGGGAAGCCCAAACCTGATTTGGCCGCTGGTTGTACTCATCATCGGACTGGCTATTGCTGCCGCTCTCTTCCTCAAGCCTTCGGGTGAGAGGCAGACTGCTGGCAACAACCCAGTGAACCTTGTTGACCCGGCTTCGGTTGCCCAAAATGCGGCCGAGATGGGTACCCCCACCGTCGGCGGCAACATCCCTGCAAACGAAGTGCCAACAAGAGTCAATCTTCCGAAGATTACTCAAACTGTCCACTTCAATCATGGCGGAATAATTCGCCGTTTGGGTAGCGAGATCAGAAAAGACGGAGGGGTTTTCAAACTCCTTTACGTCGACTCTAACCCCGCTTCCAGGAAAGTCTTTATGCAACCCATTGATAGGAATATCCGTGAAGTTGCAGCAAACCTTTCCTTTGATGGATTCCGTCCCCCGGCTGGTGAATTGGCCGTTTTCGACACCGTTGATGACCAGGTGTCTGGTCTGAAAATGAATGTCTATGCGTGGCGCCTGAGATAGTCTCTGGCGTGTCACGGTCGCCCCCCGAACAATTTGGTTCGGGGGTTTTTAATTATAATCTTGACAATATTGTAATTCATGATACAATATTTGTATTAAAGAATTTACATAAAAACTATGAAAAATATTATTAAAAACATTATATCGATCTCAATTTTAAGTTTGATTTTTGTTATACCTAATTTTGTGTTTGCTGACTCATATTCTGGATATGACTCATATGCCGGAGACTACAGTTACGGAGATTCATATGCCGGAGATTACGGATACTATGACTCATATGCTGGAGA
>CAYOAC010000002.1:24346-36619 GCA_964401885.1 uncultured Candidatus Saccharibacteria bacterium
TCATATGCCGGAGATTACGGATACTATGACTCATATGCTGGAGACTACAGTTACGGAGATTCATATGCCGGAGATTACGGATACTATGACTCATATGCTGGAGATTACAGTTACGGAGATAATTCATTTAACTGTTCTAACTGTGGAGGATATTACGAAGAAAATGATTACGTATATAATGATGATTACTACGGATATTATCAAGACAGTTACTATGGCTATGATTATGGATATGGTAATGATTATGATTATGGATGTACTTCATCAAATTGTAATAACAATTATAACGATTTAGAAGTATCTTGTTCAGTGTCAGATAGAACTATTGAAGAAGGAGATTCTACTACATTTACAGCTCAGGCTGATGGAGGATACGGATCATATACATATAGATGGTCAGAAGATGTTTCTGGATCAAGTCGAAGTGTTACAAAAAGATTTAACGATGCTGGTACATATTATGCTACTGTTAAAGTAACTGACCAAAGAGGTCAAACTGCAACAGCAAGATGTGGATCTGTTAGAGTTGAAGATAATAACAATAACGAAGACTTTGATGCTGTATGTAAAGTTTCAGATACTTCAATTGAAGAAGGAGACAGTGTCAAATTCACAGCTGAAGTAGATGGAGGAAACTCACCATTTGATTATGAATGGAGTGGGGATGTAGATGAAGATACAAAATCTTTTACAACTAGATTTAATCGAGACGGAAGATATGAAGTTGAATTAAAAGTAACTGATGATGAAGTAAATGTTTCTAGAGATACTTGTTCTGTTGTTAAGGTAGGAAACTCCGACGATAGAGACATCAATGTATCTTCAGGTACATTATCATCTGGAACTGGAAATTATGCTTCTATCGACTCAGTTTATCTAAACCAAGTTCCATATACTGGACCTGAAGATACTGCAAAAGGTATCGCGTTCGGAGTAGGAATACTTGCTTGGAGTATCGCTGGAGCACTTATAATTAGAAATAAAATGAATAAAAAATTAATTTCTAGTAGAGTATCTGCTTTCAAAGAATCAAACAAGCTTACAAAAGTTTAATCAAATAAAAAAGGCGGGCCCGTAGGGCCCGCCTTTTTTATTTGTTATCTATTTCAAAGAAATAAATAAATCTAGAATTTCCTCAGCACTCTTTTGTCCTAATTGTCCTTCATCTCGGCTTTCTAGTGTAACTTTATTTGCCTCAATATCTTTATCGCCGATAATTATGAAATAAGGAATTTTTTCATCTTTAGATTTTTTAATTCTTTTCCCAAAATTATCTTTTGAATCCATGAAGTTGGTTCGAATTCCTTTTGCTTTTAATTTGTTATGAAGATTTAAAGCGAATTCTTCATGAGTATCTTTAATTGGAATAATCGCAACTTGTACTGGCGCCATCCAGAAAGGAAAGTTTCCTGCATAATGTTCTATTGCAATAGATAAGAATCTTTCAAGTGAACCAGCAATTGCTCTGTGAATCATTACAGGTGTCTTTTTTGTTCCATCTTTATCTGTGTATTCTAATTCAAATCTTGAAGGCATATTGAAGTCCAATTGAATTGTTCCGAGCTGTCTTTCTCGACCTAGAGCATCTTTAAACATAAAGTCTATCTTTGGTCCATAGAAAGCAGCTTCACCTTCAAATATTTCATATGGAAGATTTTCTTCTTGTGCTATTTTTAGAAGTGCGGTTTGTGATGTTTCCCAAACTTTTTCATCACCAAGATATTTTTGAGGTTCTTTTGGGTCCCTAAAAGAAAGTGAAACTCTATAATTTCCTTCTTCCATTAATCCCAATAGAGTATAGAACTTTTTAATTATAGAAATAATTATCTTTACTTCTTGTTCTATTTGTTCGGGAGTACAGAATGTATGTCCGTCATCTTGAGTAATACTTCTTACACGACCCAATCCCATAAGTTCACCAGATTGTTCGTCTCTATAAACCATTGTTGATTCAACATATCGGACAGGTAATTCTTTATAACTTCGAGGTTTTGAAGCAAAGATTTGAGTATGATGAGGACAGTTCATAGGTTTCATTACAAAATCATTTTCTCTTCCTTTAACATGAAACAATTGATCTTTAAATTTGTCCCAGTGTCCAGATTTCATATATAACTCTGGTTTTGTGATATGGGGAATACAAACTTCTTGAGTATCATATTGACCTTGAATTTCGTATATTTTTTCAATAATTGCATTTCGCATCGCTGTACCTTTTGGTGTAAAAAGGGGGAGACCACCTCCAACAAGATCAGAGAATGTAAATAAATCTAATTCTTTTCCAAGTTTTCTGTGATCTCTTTCTTTTGCTTGTTCAACTTTTAAAATATGAGAATCTAATTCTTCTTTATTTTCGAAAGCCAGACCATAAATACGAGTAAGCATTGTATTTTTTTCATCACCTCTCCAATAGGCTCCAGCAGTTTTATCTAATTTGAAACTTTCTGAATCTATTTCTGTCATATCTGAAACATGACCACCTCGACAAAGATCTATAAAATCTCCTGATTGATAACAAGTTATTTCTTCTCCTCGTGAAATAATTTCTTCGATAAGTTCAAGCTTGTAAGGATTATTTTTGAAAAGTTCCCGAGCTTCTTCTGGAGTTTTTGAAATAGCAGAAAAAGTACTCCAAGTAGGGAGAATTTTTTTCATTTCTTTTTGAATACGACCTAGATCATGGTCTGTAACTTTTTGTGTTCCAAAATCACAATCATAATAAAAACCCGTATCCGTTGATGGACCAATAGTTAGTTTTGTTTCTGGGTAAATATTTAAAATTGCCTGTGCAAGCAGGTGGGCGAGCGAATGTCGCTTTTCTTCTATAGTTGACATGCTTTGTATAGTAACAAAAATAAAGGAAAAATAAAGAAGATAATTTTATTCTACAAGCTTTTTCATTTTATCCACTAGAATACTTTTCTCTCCATTTCTCTCAGAAAGAGTTCCTTTTACAGCAACACAGCCATCTCCTTCAATAATGTCTTTGTATTTTTCATAAACTTTAGGGAAACAGACACATTCAATAGAATCATTAAAATCTTTTATTTTCATAAAGGCCATAGCATCACCTTTTTTGGTTAGAATTTGTTTTGATTCTTCAATAATTCCTGCAGCAAAAGCTGGTTTACCATTTTTAATTTCTTTTTTTACTTTTGCAATACTGTGACCACCGGCATCTATTAAATCTTTAAACTGTTCAAGTGGATTACCTGTAACATACAATCCGAGTAATTCTTTTTCCCAGGCAAGCATTTCATTTTTGGAAACTTTCGGACCATTTTCAAAATGTAGATGTGAAATTTTGATTCCAACAGAAGCAAATAGGGAGTCTTGATTATCATCTGTCTTTGAAATTTCTTTATTAAATTTTAAAAGATTTTCCATATTGTGAAGCAGTGTGGCGCGATCAGGATAAATGCTGTCAAAGGCGCCTGTTCTAATTAGTGCATCCATTGATTTTTTATTTAAATTTCTATCAATAACTCTAGTTAAAAAATCTTCCATATTACTGAATTTTCCATTTTTCTTTCTCTCTTCAATAATCGCATCTGCAATACCTTGTCCAAAGTTTTTAATTGTAGTTAGTCCAAAACGAATAATTTCTTTTCCTCTTTCTCCAGGCACCACACCAAAGTCTGCAAAAGATTCATTTATATCAGGAGGAAGAACTGTGATTCCCATTCTTTCACATTCATGTACCATGACTGCAATTTTATCTACATCACCAGAATCAGCAGTTAAAACGGATGCCATATATAAAACAGGATAATTGGCTTTAAGGTATGAAGTTAAATATGCTACACGACCATAAGCGGCAGCGTGAGCTTTGTTGAATCCATAAGCGGCAAAAGTTTCAATCATTTCCCAAAGTTTGACTGTATTTGTTTTTGAAAAACCACCAATTTCTATACAACCATTAATGAACTTCTCTTTTTGTTTTTTCATTTCTTCAGGAATTTTTTTACCTACAGCTTTTCTGAATTTGTCGGCTTCTCCCCAAGAATATCCTGCAAGATTCACAGCAATCAAAAGAATGTCATCCTGATAAATAAGAATTCCGTATGTTTGTTCAAGATACGTTTTTAATTTTGGATCAAAATATACAACTTTTTCTGGATTATGTTTTCTTTCAATATAGTCAGGAATAAAGGCAAGAGGACCGGGTCGATAAAGCGCAACCATAGCATTGATGTCGTGACTATTTGAAGGTTTAAGTTCTTTTAGAAAACGAGTCATACCGTCTCCGTTTAACTGAAAAGTGGCTTCAGTTTCTCCTCGAGCCAACATATCAAAAGTATTTTTATCATCAAGCGGAATAAAATCTACATCAATTTTTTCTCCATAAATCTTATCGGCCATCTTTACGGTTTGAGCAATGATGCTGAGGTTTTTTAGGCCAAGGAAGTCGAACTTAAGAAGACCTGCTTCTTCTACGGAGTGCATATCGTATTGAGTTACAATTTTTCCTTCACCTTTGGGATCCCATTGTACAGGAGTAAAATCAGCCATACGAGTTGGGGAAATAACCACACCAGCAGCGTGCATACCAATTTGTCTTGCACAACCTTCAATCTTGCGAGCCATATCTATAATTGTTTTTGCATCATTGTTTGTCTTGTATAACTGCGCAAGCTCAGGAACTTCATCGAGGGCTCTTTTAATGGTCATTGGAAACCCCTGTGCACCCATTGGAATTAGTTTTGCGATTTCATCACCTTTTGCATAATCAAAACCCATCGCTCTTGCAGTATCTCGAACAGCTCCTTTTGCAAGCATTTTACCGAAAGTTCCGATTTGAGCTACATTGCTATCGCCGTATTTTTTTCGCGCATAATCTATCATGTCATCTCTTCTGTTATCGGCAAAGTCCATATCAATATCGGGTGGAGAAGGTCTTTCCGGATTAAGGAATCGTTCAAAGGGGAGTCCATATTCCATAGGGTTTACCGTTGTAATACCAACCAGATAAGAAACAAGTGATCCTGCAGCTGAACCTCTGGTGTTAGATTGAATACCGGCTTCTTTGGCATATCGAAGCAAGTCAGATACCACAAGAAAATAAGGTGAATATCCTTTTGTTTCAATAACATCAAGTTCATACTCTATTCTTTTTACAAGTTCCTCTGTTTTTTCTAATTGTCTTTTTTCTATACCTGCATAAGTCATTTCTTTAAGAACATCTTTGGCTTGTCTTCCGCCGATATCGATTGCGGGGAAAACCCATTTACCAAGTTCGAGTTCAAGATTACATTTGTCTACAATTTCTTGAATATTATCTAGAGCTTCTGGTGTATCTTTAAAATATTCGTTTGCTTGTTCTTGATTTATAAAAGAAAAATTTTCTTCATCATCAACTCCTGCATCACCACCAAAACTACTTTGAACTGACATAAGGGTGCGGCGGGCGTCACGATCCTCGACTTCGATATAGTAGACATCGCCCGCCGCAACAATCTTCGTATTTGTCTTTTTTGCAAAATCTTTTACTAGATTCATCCGGGCATCATGGCCTTCAATTTCTGGATGATGTGTAATCTCAAGATAAAAATCATCGCCAAATAAATTTTTATAAAAAGAAAGAATTTCAGTTGCTCGTTCCTCATTACTCATTGCAAGAGCATTTACTATTTCGCTATTGAATGAAGGGGAAATACAAATTAAATCTTTATGAAATTGTGTAATAAGTTCTTTATCGATACGGGGTTTATAATAAAAACCAACAAGATGTGAATCAGAAACTATTTCGATTAGATTTTTGTATCCTTCATATCCTTTAGCAAGGAGAATTAATCTAGTACGACGCGAGTCCATTCTTTCTTTGTCTTTGCGAGTTCGGGTTGCAACGTAGGCATCAATACCAATTATTGGTTTTATTTCTGATTCAATACATTTTTTATAAAATTCAATTGAACCATACATGTTCCCATTATCTGTGAGTGCGAGAGCTTTTTGATTGTCTGCTTTTGCTGCATTTACAAGATCTTTGATCTTGGGTAGGGCAGTCAAAAGACTGTAATGACTGTGGACATGCAGATGTGAGAAGGGTTTACTCATTGTTAGGTTATTATACAAAATTTTGAGTTGAATGCATCTGGTGTCTTTCTACATATTATTGACAAATAATCTTATAGAACTAATATGCAATTGAAGTACAAACTTTAATTATGAAAACTACTTATCCTTCTTCTGTTTCATTGTTGGTTCGTGTTCCTTCTCTTGAGGAAATTAAGGAAAAGGAACCTAGTCTTACCCATATTGGCATTCTAGAAATATTGGCGACTTACACATTTTTGCAACAAGAACTATCAGGTTTTTGGAAGGTTAGTCAATTGGGATCTGCTCACAAAGAAATTATCTCACCAGCCGATATTTGTGGAGTTCCGACTTTGTGGATTGATCTTTCTTCTGTAGGAATTACAGATATTCGTATAACACGCATATATTATAAAAATGTTGCAAACAATAACCCTAAAGTTGCAACAGAAGGCCCTATTGTTGTTTTCAGGACGGAAAAATATCCTGAGGATTGTCCATTTAAAACATTTGAAATCAGTGCAATGAAGATGAACAGAAAATTTATTGTTACATATACCTTCAGATGAAGAAACGTTCGTTAATTACAAAAACCTTTATGCCTTAGGCATGAGGTTTTTTATTTTGTTATAATTACTTATTATGAAAGATAAAAGAGAAGAATATCTTGTGGGTATTGATGAAGCAGGACGGGGCCCGCTTGCGGGCCCCGTTTCGATAGGTACTTCTTTTATTCCAAAATCTAAAAGTAAATCTATCTTTAATCTTTTGAAAAAGAACGGTCTGAATGATTCAAAACAAGTTAAAGAATTGAAAAGAGAAAAACTATATGAAGTTTTAAATCAATTACAAAAAGAAGGAAAAATAAATTGGTCGGCAACTCTCGTTTCTGCAAAAATAATTTCTACAAAAGGAATTTCGCATGCTATTAATTTTGGAATAAAAAGGAATTTAGAAAAATTAAAAATAAAAGAAAGAGAAACAGAAATAATTTTAGAGTTAGATGGTGCTTTGAAGGTTCCCAAAGGAAATTGGAAAAAATCATCAGTAATTATAAAAGGGGATTCAATTAAACCAAGTATTATGATTGCCTCAATTTTGGCAAAGGTAACTCGAGATAGATATATGAAAAAAAATTCAAAAAAATATCCTCAGTATGGTTTTGAAATTCATAAAGGATATGGGACTTTAAAACATAGGAATTTGATTAAAAAACATGGTTTATGTAAAGAACATCGTGTTGGGTGGTGTAAAATATAGATAGTTTTTGTTTTGACTTTATTTCTAAAATCTGTTATCTTAATACAACTATGGTAATACGAATGAGACATACACGGGCGCATACAGCCAACAGAAGATCACATCACGCTCTTTCTGCATCTGCAATAACAACAGATAAAGAAACCGGAGCTGTTCACCTTAGACACCGAGCTTCACGAGCTGGTATTTATAAAGGTAAACAAGCAATCAAGCCTGTTGAAAAGAAAGCACTCGTAAAGTCGACAAAAACAAAAAAAGCAGTAAAATAATTGAGTAGTCATTCAATTATTTTATTTTTTATTTAGCACCTTAAACATATGGCAAACCGGCACCTTTCAAGATCAATAGTTCTTCAAACTCTTTTTGAGTGGGATTTTAATACGCTCAAAACGAACGATTCTGTTGATATATTATTAAGAAACATAGCAGAATTTGCAGATAATTCTGCGGATCTTGATTTTATGAAAAAACTCCTTTCCGGCGTCATTGCTAAAGTAGAAGATTTAAATAGTATTATAAACAAAGCTGCTCCAGAGTGGCCTATTGATAAGATTTCGACAGTAGATCGAAATGTTTTGCGTATTGGATTATATGAACTTCTTTTTTCTGATAGAGGAGAAGTTCCTCCAAAGGTTGCTATAAACGAATCTATTGAACTTGCAAAAAGTTTTGGTGGAGAAAACAGTGGAAAGTTTGTCAATGGAGTTCTTGGAGCTGTTTATAAAGAAATTGGTGAACCAGGTAAAGATCAAGGTGCTTCTCGTAAAAAAGAATTAACTTTTGAAGAAATGCCAATTGAAAAAAAAGTCGGTGCTGTTGTTTATGCAAAAGACGGTTTCGAAATATTTTTTGCTCTAGTTCATGATGTATTTGGACACTGGACTTTGTCTAAAGGTGGACTTGAAGAAGGTGAAACCGATTCAGATGGTGTAAAGAGAATTATTAAAAAAGAAATCGGACTTACAGTGACAGAAGTTTTTGATAAATTAGGAGATAATGAGTATGTTGCAAATCATCCCGAAAAAGGTAAACATCGAAAGCAAGTTGTTTATTATCTAGCTGAAGCAAATTATGAAGATGTTACCCTCGGAGAATCAGGAGGTCTTGATGAAGCAAAATGGTTTAAAGCAACAGAAATTCTTGACTTAAACTTCTACAATGATATTGTGCCACTTATAACCAAATCAATACAAATTTTGATGAAAAAATAGTATGACACTTCCAGATTTTTCAATATTAGAACAAAAATTAAATATATCTTTTAATGATAAAAACCTACTGAGACAAGCTTTCACTCATAGGTCTTTTATCAATGAAAATAAACACACTGCACAAGAGCATAATGAGAGGTTGGAGTTTCTAGGAGATGCTGTTCTTGAACTTGCTGCTACTTCTTTTTTATTTAAAAAATATCCAAAAAGAAATGAAGGAGAACTAACTTCTTTCAGGGCCGCTCTCGTGAATACAAATTCACTTTCTGAAGTTGCTACAAAAATTGGTTTTAATGATTTTTTACTTTTATCAAAGGGGGAATCAAAAGATACTGGTAGGGCAAGACAATATATTCTTGCAGATACTTTTGAAGCTGTAATTGGGGCATTATATTTAGATCAAGGATATGAAGTTGCAAATACCTTTATTGAAACTAATTTACTCTCTCTTACTGATGAAATTGTTAAAACAGGATCATGGATCGATGCAAAAAGCTATTTTCAAGAAAAATCTCAAGAATTTTTATCTATTACACCTTTGTATGAAACTATTCAAGAAGAAGGTCCTGATCATAATAAATATTTTACTGTAGCTGTAAAAATAAAAGATGAAATAATCGCAACAGGAAAAGGTAAATCAAAACAAGAAGCAGAACAAGACGCCGCTCAAAAAGCTTTGGAGAAGAAAGAGTGGATGCCTGTGTAGGTTATTAGTATGTCATTCCTGCGGAGGCGTACTACATGAGTACTTCTATTTTGATGAATCAAAATATGTCGAGAATCTAGCCTTGTGAATTGTAAATTGAGTCAGTCACAATTATTAAAAAACAAACACGCTGTAAATTTTTCTGTCGTGGGACCCGCCGATTACGGCACCCAGTCTCCAGAAAAATTTACAGCGTGTTTGTTTATAAGTATGCCTGACCTCATAAGTTATCCCCACCAAACTTCTCGGGGGGGGTCGTATATCTAGCACTACTTGATACAATACTCAAGTGCTTTATGTTGGCATAAAAAAACTGTTTATTAATTTATATTAAAAAGAAATATTTATAATGAAAAAATACATTTTATCACTTTTCCTATTCTGTCTAATCATAACACCAGTATTTGCTGCCAACACATCAGGAAACGCATGGAGTGAATCAGCGGGCTGGTTTAACTTCTCTAATGCAACAATAAGTGATACATCCGTCACAGGATATGCATACAATGACAATACTGGTTGGCTTGTACTTGATGGAATAACAAATACCAATGGAACTCTATCAGGATATGCATGGAGTGAATCTCTTGGATACTTTGATTTCTCTGATGTGATAATCACAAACGGAACATTTAGTGGTTATGCATACAATGACAATACTGGTTGGCTTTCATTTGAATCTCCAACCAATGTCACCACCACATGGACACCACCAGACAATACTCCACCACCAACAAGATCTTCAACTGGAACATCTATCAAAAGCAGAATAAAGAATTTAAATGAAATGGGAAAAATAGACAAAGCTCTAGAACTTCAAAAAAAATACCCTAATTTAACTACACCATTATCAAATCTTCCTCTCTCTTCTAATCCTCGAGATCTAGAACTCAACTCTCAAGGAAATGATGTGAAAATACTTCAACAATTCCTCAACTCTCAAGGTTTCTCAATTAATACACCAGGACAAGTTGGTTCAACAGGACATGAAACCAACTACTTTGGAAACTTAACCAAACAAGCACTTATCAAATTCCAACAAGCTCATAACATCACTCCCTCAGCAGGATACTTCGGACCAAAGACTAGAGCTTTTATCAAAACATTATCAATAACAAATTAATATGAAAAAAACACTAATCACAATCGCAACAACACTCTCAGCAATACTTATCGTATCAACAGCAACCTACGCTATAGGCTCTCTCACACCAACAGGAACAGCAGGTGATGACACACAATACTCACTTAATGATATATATGATAAATTAACAAACTTCACAGATACACCAACAGCAACATCTTCACCTTTTACAGTTCCTGGTTCTGTATCTGCATCTTTCCATACCTTATCTGAAATCTACTCCTTATTACAATCAGAAGATGCTGATCTTGTTGCAGCAAACATTGTTACAGGAACAACTATATTCGGAGTTGAAGGAACTGCATCTGCAGGATCACCTAATCTTACATGGCAAACAGATCCAACACTCTCACTTTGTTGGAGTGCCGGACAATATGAAATAGATAACGGATGCTCAATCGGAAATGGGTGGACAGCCGAGGGTTATGGTGCTGTTGAATATTGCCAAAATCTCGTAGCTGAAGGCTCAAGTGAATGGAGATTGCCAACAATACAAGAATATCAATCAATTACAGATTTTACTGCATACAATAACGCTACTCAAGTTCCTGGATTTTCCCAGTTCGCTTATTATTGGTCTGGTACTCCGTTCGCTGAGTCTCCAGACAACCTCGCCTGGCTCTGGGCTACATACATTGGGAATATGTTCAACTTTGACAGGGGCAGTCAGTTCTCTGTGCGTTGTGTCCACTAGCATTTTGGTGATACTTTTTCCTTTGAGCCTTTTATAAATACAAAACACGAAGTGTTTTGTATTGACAATAACATTACTTCAACATGTCACATTCGTCTGAACTCAAGATATATAATTCAGCATTATTTTTGTTAAAAGATTTATATGAAAGAGTCCCAAAATTTAATAAGCAGTATAAATATCTGCTTGGTGACAAATTAATACGTTGTAATGTGGAGATTTTAAAAGAGATATCAAAAGCAAATAATGAAAAAATAAAAATACAAAGAGTAAAACATCTAGATATGATATTGGAGTATGTTGATGAGATATTCATCTATGTTCGTATCGCAGAAGAATTAAAACAATTTAAATCATCTACTGTGTATCCTTATCTTATAGAAAAATTATCAGAAGTTTCAAGACAAGCAACGGGATGGAGAAAATTATATCTTCCCCAGAATCTTTAATTTGCTTAATTAAAGAGTGTGGGAAAAGAAATGCCACTATCTGCCCTCAGAATTATTTTGAGGATATATTGTTATCAAGATTTAGTCAGATAGAATTAAACTACGATTTACCCAGAACGCTAATTATTGGTCTGGTACTCCGAACGCTGAGAATCCAGACAACAACGCCTGGAACTGGGATACATACTATGGGGATATGAACAACAATGACAGGAACAATCAGAACTCTGTGCGTTGTGTCCACTAGCACTTCTTTCTGTCCCGTTTTTTGTTTTGAAATTATGAATACAATATTTACATTTGAAAAATTATATACAGCATATAAGTCTTGTTTAAAGAGAAAGAAAAATACTTTTAATGCACTTAAATTTGAATTAAACAGAGAGAAGAATCTGAGTAGATTGTTATATGACCTTCAAACTGGTAGATATACAATCTCAAGACATATTTGTTTTGTCATAACTCATCCGTCACCACGCGAGATATTCGCAGCAGACTTTAGAGATAGAATAGTACATCATTTACTCTGTAACGAAATACAGGAATTATTCGAAAAAGATTTCTCTAATAATTCATATGCTAATCGAAAGAATTATGGAACACATAAGGCTGTGAAAAAGGTGAGACGGTATGTGAATAGAGGAGGAAAAAATAGAAACAAACTCTATTATTTGAAAATGGATATCAAAAGCTTTTTTAGAAGTATTGATAAAGATATTTTATGGAATATTGTTTTTAAAAAGATTGAACAACAAAATAATTCAAATTGGTGG
>CAYOAC010000002.1:36629-45540 GCA_964401885.1 uncultured Candidatus Saccharibacteria bacterium
TACTTTGGTTATCAGAAATGATTATTTTTCATAATCCTGCAAGTAATTATATTTTTAAAGGAAAATTACAAACTCAGAATTTAATTCCAAAATACAAATCACTTCTACACGGTGATACTTCCAAAGGTCTACCTATCGGCAATCTGACCTCACAATTTTTTGCTAATGTATATATGAATGAGTTAGATCAATATATAGAAAAATTATTGAAATATGAAAGATATGTTAGATATGTTGATGATTTTGTGCTTTTTGATGAAAATAAAGAGAAGTTAAAACATATTTCAAAACAAGTCACACAATTTGTTGAACATATTTTAAATTTAAAAATGTGCAATCACAAAACTATTTTGAGGAATATTTATACTGGTATTGATTTTCTTGGATATTATATAAAACCAACACACACGCTTGTTCGCAGAAAGGTTGTGAAGAGATTTAAAGATAAGTTTTATAAGGGTCTTGATGAGAATGGTTTTGTGAGTGTGGATGATATTACAATGATTAAATCTTATTTGGGACATTTTTCTTATGCAAATTCATTTGGATTACGAGAGAAATTTGGTATATAGATGGTGTAATAAAAGCTTTTATCTATATATTATATAATGTATAATATCTCTATATGCGTCTAACATCTCTCGAAATTTCAGGTTTTAAATCTTTTGCTAAGAAAGATTTTTTTTCTTTTGAAACTCCTATATCTGCAATTGTAGGACCCAACGGATCAGGTAAATCAAATGTAGCAGAAGCTTTTCGATTTGTACTCGGAGAACAATCCATCAAATCTCTTAGAGGAAAAAAAGGTGAAGATCTTATTTTTAATGGAACAACAAAAATTGGAAGACAAAATAAAGCTTCAGTTAAAATTACTTTTGATAACAGCGACAGACTTTTGCAATTAGATTTAGATCAAGTGATTCTTGAAAGAGTTGTCCATAGAGACGGTCAAAATGAGTATTTTATCAATACTGCGAAGGTAAGACTAAAAGATATACATGAATTGCTTGCAGGGGCAAATATAGGCTCTACAGGGCATCATATTATCTCTCAAGGAGAAGCTGATCGTATCTTAAATACCAATTCAAAAGAAAGGAAAGAAATGTTGGAAGATGCACTCGGTTTGCGACTTTTTCAATATAGAAAACAAGATACAGAAAACAAATTAGCAAAGACAGCAGAAAATATTTCTCAAGTAGAATCTCTTAGAAGAGAAATTACTCCTCATATTCGTTTTCTTAAAAAACAAGTTGAAAAGATTGAAAAATCAATTGAACTTAAAAAAGAATTACAAGAAAAATATTACGAATATATTTCAAAAGAATATACATATATTCAAAATACAAAAACAAAAACTTCTTCTCTTATTTCTCTAAAACAAAAAATTGATGAATTAAATATTCAAATCGAAAATTTTTCTAATATTCAAATTAAAGATACCTCAATTGAAGATTCTTTAAAAAAAGAAATTCAAGAAATTAATTTTGAAATCTCAAAATTAAAAGATACAGAGTATCAATCAGTTAGAAATATTGCGGGATTAGAAGGTCAAATTAAAACTCTTTCAGAACTCCAACAGATTAAACCTCATCATACAGAAGAAAAAATAATTCTTAAAAAATCAGAATTAGAAGAAAAAATAAAGAATTTGAAAGAATTACAATTTGATTCTGTAGAAATTATAAAACAAAATATTCAAGATTTAATTATTTATTTCGAATCATTCATTACAGGGGAAAAACAAGAAGAAGTTCAAATTCAGGATTTAACTCCAAAGATTGAGGGTTATGAAAAAGAAATTGCAGAACATACACAAAAACTTTCTGAAGTTAGAAATCAGATTGATGATTTTATTCGAAAACAAAGAGATTTACAATTAAAACTACAAGAAGCACAAAGGCCAGTTTCAAATACTGAAATCATCATTTTAATGAATCAAAAAACCGAATTAGCTAATCAGTTTTCACAATTACAATATGTTCAGAGAGAATTAGACCAAGATGTTGAAGAGTTTAATCGTGAAATACAAGAAGGGTTGGTTTTAATTGGAAGAAGTATATCTGAGTATGCAAATAAAGAAGATATCTCTGTTCTTGAAGAAAACAGATCAGTTCAAAAAGAAAGAAGAAGATCTCTAGAAAGATTAAAAATTCGTTTAGAAGAAATTGGAGTTGGAGCAAGTGATGATGTCATGAAAGAATATGAAGAAGTTACAACTCGAGAAGAATTTCTTAAAAAAGAGCTAGAAGATTTAACAACAGCATCTTTAGATTTACAAAAAATTATTGATCATCTAAATGTAGAAATTAATGATCGTTTTAATATTGGTTTACAAAAAATCAATACACAATTTACGAAATTCTTTTCAGTCATGTTTGATGGAGGGGAAGCTGGTTTAAAAATTGAAAAGAAGAAAATAAGTACAGAGGAAGACGAAGAAGAAAAATTTGAAGAAGGACTTGAAATCGATGTTAACCTTCCTCGTAAAAAAGTAAAAAGTCTCATGATGTTATCGGGAGGAGAAAGAGCTCTTACTTCAATTGCACTTCTTTTTGCTATGTCTTCTGTAAATCCTCCGCCATTTATTATTCTTGATGAAACAGATGCCGCACTTGATGAAGCCAATAGTAGAAGATATGGAGACATGATTGTGAATCTATCTAAAAATTCTCAACTTATCTTGATTTCACATAATAGAGAAACAATGTCTCGAGCTGGAGTTATTTTTGGAATTACTATGATAGATGGAGCGTCAAAAGTCCTATCAATAAAGTTTGATGAAGCAGTTTTGATTGCAAAATAAAAAATCACCTTATTTCTAAGGTGAATAGATCGTTAAAAATTAGGGAAAATACGCAGTTTTCATTGAAGAAAAACTATCAAAAATTGTTTGAGCTCTTTTTAAAGATTCTTCAAGGAATTCCGATCTTGTTTCAACAAATCGTTCTGCTTCTGCTAATGTTAATTTATGAAAAATTGTATAATGTCCAATTTTTACTATTCTTTCACCAGCGAGTGTTAAATGATTAGAGTGATGTTTTCCATCATGAAGACTTACGAATTCAAAAATTTGTCCATTTTTGATTCTAAGTATTCTGACTCTTTCTCCAAATGTATCCTGTGAATCTTTTTGTAACCAAAGGAACATTCCAACTTCAATATCTTTTAAGAACATATATTATGAAACTAACATAGCGTCATAGTTTTATCAATAAAAATACCAGAACTTGATGTTCTGGTAATTGTAAAATTGATTGATTTGATCAAGCGGTCTCAAAACCCCGCAAAAAAGAACATAAAGGACGACTTCTCCAATGTCTTTCTGATTTTTGAGTATGTTCTCTCAGGTCTTGTTCTGCCTTCTGGGCTTCTTTTTTGAGTTTGACCATATTCCCCCTAAGAGCGCCCGTTTTTTCCTGGTGGAAATTCAATGCTCGTTCTTGGGAGATCACTACGAATTCATCTTTAACAATTGCAGATTTGAAAGGGATTTCCTCTTTAGTTTCTTCCCAGTCATCAAAGGTTACGACATGAAAGCCTGTTTCGGAGACTTTCGAGATAATCCCAGGACTACTGATATTTTGACTGGTTGAATTTCCAATACGACTCCACCAAACAAAGGTGCCAACTGCGATGTTGCTTTTTCTCATAATTTTGTAATAGCTGATTCAACATGGAGATTAACTCTATGTTTGTTTTTATGCAAGTGGTATTTGATAATTAAAAAGTGGCGGCCGGAGGCCGCCACTTGCGAAAGTAACATCAAACAACTGGTTCAACTGGTTTCAAGCCAGTTTTTTCAATAACACGTTGTTTGAGTTCAGAAAATGCTTTTGCACGATTTTCGCTGTCGAGAATAATTCTTTCCGCTCGTTTTTTTGCATCAACAGCAGACTTTGTATAGTGCCTGTCCATTAAATCAATAAATTGAAGACTTTCTTCATTTGAAATAATTATGCAAAACCATTTATCTGAATTGATAATGATTTGTCCACTTTGGTTTTCCCACCAAGTATAAGTATTTCTTTCGTTGTCGTGGATATTTGATACTGTGATTTGATCGCCGTCAATACTTTCAATGAATACGTCCCAAAAGTCTTTTTTAAAAATATAGATTTTGAGAAAAAAAGCACGAAACAGTTCTTCTTTCGTCATAATTATTGTTGGTTCAGTTCAAATTTAAATTACATCTTTTGAAATGGGGTGTCAAACTTAAAAAAGGCGGCCCCGTAGGGGCCGCCTTTTTTAATCTATATTTGAGCAACTAATCCAAGATCCAACTTTTTTTCTTCTATACTTACTCCATCTACTTTAACCATTATTTCATCTCCAAGTCTGAATGATTTGCCAGATTTTTCTCCAAATATTTTATATTCTTTTTCTGCAAATTTATAAAAATCTTCACCGAGTTTAGAAATATGAACAAGACCTTCAGCTCCGTTTTCCTCAATTGTCACAAACAGACCCCATTTTGCAACTCCAGAAATAATACCTTTGTATTCTTTTCCAATATGTTGAGACATATATTCTATCTGCTTATATTTGATAGATTCTCGCTCTGCTTCAGCTGCGTTTATTTCTTGAGAAGATGCATGGCTAGCGATTTGTGCCAATTCAGAAAGTTCTTCGTCGGGAATTTCTTTATTTTGTAGAAAATATCCAAGCATACGATGAACTATAAGATCAGGATATCTTCTGATTGGAGAGGTGAAATGAGTATAATAATCAAAAGCTAACCCGAAGTGCCCCAAGTTCTCTGTAGAATAAAGTGCCTTCGACATTGTTTTAATTGTTGCACTTGAAATCAGATTTTCTTCAGGTTTTCCATCTACTTCTGCAAGTAATTTATTTATATTTTTAGGATCAACGGTTCCATCTGGTTTAAGTTCTAATTTATAGCCCATAGCTTTAAGGAAAACTGCTAATTCGTGAAGTTTGTCTGTGTCGGGAGAATTGTGAACACGATACATTAAACCAAGAGCTTTACCTCCATTTAATTTCTTATCTTGTTCATAAATATATTTAGCTACATATTTGTTTGCAAGAAGCATGAATTCTTCAATAAGACTATGTGTTTCTATGTGTTCTCTTTTTTTAACCGCGATAGGGAACATGAATTCATCAAGTACGAATTCGAATTCTTCTGAAGAGAATTTGATTGCGCCATTTGCGAATTTTTGTTTTCCAAGTGTTTTTGAAATTTTATTTAATGTATCAAGTTCTTCAAAAAATAACCCTTCTTTTTTATCTAGAATTTCTTGAGCTTCTTCATATGTATATCTTTTATCTGAATTGATTACAGTTCTTCCGTACCAAACATCGCTTATTTCTGCTTTGGAATTTATGTGAAATACTACAGAAAAAGCCAGCCTGTCTTCATTTGGATTAAGGCTACAAATATCATTTGAAAGAATCTCTGGAAGCATTGGAATTGTTCTATCTACAAGATAAACAGAAAAGGATCTACTTTTTGCTTCTGTATCTAATTGTGTTCCTGGAGTTACGAAGTGGGAAACATCTGCAATATGAACTCCAATCTCATATACATCATCTTTTATTTTTTTAATTGAAAGTGCATCATCAAAGTCTTTTGCAGTTAATGGATCGATTGTACAAGTTGTCACATCTCTCATATCTCTTCTTTTTGCAATTTCTTCTTTTGGAATAGGTGACCATTTTGCTTGAAGAGATTTTGCCTCCTCTATAATAGCTGGTTGAAAATCTGCAATGATACCTTTTTCAAGAAGAATAGATTTCATTTCAACTTCATGAACTCCTTTTGGACCAATAACTTGAACAAGTGATCCTGTTGGATATTCTCCTGACCAATCGTTAAGTTTTACTTGAATTTTTTCATTCTCGTTTACTTTTTTAGTATCTTCTCCTTCTAAATAGATTTCTTTGTACATTCTAAAATCATCTGGGACAACTCGACATTCACCATTTGTCGGGTTTTTTTCTACATAACCAACAAAAGTATCTTTTGATCTTTTGATAAGTTTAACAACCTCAGCCTGAGCCTTGTCTAAGATTTTTTCTGATAGCATTTTAACCTCTACAACGTCGTTGTGTAGTGATTTGTGTAATTTGTCTGGTTGTATTTCTACAAAGTCTTCTGTTTGGGGGTGAATAAAGTATCCTGAACCTCGTGAGGTAACGCTAATTTTAATTTCCATAATTAAATATATAGTATGGTATTTTTGGGTTTTTGTCACTTTAAATTTGTATTTAAATGTAAGTAGGGTCTTTTTTGAAAGAAAAATGAGTTTGACTATACAAAAACCTTCTGCTATTATACTGCCTATGTTAAAGATAAGACTACAAAGAGTAGGGAAAAAGCACGAGCCAGTATTTCGAGTGGTTGTTGGTAATTCACAAAATGGACCAAAATCAGGAAAATTTATTGAAGTTCTAGGTTCATACGACCCCCGAAGTAAAAACGCAAATACATTAAATAAAGATAAAGTTACAGCTTGGATTGCCAAGGGAGCTCAAGTTTCAGATACGGTTCACAACTTATTAGTTTCAGAAAAGGTTATTGATAAGAAAAAAGTTAACTCACTTCCAAAAAAGTCTGCTCCTAAAAAAGAACCAGTTGCAGAAGAAGTTAAAGCTCCAGAAGTTGCAGAAGAAGCAACACCTGAAGTTGAAACTCCAACAGAAGAAGTTGTAGAAGCTCCAGTTGAAGAAACTCCTTCAGAAGAACCAAAATCAGAATAATAAAAAACCGCGAACATTTCGCGGTTTTTTATTTGGAAAACTAAATTATAAAATATAAAAAATAAAGTCTCCTACAAGAGGATTCTTTATTTACTAATTCGCTTCGCTCATAAGAAAATAAAATTTGGTTGAGCCAGTCCACTTGTGGACTGACGACCCGAGGACTTTATTTTTTATATTTTATAATTTAGTTTCTGATAAATAGAATAATAAAATTAAAAAGGGGCCGAACACTGCGTGTTCGGCCCCCGAAAGAAAAATCTTTCCTCACAAACTCCTAGCTTTCCAGTAAGAAGCGTGAGGTTCTCATGTCGTCAATCCAAGTATCGATCTTGGGAGAAATGTGATTGTAAAAGATTTGTTCAATCGCTCCCAAAATAGTTCCACCAATGAGACCGGTCAATGGACCGACAAAATTGTTTGGACTGAGAGCATCAACAATAAGTCCGACAAGGCAGAAGGTGACTCCAAAAACTGCAATAACAATGCGTTCATGTGAATTGAGCTTTTTGAACATCTCGAGCAGGAAAATTCCTGTACCGAGAATAATCTCCATCCTGTTTTCATATGCAATGTAAAGCAATTTGAAAGCAACAGAAATGGGATTACCTTTCTTTGTTATTGTGGGGAAATACCATCCTCTATTTTTACCAAGCATCCTTGAAAAAGAACGCTTAATACTTCTATCAAAAAACCCCATAAACGTAAAACCTCTAAACCCTCTCTCATAGTCGGGTTTCATTGTTAAGATTTTTGAAAAGGTGTTAAAGCATCCCGTTAATGAAATAAGCACACTCGCAATCGATACAAGAATAAAGATGTCTTCGTAAAGGAAAATAAAACACAATAAAAGCCAGCTTGTGCAGAAGAGCATTCTGTCAAAGATTGTGGATATTGTATGTGGGATATTTGCCATAATCGCCAAATATCTTGCCTTTCGAATTCTTTTCTTTCTGATAAATTCTGCACTTGCTTGTCGTGTTTTACGAGATTCCACCCAAGCACATGTGTTTGTGCATGCTTCTTTCATATATTTCACAACTTCAGCAGGTTTATAAAATAACAAACCAGTGATGAGTGTTGTCACACAGCCAAGTATCCACCCTAAGGGGATACCAATGAAGTGTGAAATATTTTTTCCAAAAAGGATTCCGCAGAGAATTGAAAAACTCAGTGCGAATACAACTTTAAACGATTTGGTGTTCATATTTGTGATGATCGTGTTTCGAATATTATATTACAATACTTATGTAATAAGTCAAATAAAACATATTGATGGAATAAAAATCTAAAATACAAAAAAATAAAGTCCTCGGGTCGCGAGTCCACAAGTGGACTCGCTCAACCAGACTTTATTTTTTGTATTTTAGATTTTTATTTTTGATAAATTAAAAATAAGTCACCCACAGAAGAGGATTTCTTATTTCTAAAGTTGCTTACGCAACTAAGAAATAAAGTTCACCACAAGGGCATTTCTTATTTTCTAATTCGCTCCACTCATAAGAAAATAAAGTTATTCTATGCAATTTCATTGACCGATATATAAATAGATAAGATAATTTAAATTAAGTGTGCAACGCACGCCGTTTAGCAGATAACTGAAAACAAAATGAAAGAACTCGACCAAATATTTCTTGAACAAGTAGTAAAAGCATTGGTAGAAAAACCAGACAAAGTTGAAATCAATCGAACTGTAGATGAAATGGGTGTACTTTTAACACTGAAAGTAGACCAAGAAGATATGGGCAAAATTATTGGTAGAGACGGTAATACAGCAAAGGCTATCCGAACTCTCCTTCGAGTCGTGGGTATGAAGAATAGTGCTAGAGTAAATTTAAAAATTAATGAACCAGATGGGCGAGTTAACGGTACTTCAAAAACTGTAGACGAGGCTCTTGCAGAAATTTAAATAAAATAAAAAAACTACCGATTAAAAGTTGGTAGTTTTTTTATTAATAATATATTATTTAATAATGAGTATTGAACAAGATAAAAACAATGAAGAAAGATTAATTTTAAAAGCTTCGCCAGAGGATATTCCTGCTGTTCAAGAATTAATTGAACTGGCATCAAAAGGTATGTATGAATTGTGTGGATGGACTGACGAGGATACTTTAAAACATTTTCTACCTAAAAAAAGTAATGACACAGAGGTTATTGCAGAAGAAAAACCTTCTTTCGATGAAGAATC
>CAYOAC010000003.1:0-42516 GCA_964401885.1 uncultured Candidatus Saccharibacteria bacterium
TAGTCATTAGTTGCTAATCTATCAAAAGGGCCATATGTGTGTACACATTACCTCTTATTATTGACATAACATCTTGTCGTGTTAAAATGCAACCACATGAATTACAACATGATACAACCAAATACTTCAATAAACGCATCACTTAATGGTGTGGGTATTCCTTTTGGATATATTAATTTTAGTGTTGTGGCGTCATAAGTATTTAACTCTTATTTTTGAATATTTAAAACGCCATACCACAAGTATGGCGTTTTAAATTATTAGTTCTTTACAATTCACAACCAACCCGTAGAAAACACGCATATGAAAGAAGAAGTGGAAAGAAAAGCACCGCAGAATCTCGGAGAATATCTCCAAGGGACCAAAGAGTCCTTGGCAGTATTCAAGTGGATTTATGTGCATGTCGTTACACCTCAGAGTTTGAGGTTCATGAAATGGATGATGGTCAGTATCGTATTCATGATTATCATGCAAACGGTACAACCCATTGCTGTAAGTTATATCTTCAATGGTCTTGCAGGACACAATGCTGATATGACCAAATGGGGCCTAGGAATATTTTTCCTTGCTCTAATGGCTCAGAAGATTACACAGCGAAAGTATGATCGTTCACGAGAATATGCTTTTGGTCTGCATTGGGAAGAACTCGACAGAATCGTGACCAAGCTGTTTTGTGAGAAATCACTTGCACAGCATTCGAGTGAGTCGAGTCTCCTTTCGCCCACGACGATTGAAAAGGGAAGAGTGAAAGCAATGGATCTGCAACGGATTTTATTTTTCGATGCATTTCCTACTCTTCTTCATCTTCTTTTTTCATTCGTATTTCTCTGTATCCTTAGTTGGGTTGCAGGTCTGATTATGCTATGCGTCATTATTATGTACGCCGGCTGGTCACTGTATCTCAATAGTCAGGTAAGTAGAACATGTACTCCTCTCGATAAGCGATTTCGCAGATTGAGTAGGAGAAAAATCGAACGCATGGAGCACATTGAACGAGTGAAAGTTTCTGCCAAGGAGAATCGTGAAGTCCAAGAGCTTGCTTCTGAATTTTCAGGCATACTTAAGGATGATCGTAATTTCTGGTTGTACTTCATCGATGTTGCATTCTTGCGTTCGATGGTAAACATTCTGGGACTGGTTCTCATAATGGTTTGGGGTGCCTGGCTCGTATGGAAAGGAAGTCTGAACATTGGACTATTGTACCCACTCTATGCTTGGGCGATGAGGGTTTCTGAAAATGTCTGGAGGTTTGGTGATATCGAATTACAGATAAATTGGAATATTCCCGCCGTCCAATCAATGATCAAAGGAATATCTTTAGTGCCATCCATCGTGGATCATGAGAATGCTGTAGAGATAAACTCTGCTCCGCATTTGATTGAATTCATCGATGTTTCTCATACTTATCCTGTTAGTACAAACGAGATTGAGTCTCCTCCTGCAATTCAAAAAGTGAGTTTCACTATTGAGAAAGGGGAAATAGTTGCATTGCTTGGGCCTTCGGGTGCAGGTAAATCAACTATTATGAATGCGCTTCTTCGTTCGGATGATCCGACCGAAGGGGTTATCAGGATAAAGGGCATAGATCTTCGCAATCGTACACAAGCATCTTGGAAGTCACTCATTGGATATATACCTCAACAGGCTAAGATTTTTACAGGGACTATCAGGTACAACCTGACGTTCGCGTTGTCTGATGTCGAGAGGGAAACTATTACTGATGAACAGTTATGGGAATTGATGCGATTACTTCAGATTGATTTTGGTGAACGTCTTACCGACGGACTCAATACTCTCGTTGGTAAAAATGGCATTAAACTCTCAGGTGGACAGGCTCAACGTCTCATGATTGGAGCTGCGGTGATCAAAAAACCACAGCTTCTGATTATCGACGAAGCAACATCAAGTCTCGACTCTACGACTGAAAAGCTTGTACAACAAGGGCTTGAAACTGTTCTTTCTAAAGGAGATACAAGTGCTCTTATCGTTGCTCATCGTCTCAGTACGGTTCGCAATATGTGTGATAAGTTTGTAGTGCTTAAGCCAATGAGTCTTGTACAACCAGATGAATCTCAGGTCGAAGCCGTTGCCCGATCGTTCGAGGAGCTGTATAAGCTTTCTCCGACTTTCAGACAATTGGCAGATGATCAAGGTTTAGTCATTGGTTAGATTGAATTGGTGGTGTGAATATATATGGCCGACGAATCCAAAGGATTCGTCGGTTTTTTATTTGTAATTTGCGCTACGCCATACTCAAAAATATAAATTTGGTATACTTTATTTATGAAAACAATAGAGAAAAAAGTGTGGCCAGAATACTTTCAACAAATTTTAGATGGTAGCAAGACATTTGAATTAAGACTTAATGATTTTGATATTGAAGAAGGAGATACTCTGGTTTTGAAAGAATGGAGTCCTGATACTAAAGATTATACTGGGCGTATTTTAGAGAAAAAAGTTGGATATGTAGGAAAATGGAAAATTGATGATCTTACTGTCTTTTGGTCTAGAGATAGTATTGAAGAGAAAGGATTACAAATTATTTCTTTAAAAGATTAGATTATAAAAAATATTTAAATATTAATGTCATATAATTACAAAAAAAATAAAATCGTAGCCATAATTGCCGATGGAATCGAACATTGGCAAACATTAAATGTGCTTGGGCATATGTCTATTTCTCTAGGTGCGAATAAAGACGAAGATTTAATGGGAAGAGAAATACTAACTGATAAATCTGGTTTTAATCATAAAGGAATTGCTCGTTTCGGTTTTATTATCAAAAAAGGGACATTTGAAGAAATTAATCAACTTGTCGAAAAGTTGAAAAACTCTCCGGGGATAACATTAATCGATTTTCCTCAAGAAATGCTTGATACAAGACATGATGATGACTTGCACGAATCTATGCAATTAAAAGAAACAAAAGATTTTAAATATCTCGGGTGTTTACTATATGGTTCAACTCAAGAGATTGATGAGCTTACAAAACAATATAAACTATGGGGTTAAACGATTGAGAATATTTGATATACTTTATATATGAATAAATTCTTTACTTATTTCTTTGTTACATTGGGTGTTATATTTTCTTTAATACTTTTATTTGTTGTTTATTTTTTTATCGTTGATCCATTTAATATAAGACCTTTTATATTTGGTGGAGAAAAAATTAATACTAAACAAGATGTTAATGTTGAAAAAAACACAAATACAAACACAAGTACGAGTACTGGTACAACATCTAGCAAGCCTTTCTTGACTGATGATCAGAAAAAAACTCTAGCAGGTTTTGGAGTTGATCCTGCATCATTACCTTCATCAATTACTCCAACTCAAGAAGCGTGTTTCAAAACAAAATTAGGTCCATCTCGTTTTGCTGAAATATCAGCTGGTGCTTCACCTTCAATTGCAGAATTCCTGAACGCAAAATCGTGTTTGTAGTATGGTATTATTGTTGTATGTCAGAAGAATATAAAATACCAGATCCAAAATATTTGGATTCTGCAAATGGGGCAGAGAATATCGATACTGTTGAGCTTATGGCGGAATGGGTAAAAGATTTCAATGATCTTAAAAAATTAGGTGCAGTTGGTCTTGGTACTGGTCAAATAGTAAGTTTCCAACCATATGGACGTTATGAAGAAGGTAGACAGACAGGTAATGTTAGGATTTGGGAAGAAGATCCAGATCTTATAACTATAAACTTTATGGGAAGTAAAGTGGGAATCCCATATCCAGACAATGAAAGAATTACTCGTGGAAATTTTGATACAAGGAAAGATGTTTTAAAGATTAAAAAAGATACCAACTAGTCTTTGAGTTTGGATTATCTTGCATCATAAAAACTTTAATCTAATTAATTGTCTTTATATAATAAAATTTTTTTATGAAAGAATCATACGAATTTAATTTGGCTGAAAGAGAGAGTGCAATTGCAAGCTCTCAAATCTTAGAAGAAAAAGAAAACGTGACAACAGAAAAAACTGAATGTCCTTATGATTTAAATAAACCCTATCAGGTTACCAACCCTGATACTATAATTGCGGGTAGTCAAGAAGCTTACGAAAATTTTTTTGATGCATTAAAAAATAAATATTTTGATTTCATGTATGAAGCTGAAATGATACTTCAAGATTTTCAACCTTTACCTAGAGATTTTTTTGATGATCAGGTAGTTCATGTTATGAGTTTGGAAAATTACAGAATACTGGAAGATGACGACTATTTCGGCGATAACAAAAATAACGGCGGTGTTTATCTACAAACAAAAGATTCCGTTGTATTACCAAATGATGATACTTTCAGCGAAGGTAAAATGATCGTAAGACTATTTATAGATACTGATACTTTGTTTGGTAAAGGTAGAAAAATTTTTATTGATGAAGAAAGTATTACTGAGATGCCAGAAGAATATAAAAAATCATTTTTCATGTATGGTGGTATCCCAAGATCTGCGATTAAGAAAATTCAAATTATCAAAATGGGTAAACCAAAATTTGTTCAAGAACAAATTTGGGGTAATTATAAACAAAGAGAAAAAGAATATTTTCGTAGACTACAATCGGTAAGAGATAGGTTGAATAAAGTTGCTCATACATCTTAAGAGAGTTAAGCGTTGAAACTTTTTGATATAATCAAATTTATGAAATTAGAAAATAAAATAGCGCTTATAACTGGTGGCTCAAGCGGAATAGAAAAAGCTATTTCTCTTTGTTATATAAAAGAAAAGATTAACAATGTAAAAATTTACATAAAAATACATTTCTCGGGTAGTTATGTTGATTTTATTTTATTGATAATATCTGCATTTTATATATTTAGGAATCCTTTGTATACTTTTGAATATATTTTTTGCCTTTCTATTTGGATTTTTGGTGTAATTTTTTGGTTGTGGTCACGTATTCAATTAGGAAATTCATTCTCTATTGTGCCTAAAGCAATTAATCTCATTCAATATGGAATATATTCAAAAATAAGAAATCCTATGTATTTTTTTTCTTTTATAGCTGTATTGGGAATGGCTTTTTATTTAAATAACTTTATTGGTTATATTTTTCTAATGGCATTATTTGTTGTTCAATTTTTAAGATCTAAACAAGAAGAAAAAATTCTTAAAAAAAAATTTGGTGTTGATTATAATAATTATAAAAAACAAACTTGGTTTTGATTATTTAAATATGTCTTATTGTCACTTCACCAAAAATAATACAGACCCCAAAAAGATTATTCATAATATATATCATGATACCCAATATGGTTTTCCTATTCATGATGATAATGAAATATTTGCAAGATTAATACTCGAGATAAATCAAGCAGGATTGAGTTGGGAAACTATTCTTAAAAAAGAAAAAAATTTTAGAAAAGCTTATGACAATTTTGATATTAAAAAAGTCGCAAAATATTCAGAGAAAGATAGACAAAGACTTATGAATGATATTGGAATTATTCGTAATAGATTAAAAATAAATGCTGCAATAGAAAATGCTAAAACAATTATTCAAATACAAAAAGAATTTGGAAGTTTTGAAAAATGGCTAGAATCTCACCATCCAAAATCAAAAGAAGAATGGGTTAAACTTTTTAAAAAGAATTTTAAATTTACCGGTGGTGAAATTGTAAATGAATTTTTGATGAGTATTGGATATCTCGAAGGGGCACATATTAAAGAATGTTCAGTATATTCTAAGGTTTTAAAAAAGAAGCCCACGTGGATGAGATGAACGAAACTTATTTTTTGCTATAATAAAAATATATGAAAAAGATACCTTTCTTGTTAGCTTTGTTTATTGTTGCGGCTTTTACAATTATATTTGGTTGGTTAATTATTAATTCTTCAAAACAACTATTTGTTGAAATGCCTATTTTTGTAAAAACAAAAGAAATAATAAAAGATAATTCTGTTAATAATAAATATGTGAGTGGGTGTCAGAATTCTGATAATGAAGACATGTCTAATGACCTTGATCTTATTGTGGAGGAGATTGGCAAAAAACAATATTGTTTTCAGGCTGTAGATTTGGCTGAAGATTGTGCTTGGGGTGCTGCTGCTGATATGCAAATTACTTCGGTTGCTTCGACCATTTGTATGAAAGAATTTGAAAAAAATAAACCTTCAGAAAAATTAAATTCTCAACTTAAGAACATGCAATCTTTATGTGATGAAAATTATAATAAACTTGAAGGAACAATGTATCTATCTGCTAACGCTTTTTGTTGTTTGAATGCTTTGGAGTGGGTAAATAATATTTCATCGATATCAGAATAATATAAGATTTAAATTTCATTTTTTTGCTATAATTAATAAATGAAAATAAGTAATTCAATCTTTTTGGGATTATTGTTGCTAATCGTACTGGTGGGTGGTGGTTTATATTTATATATAGAAAAGAATTCAATAGGTATTTATAATTTTGATAGTCCAAATATTGAGAAGAGGATTGTTGTCGATAATAAAACAGATTCTTTAAATCCTGTAATTGGCAAAGATATGGATGAAGATATGGCCGGTTATCATGCGATAAAAATGTTTATAAATACAGGTAATACAAAAATTCCAGAAGTATGTTTAAAATATGAAGTTCGAGAAAAATTTAGTCATTCTATTGTTTTTGATATTCTAGGAGTCTATGATAATTATTTTTGTAAAGATATTTCAAATAAAGATAAGCTAATTGGAAAAGTTAAAGTCGACACTTTGAATGCTAAAACTTACTTATTTGATAATTTTACTCAAGAATTTAATGTCCTAAAACTTGAAAATTTTCCTCCAATGTTTGATAAAATATTTTGTGAAAATTTAATTAACAAGACACCAACTGAAAGTTTTATCTTATTAGGAAACAAAAATAATTCAGGATATTGTCCAGTAAATGTGAGTTCTGATGTGACCCTGTTGTTTTCATTTGAAAACATATCTTCAAGTTCTACCGACCCTGCTTTTGTTTTGAATATTTATGATTCAAATAAAGTTTTATTGCAAACTTTACCTATAGAATATAATTGGGAGATTTCTCCAATTACGATGAATATACATGACGATATAAATTTTGATGGATATAGGGATTTATTGTTGAGGGTTATGGGTATACGTTCATCACAATTTACATACTATAGATATAATCCATCTTTAAAAATTTTTGAAGAAGACGAGGTTTTATTTAGTATTTTTCTTCCTACATTTGATATTAATAAAAAAACGATTTCTTCGACGGCTGATACTCCAAATTATTATTGGGATGATGAAGGGAATCAAAAATATTACACTCCAGAGGAACAAACTACAGTATTTAAATTTGAAAATGGTGAATATAAGATTTTAGATTAAATAGTATAGATATCTCTTAAGCTATTTTGAAAGTAAATTATGTTTTGACAAATTATGTTTTTAATGTTATTAACATATCTGAATACATTGAAATAATAGGTAAAAACAAACAAATAGAAAGACAAAAACGACATGTCAAAATACGTTGGTACTGAAGTTGCTGAACAAATTCAACAACTTATGTTTGCAGAATTTGCAGATGATCCAAGGGAGCGTTTTTTACAGCAGGAACTTTCTCGCTATGTCCCTCAACTAGTTGGCTGGAATGAACGGAAGGTTGCTGATTTTGTGAAATATCAAAGGGGTGTTTATCTCGAAAGAAGACTTCCGAATATGGGACGCCCCATTGCATCTTTGAATCCAACTTTTGTGGATTCGATTGATTCCATTCGTTTTGATTTGGAAGAAGGCAATTCTTATATTCGAGCATCTTTAAAGGAAAACGGATATCGCATGCAGCTTCATGTTGGAATTAGGGGTTCGACAGCATTTACACGTCAATTTACTCGATATGATTTGCGGATGTTTCCGGAACTCAAAAAGACATTGAGGAAATTGCCTGCCATGATTGGCGATGCTGAATTGGTGAATCGATATCATCCCCATCTTGCTGGTTTTAATCGAGTCCAATTGAGAATTCCAAATCAAAGCTATTGGCCTAAGCCTGGAAGCACAAAGTTGGAAGAGGATTTCCTTGCCGGATATCTGTCGAGTCCAACTTTATTTAATAACGGGCAATCTTTGAAAGACACTGAACTCACTTTGGTTTTTCATGGAATTTTTGCAATCGCACACCCGAGTACTTGGAATAAGTCCAGGAAGGTGCAGAAGGAAAATATGATTTCTTTTTGCAGACTTCCTATTGATTATGAAAAAGTGGATGAAATTTTGGATCAACTTCATGATTTTATTCTAAAACATTCTTTGAACGCACGAGTTGTTGAAAGGGTGGTGGTCTCTACTCATGATCAATTGCAAATTTATGTTCAGCGCAATGAAGATTGTGGATATGAAGGAACTTGTGTTGTTCAGACGATTTGGGACAAGTCAGGAAATTTGATTGTCGGCCCTCGAAGTATCAAAATTAAAAGGTACGAAACTGTCGATTGTGCACTTCTTGGTTTGATTCTTGATCGAAGTGATGGAGGATTGGTAGAAGAAAATATCACCGGGGCTGTAGTTGGTCTTTACGATGAGATGCTTGGAGTTTATCTGCCTGTCGCAAAAGTTAATCTAGATCCTAACGGAGTTCAGATCAAAACTGCTGGGCAAAAAGAAAGACTCACAAAATTGCGATCTGAACTTGCTCTGATTGTTGGTACATGTGTTGATCCAGACAGAAAGATCTACACTCTCTTGGATGCATTTTTGATGCAAGGGAAACTCGTAGTCAAGTATATTTTTGGAGATGCTAAAGCCAAGGAGTTGGGTATTGATAAGGTTCTTGAAACAATGCCAGCTCGATCAAATCTGATCGAGTTATGCGAGTTGTTTGATTCTGAAGAAGCTGCTTTTTGTGACGGTACAGCAAAACTGACAACTGTTCCCAAAAAGTTTGTTGCCGAGAATCTATCTTTTTTCCAAGCTGTAAAAGGTTTGGACAAAAAGGGAAAGAGAAGATTTTTCGGATACTTTTCTAAGATCAAACAAATCAAGATTACTTCGGCTAAATTTGTTAAACCGCAAGTTGTGGTTGATACTACACAGCCAATTATTCTTGAGACTCAAGTCTTCGATATCAAATGGGGAGCATCTCCATTTGCGGCTGGATTTCATTCGTGGTTTGCCAATTCTTTCCGTTTTAACAATTGTTTTGCTGAAAGAACTCGTCCAGACAAAAGTATTACAACCGATTATGCGACTGTGCATTCTCTCGCAAGAGTGAATTCGGTTAGAGTGGCTACTGTTTGAAATTTGTTTTAAGCTGAGCCGGACCCAAAGGGTCCGGCTTTTTTATATATAAAATTGACATTTATCATAAAAATGTTATTTTCAAATTAAGAGAGATCTATAAAATGAAATACGAATATCCGTTTTTGAGCGATGCAGAAAATCGCGAAAGTTTTTTTGCTAGAATAGCAAGGTATTATCCGAGGTCCGACTTTCGATATCAGTTGATTGAAAAAGCATACAATTGTGTCAAAGATGCTTTTAGAGGAAAGGAACGCGAAGGTGGCGAGAGATACTTTGAACACATTCGGGCGGTTGCACTTTTTCTGATTGTTTATTTGAGGGTAAAAGATTATCGACTTATTATCGCAGCTTTGTTGCATGATATTGTTGAAGACATTCCTTCTTGGACAATCGAACGCGTGAGATTGGAGTTTGGTTCCTATGTTGCGATGCTTGTTGAATATCTTAGCAAGCCATCCGAAAAGGAATTTCCTGACAAGAAGGAAAGAAATCATGTCTATCATGGAAGATTCAAGTTTGCACCAAGAGATTTTTTCCTTGTCAAACTTTGTGACAGACTTCACAACATTTTGACTCTTGTTTTTTGTTCCAAAGAGAAAAGAGATCGTAAAATCGAGGAGACTCGAATTCATTATCTTCCATATGCCGAAGAACATCTTATCTTGTTGCATGAAATTGAAAGTGCAGTATCTGAGATTGAAAAACTGGTTGCTTGAGATTCAGCTGACGAACTATTTGGTTCGTCAGTTTTTTTATTATAATTGACATTTTTCAATTCAAAGACTAATCTAGGTTTAGATTCAAAATCAAACAAGAAAGAAACCAATGTACACACCAAAATCGCAACGTCCGTATATCGGAATTACTGATTTTATGAGTAATGAACAGGTGCGTTTAATGCTCGAAATGTTTAGACGAAGTCGTCAACCTAATTCTGTTAGACGTCTTCATGTCGGTGTTATGATGAGTTTTAATACTCTTTATGCATGTGAAACCAAATGGTCAATGGCGTTTCCTACGAGAGAAAATGTCGTAGATATTTTTCAACCAGTTGATGATACTCGATCTGATAAGTATCGTGATCTCATTGATGATATTATGTTTACTTTACATTATGTTGATTATCATGATCGACCGACTCTTTTTCAAGATTTGATGCTTGCATTACAATATTCCGGTCCATTTGTCGATGCTTTGCAACTTGATATGACTTGGCCGGATCCTGCTGCGATATCAAATGCTTTACACGCTTCTAGAAAGAATTTGGAAATTATTCTCCAAATTGGAACACGCGCTTTTGATTTGGCAGATAATGACCCTGATAGAGTAGTTGAAAATCTTTATCCATATCAAACATTCGTTACACATGTTTTACTCGATAAAAGTATGGGTAAAGGTCTTGGGATGGATGCGGAGGGTTTACTTCCATTTGCTCGGGCGATTCGTAAAGAATATCCAAATATGGGAATCGTTGTTGCCGGAGGATTAGGTCCAAATACTATATGTCTTGCAGAACCGTTCCTTGATGAATTTCCTGATATTAGTATCGATGCGCAGGGGAGACTTCGACCCAGCGGAAATCTGATGGACCCAATTGACTGGGAAATGGCCGGCGAATATCTGACCAAAGCCCTGATAATGTTTCGATGATTTTAACAAATCCTGTTTTGTAGCATTTGCTACGGAACAGGATTTTTATATTTAATTAACAGATAATTGACCAAAATTTTTTTTCGATATAGACTTCGAATATAATACATCTTTATGAAAATGAACTATAAAATATATGCACTTGGACCCGCTGGATCGAATGGTCATCAAGTAGCTACAATTGCACAAAAGTTAGATTTCAAGTCACGCAATGTTGAAATTATTTTTTTACCTTCTCATGAACAAATTTTTAAAATGGTGATTGAGGGTGATGATTTGTGTTATGGATTAGTTCCAATTGAAAACTCTACGAGCGGTCTTGTCTCAGATGTTATTGATTTTTGGTTAAACGATGAGAGAGCAAAATATCTAACAATTTTTCAAGAATATGAACTTCCTATTGATCACAATTTATTGGCTAGAACTGGAGTAAGTATTGATGACTGTAAATATGCGTTATCGCATACACAAGCATTATCACAGTGTAGAAAAACTCTTCTTAAACTGAATCTCAAAACCAAAATTATGCCGAGCACTTCTTATGCTGCAAGATTTGTTTCTAAGAGTAAAAGTAAATTGACTGCGGTAGGTTCTAAATTTTTAGCTAAACAATATGATTTAAATATTTTAATTCCAAATATTTCTGACTATCCTTCAAATTCAACTAGATTTAATTTGATTTCAAAAAAACATAATTTTAAAAAAGGAAAAGGAAAAACATCTATAATTTTTAGATTAAAAAATAATTCAGGTAGTTTGGCTGAAGTATTGCTTCCACTTAAAAAATATAAAATTAATATGACTTCGATTCATTCTCTGTCTCTCGGCAAAATGGGGGAATTTGCTTTTTATTGTGAGATCGATATTAATATTAACGATAAATTTTATCCCGTAGCTTTAAAAGAAATGAAATCTAAATGCTTGGAGTTGCGAGTTGTTGGTTCATTCTCTTGTATACACTAAAATAAGTCTAAATAAAAGATCTTTTTTATTTTAAATATCTTTTAATTACAAAAAAGGATCGTTTTGAGCCAATCACATAATTGAGTATAATGAATCTTTATGAAAGACATAAACTACAATAAAGTGAAAACAGCCAAAGACTGCTTGTCTGATATTGCTGTGCATACTTCAACTCGAAGAAATGAACAAACCATTAGAGCAAGTCAATTGCTTGATGAATATGTAAGAGATGAAACAAAGATACTTCAATCAAGATCTTTTAGACGTCTTTCAAAGAAAGCTCAAATTGTTTCAAGAACACTAAATGCAAATATTAGAAATAGAGAAGTTCATACCTTAGAGGTTACAAGTATAGCTATTAGAATAGCTTATTATCTTGGTTTAAATGTAAATTTAACAAGAGCCATGTCTCTTGGTCATGATCTCGGGCATGTTCCTTTTGGTCATCAAGGAGAAAATTTTTTGGCAAAAAGAAGTGGAAGAGAATTTAATCATAGGATTATGGGTATTATAATTTGTCAAAAAATTGAAAGAGATGGAGAGGGATTGAATTTATGTAAAGAAACTCTTGATGGTATGTACTATCATTCTGGTCCAGAAAAAAATAATTCTATGACACAAGAAGCAAAGGTTCTTCATTATGCAGATAGAATTGCAAATGTTTTTGCTGATGCGAATGATTTTATAAGGTTAGGATACAAAGCCGAGGATTCTTTACAGGAAGCATTGGATTATTTTGGAGAGAAACAAAGAGATAGAGTCGATAGCGCAGTAGCTTCACTTTGTGAAGAATCCCAAAAAGAACATAAAGTAATTTTTGAAAATTCAGAAGATGCTAAAAAGTTTTTTGAATTAGAATCTTTAATGTATAAAGTATATCCAAATATTTCTCAACAAGATGTGAGTCCTTTACTTAATCCGATATATGATTTTTTTGAATCAACAAAAGAAATTGATCCAATATTAGCAATTTCTCTTATGACCGATGATGACATTTTATTTCTATTATCAAAAGATAAGATGTCTTGGGAAGACATTAAACAAACTTCTCTAGGTGAGATATTACATGTAATAAAAGGATTAGAAATTGACTTGGACGACCCTGATTTAGATTGGTAAAACAATAAGATGGTTTTTAGATAGATGGTACATAGCTTTGTTTTTTGTTAATATTTATATATAAAATGGAAGCAATGCCAAAAAATAATGAAAGAAACATTCCTAAATTAAAATTTGAAGATATTTTTAGGGATAAAAACAAGGATTTCAAATCTGAAAATTTAGATTGGTCTTGGTTAGATAATCTATCGCCAGAACAGTTGGAAGAAGTTGAAATAAATTTAAGATTACTTTCGTATCTTAATGGTCATAAGGGTGCTGATTTGCGTAATATTTCTCAAAAAAGTTCTACTCCAGAAGCAAATCATTTGAACAGATTACTTGCCTGGTCCAAAGCAATGTCTTCTCAAGGATCTATTAGTGTTGAAATATTAAAACCTGCACCTGAATCTATTAGAAATATTGGAGAAAATGAACTGTATGAAAGAATATATTTTTTGGATAAAAATCCTGATACTTCAAGAGAAAATATTTCCAATCAGGTACAGGCAAAATTTGCTGAAGTTTTAAGGATTAAAAGTGAAAAGTGGATTGATTTGATAGATCCATTATTTGATAATCCAAAATTATTAAAAGATATAATCAATAATTTTGGACTTATACCTGAAGAAATTTTTACAAAGAAAAAATTCAAAAGCGTTGAACCTAATAAAATAATTTTCTTGATAAATGAATTGAGAAAGTTAGAAGATACAAATTTTAAAAATGAATCTTTAAGAGCAAGAGCACGATTAATTAATCATCTTTTTATTTCTAAAAGAGCTGAGACAATTAGATCAAAAGATAAAAAAAATGTTTCATTAGATACAAACGGAATTATTATCAGTATGCATAATTTTCATTCTCATTTACCTTACGGTTTGATTGACGATCTTATGATTGATGAATTGACTGTCGGTAATTGGTTAGATCAAAAAAGTGCTGATGAAATAAAAATAATGCGGGCCTCTTCTAATAATTTACAAAGTGAAGTTCTAGATATTGTTTCTCAACAAGATAAAACTTTTTCAGAAGCTCTTAATTGTAAAAAAGAAGAATTCTTCACTCTTTTGAAAAACAAAGGTTCTAGAATTGTGGCAAGAAAGATTATCGAACAAGATTTAATCATTCCAATTAGTTGGCTTGATTCAGTACGGACATCAGAGGATTCTTTTTTAACTATTTCACTTGCCGAAGAAATCACTTCTGTATTAAGTGATGCCGAACCAAGATCTAGCTATAATCTTTCAGACTATTCTACAAGTGCTGTTGTATCTAAAGTTTTTGATGCCCAATCAAAAATAGTAAATAGTAAACATTATTACAATGTTTCAAGACTTATGAATTGTTTCTTTTTAAATACTCCTGAATCATCTGTCGAAAATAAATACGCAGTTGTAAAAAGTGAATATAAAGTTTCAAATAAAGGAGATACTCAATCTTTTGTCGCTGCTATCCATGAAGATAAAATTGCTAGAGTTTTGATTAATGAAAGAAAACATGTTTCACCACAAATAAAAGATTCTTTCGGTAAAATACCTAGTTATTCTAGGACAAATTATGAAAACTTAGAAGCATCTATGAATGTTTTTGACTCATTTGTTAATTCCTTGAACGCTATATCGTCTTTTTCAGAAACGAGTACAGAGGGAATAGATGATAATTTAAGTACAACAAAAGAAGAACTATTAAAATATATTGAAAACTGTCTGCACTTTGTTCTCAATAATGTTTCTGATTATTACAATCAGTCACTTGGAATTTATGAATCTATAAGATTAAGTCAAGAAGTCTCTTTAGATAAAGTTAATGAATTGACAACAATTTTATTAAAAGTAAAAGAAGTTTATTCTCAATTTCTATATAAAAATATTTTGGAACAAGATACATTTGAAAATCATTTTTCACCAGAAATAACTAAAGGTGAAATAAAATTTGGAGATGAATTTTTGGCTGAAGTGCAAAAAGTATGCCCAGGTAATTTTGACGAAGGTTTAAGTGGTGCAGATTTTTCTGTTCGAGTGGTAAGTTTGAATTATAAATTAGAGGATCCTAGTCAGACTATTCCATTTCATATTGAAGAGAGTTGTTTGGATGCTCTAAGAATAAATAGACAACGCCCACTTTTAAATATTATTGGTGGATGTAAACATCTTGATGGAGGGAAAAATCCGCTTGAGGTATTCAGTGATTCTGTGATGAATGTTGCTCACAAATATAAAGCTAATGTTGGAATACCTCAAACTCAATCGGGAATAGGTATAAATTTTGGTTCAAAAAATATTGAATATGAAAGAAGGTTCGGTAGTTTGCCATTTGCAGAAAAAGCTCATTTTTTTACTATAAGTCCTGGCGGGAGTGTTTATTTTCCTGAAAATAAATTTTTAGAAAAAGATGGTAAGTCTTCTGTATATGCAAATACAACAGTAGATACTTTTATGACACCTATTCCTGCAGAATGGAATAAAAAAGGTCGTGATAAATATACCTCTAAATACATAACTCATATCGCTTATATGGAAGCTTTGTATTCCAAGATGAGTATTAATCAAAAACATATTATGGTAGTTGGTAATGGGGGACTATTTAGTATTATGGAAATTAACGAATCTCTTAAAAGAGGTGTTGAACTTCTATTGGTAAAAAATACCGGAAGATTTGCAGAAGCTGCTAGTATTCTAGTAGGTCATATTGATGAAATATTAAATTCTGAAACGATGGATCGCGAGATTTTAAATATTTTAAAAGAAAAAATGAACTCACAAAGTTTTGAAGAATTTTGTAAAAAAGATTTTGGATATGAAGAATCTCCTGAGAATGAAGATTACGAAGTTTATAGGGATTACTTCAGAAATTTTTTATTGTTAGCTCAAAAAAATATAAAAGTGGTAAGAAGTACGGAATTGGAAAATTTGGAGCAGTCTTTGGATGATTTGTTGAAAGAAAAAAAGTAAAAGTGAAAACCGCTATACATCTGGTGTGATGCATAGCGGTGTTTATCTGCTTGGGGCAGACAGTCTCACTCTCACCGAAAGCTAGTTCGGTAAAAATATGACTTTGCTTTTGTCTGCCCGTGGGCGGACAAAAGCTTACGTGTTTTGGAGTTGTTCGATGCAGTACTCCACTGCTTCTTTTTCGGTTTTGAAAACCGGGGTTTCATGGCGTTTGGCCAACTCGAGCAGATATTCTCGAGCCCGATTGAGGTCTTTCAATTCACCTTTGGTGACGACGCTCCCTGCGATTTCGGCTCCGTCAGGAATATTATTGATGACGAGCACCACCTTTCGGCCTTTGATCACGTATTCCGTGACCTCGATCATCGCGGCAATTGCTCGGGTCTGTCCGTCAATGACGAACAAGAGCATTTCCGAAGCTTCCTTTTCGATGGCTTCGAATTCAGTCATACCCCCGACAATCCCTTGTCCCTTGAGTTCTTCGTCACGGACGTTCCAATCTTCGACCTGGGGGTTGAAGAATTCGACGCCAGCAGCAATGAGCAGGGGAATGGCGACGATTTGGCGCCAGGTGGTGGGATTACAGGAACCTCCGAGGAACAGTTGTTTCTTCATTTGACTTCAGTCTTTCTTTCTTTTTTCGATTTGATGTACTTTGTTAACACTCCGACGTAGGTCTGAGCGTGTCCCGATAATATACATAATAAATTAAATTTGTCAATATTTTTATAAATTATAAAAATATAATTATTGACTTTAATGAATAACGTGGTAACGTTGTGATTGAACATTTGATCATATTTATGAAAAAAACATACGTGATGTTGTTGTCTGTTGTTGGATTTTTTACATTTCTTGCTGCCTGTAGCCCAGAAAATTCTGAAAAGGCTAATATCCCAGATTGGCCAGAACAAGAGAGTGTCGATACGTCTATCCCAAATAAGCGTGCCATGGTCATCGTTTTTGATGGATCAGGTTCTATGAAAGGAGACAAAATCAAACAAGCTAAGACTGCGGTCAAAACTTATGTTGATGCTCTGCCAAAGGACGTTGAATTGGGTGTTGTGGCTTTTGATGCGAATGGAATTCGTACATTGTCCGAAATTTCTTCTGATCGTCAAAAGGCTACGTCTCAAATTTCAAATATCAAAGCGGATGGATCTACTCCTCTTGCCAGAGCTGTAGCTATGTCTTACGAAATGCTTATTTCTTGGGCCAAAACCCAAAAAGGATTCTGCGAGTATCATCTTGTTGTGATTACTGATGGGGAAGCTCAAAACAAAGTTCTTCTCAAAAATCACGTTGATAAGATTATAAAAACTCCTGTTAGGATTTTTACGATTGGGTTCCAGATTGGAACTGATCATTCTCTCAATCAAGCAGGTGTTCGTTATGTTTCGGCGGATAATACTGCTGAACTCTCTAAGGGGCTTGCTCAAGTTCTTGCTGAGAAAGAGTAACTGGATTGAATTGACTTTTTAAACCGTGTACACGCAAGTGAACACGGTTTTTTATTATCTTGTACAATGACTCAATATTATTTATACTTTGCTAATGGCATATTTACTGTTCCCAGGTAGACATTTATTAAATACAAAATTCCAAGAAGAATACCTTTGGGATGTTTTAAGACTTCCAATTAAAAAACTTGATCTATATGGCGACTGCCAATTGAATCCAGAAGATAAAATTGAAAATATTATCTTTGCGGTAACATCTTCAAATCAAGCACATTCAAGATATAATCCTATTTCTTTTTTTGAAAGAGCAATTGGTCTTGATCGTTTTGCACAAAATTATAAAAAAACTTTAGGAATAAATTATAAAATTATTGGTATTCCACATTTTAATCCAAATGAAAAATTTGCTGGGTTTACTTTAAAAGAAATTAATGAAAACACAGAAGGAGAAATTATCCTTACACCCCAAAACACAATTGTACTTTGCTCTACTCCGGCAATTATTGAGCAATATAGTAAATTAGGTTTTTGTATTTTACCTGCAGAATATGATTTAGAAGAAAAAAAGTATCAAGCCATTACACCAATTGATATTTTAAAAAAAGTTGTAGAAAAGGGAGTTGATTGGTCGGTTGACAATGATATTAAGAATTTGATGTCAAAATCTTCTTTTGAACTTTGGAAAGATTTTTCTGAAATACCAAAAACAGTTTTGAGATTATGGAATGACCCATTGTTAACTGATACTGGAAGTCTTACTCTTGATAGAAATTATAGTATTTATGCTTACGGTATGAATAATAATTCTTTGATGGAATTAAAATATAAAGACATTAAAGATTCTATTAAACAGGGAAAGATTGTTGATGAGGGATGTGCCGATGGTGCATTACTAGTTAGGATATCTGAAGATTTTCCTGATTCTGATTTGATAGGAATTGAACTTACAACAGAATTCACTGCAAGATGTGAAGAAAGATTGCGTGCAGGGGAATTTGGTGGATCATTCGTTCATTTTCATCAAAGGAATTTGCTGGATAAAATTTTTCAAGACAATACAATTGATACAACTATTTGTAATTCAACAACTCATGAACTTTGGTCATATGCAGATCAAAAAGAAAGCTTAATTGGTTATTTGCAAAAGAAATATAATCAAACATCTTTTGGTGGAAGATTGGTGATTCGTGATGTGGTTGGTCCAGAGAATAAAGACGAAGAAATTTATATGAAACTTAATGATACTGATGGATCAAATGAAGATATTTTTAAAGAATTTGAATCTAAAGATGACCTGAGCTCACATTTATCAGGTCTTTCAACTTCCGCAAGATTTTTAAGATTTGCCGAAGAATATTTAAAAGATATGAGGACAAAAGGTAAGAGAACAATAGAGTCTAAAATTGTATATAGAGAAGAAAATATTAATGGAGAAAAATATTTTGTTCTTAGATTAAAAGATGCTATTGAGTTTATTACAAAAAAAGATTACACCAATAATTGGAATAGTGAGTTAAATGAAGAATTTGCATATTGGAGTTTTTCAGAATGGAAAAATATTTTAACTGAAGTTGGTTTTAAAGTTTTAGAAAATCCGAACGATCCAAAGAATGGTTCAAGAGAATATACTAATCCTTGGATTGTAGAAAATAGATGGATTAATAAAGTTGAATTTTTTAGAAAAAAAGATTCTGGCTTAGAAACAATTCCATTTCCTGCAACAAACATGGTTCTGGTGGCAGAAAAAGATAAGAAAATAGAATAATAAAAACGCCATAAGAGAGTATCTCGTGGCGTTTTAAGTCGGTTTCAACTTCAAGTATTATGCTTTTTCTTTTTTGAGAAAAGAAAAAGCTGAGCACCGCATGACGATGCTCAGCTTTGGATTGAACCAATCAGTAAACTGGTACAGATGAAAACGTGTTGTGATAATCAAAGATTGTCACGTATCGTTCTTTTTCTGCATTTGGACCGGTTGATTTTTCAAGGTTGTCACTCAGTTTTACCAGAGGACGACCACAAGCTGTGATGGCTTTGGTTACCAAAGATAATGTCGTGAACCCAAGATCATTTGTGAGATTGGTACCCCAACCAAATGTAACGTTGATTCGTCCCTTGAACTGTTTGTAAAGCGCAAGGATAACTTCAATGTCCAGACCATCACTAAAGACAATCAGTTTTTTTCGTGGATCAATGCCAAGGCTTTTATAAAAAGCAATGACTTTTTCTCCGAAATGGAACGGATTACCAGAATCATGACGGAAACCTTTCCAAGATTCTGCCATTTCTCGTGGCATGGTTCTGAAAACAAAGTCACTGCCAAAGGTGTCAGGAAGAACAATAGAAAGCCCTTCCCCATACATATTCCACCAATGCTTCAAAACTTCGTATTGTGAATTACGAAGCTCATCATCAGTCCTCTGCATTGTTCCTGCAAGAACCATGGCGAGTTCATGAGCATTTGTACCCATTGGGAGTAACCCGTGTTTCATTGCGAGATTCACATTGGAGGTACCGCGAAATTGTGTCTCGGGTAATTCGGATGCGAGTGTTCCGACAACAAAGTCTTGCCAATCTCGGCTGAATCTGCGCCTCGTACCAAATTCACTGAAAGTGATTCCAGGATTTTGCTTGAGGATCTCGATTTTTGCCATGAGACGCTTTTCTCCTTCTGCAAATACTTGTTTGCGCTTAGCAGGGGAGAGCTTCTCGAGTTCGGCCCAGAAATACAATTCGTTCACAATCGAAAGGGAAATTGTTTCCCAATAGGTTGCTTCACTCCAGATACCCGGGAATTCCAATTCGAAATCATCACCGGTATGATGAAGCTCATATGGGGGCAAACTGAAATTCCTAAGGAAATCCAAATACGGTTCTTTGAACATTCTTGCGGAATATTCATTTGTCCCACGTAGGTAGTGAAGATTCGTGTTATTGAATCTCAGAGTCCTTGCGTGGTCGAGCTCTCGACGAAGATCTGCTTCAGGAATCGATTTGCCAATCCGTACCGATTTGGTTCGATTTTTGAAACCGAAGGTTACTGGAACATCCGGAAAATCTTTCTGAATGAGTTGCCCCATAGCGAACTTGTAGAAATCAATGTCATCAAGGCTATTGAGGACAAACGGTTTACTGGTCGGTGTTTTCATGCTTTTAGTCGTTGTTTGATTTTGAAGAGCTTAATTAGTGTATAAGATACACTATATGATTATAACAATCAAGCCGTTTAATATATTAAAACACTTTGTGTATTTTGTCAAATAAAAAATTCCGCATAACCGTGAAAGGTTATGCGGAATCGTGAAAGATGTTTAAGGAGCGACCGTCTGTTGCAGATAGAATTCCCAGGCCCCTTCAATGTATTCGAGGCAAAACAAGTTGATCGTAAAGTCCTTGTCTGCGTAGATTCGCTTGCTCAATTGATAAAGACAATTTTGGATTGGGTTGTTTTGTTCTGGAAAGTGTAATCCATATGACTTTGCAATAGCCTCATTCGTTGGCCAGCCATTTGCTGGTGCATCGACCGAGAGCTTGTTTCTCTTTGAATTAACAGACACGATATCGTCAACAGCCTGGCGGATTTTGTTCAAGAATTCTGACTTTTTCATTTTAACAGTGGTGTTGGTTTGTTTGAGATGTTGAAGGATTCATATAATACAATACCATAATATAAATAATATGTCAATTATTATAATCCGTATCTCAAAAATAGGGGATAGTAAGAATTTTAAAGCAAGGTTATTTGTCAGTACATTAATCGGCGCATGTTCTGTATTTTCATTGTTAATAAAAATAAAAATGTTATTATTTTGACAAATTTAAAGGTATGGTATATAGTGTATGTATAACACTATTTAATAATAAAAAATATGAACTACATAATAAAGGTTGGAAGATTATTTGGAATAAAAGAAGAGAGTTGGGTAAAGGTTAAAATTAGTAGATTGTGGGGAACAAAAAAAGAAAATATTGAGCAAATAAAAATTGCTTTCGCGATGATTATTATCACTGCAATTTATGAACTTGTTTCTAAATATGTTTTTCCTGAATATACTTTAAACATCTATGAATTCATTGGAACTTGGACAGGTCTTGTTTGTGTTTGGCTTTCACGTACCAGGAATATTCTTTGTTGGCCTTGGGGTATTGTTAGTTCATTGGCTCTAGGAATGTTCTTTAGTCAAATTGGCTTGCCAGGACAACAATATTTAAATTGGGTATATTTTGTAATCATTCAATTGTGGGCATGGCCATTTTGGGCTTTTGGTGGAGAAGAAAATACTGAGTTGCCAGTTACTTGGCTTTCACTAAAAGGAAAAATAGGTGCTGTTTTGAGTATTGTTGGTGGAACAGTTATTCTTTATTTTTTAATTGATTACTTTGTTCCAGGATCTCTTTACCCATGGCTTGATGCATTGGTTGTTGCTTCTAGTGTTGTTGCTCAATTTTTACTTGGTAGAAAAAAAGTTGAAAGTTGGATGCTATGGTTGGGTCCGGTAAATCTAATATCCATTGCACTATTCTTCATGGCTGGTGCATATACTCTAACTGCGCTTTATATTGCATTCTTTATTCATGCGGTATTTGCTCTCAATTCTTGGATAAAAATAAATAAATAAATTATATGTTTAATAAAGGATTAGTAATTGGTAAATTTTACCCACCACATTTAGGACATAAGTATCTTATTGATACTGCTAAGTCTCAATGTGAACATCTGACTGTTATTATATGTTGGAAAAAGAATCAAGAAATCTCTGGTGTTACTCGTGCCAAATGGTTACAAAGAATTCATCCTGATGTTGAAATTAAATTAATTGATGATGACAGACTTGCTGATGATGATTCTGAAGCTTGGGCAAAATCTACTATTGATATATTAGGTTATGTTCCTGATGCTGTTTTTACATCAGAATCATATGGTGATCCATATGCAAAATTTATGGGTTCTGTACATGTGCTTGTAGACAAAGAAAGGACTTATATGCCTATTTCAGGAACAATGGTGCGCGATAAACCAAGAGAATGTTCACAATTTCTCACTCCGTATGTGAGAGCATATTTTGCTCATAGAGTTTGTGTAATAGGTGCAGAATCTACAGGTACAACAACTCTTGCTCAAGATTTGGCAAAATACTATAAAACAGTTTGGGTTCCCGAATACGGAAGATTGTACTCTGAAGCAAAACTTTTTGGAGATATTGATGCACAATGGCGAAGTGAAGAGTTCGAATATATTGCTAAAGCACAAAGTGTGCTTGAAGATACTATTGCAGAATCATCAAATGGACTTGTTATTTGTGATACAGATCCATTTGCAACAAGTGTTTGGCATGAAAGATATATGGAAAAACCTTCTGATAAGGTTTTAGAAATTGCTAATAGAAGAAAATATAATTTATATATTTTAACTGGAGATGAAATCCCTTTTATCCAAGATGGCACAAGAGATGGCGAACATATTAGACATGATATGCACAAGAGATTCATTGAAAGATTAGAAGAAACAGGAAGAAAATATATTTTAGTTACAGGAAATAGGGAAGAAAGATTAAAGAAAGCAATTGAAGCTATTGATTTAATCTAATAAATTAAAGTCGAAACTTTTTATTTCTCTTTGTATCTTTACTGTAATATCTAGCGTAGGGAGTTTTGAAAAAGTAATTATAAATATCTGAATCATCAAAATGAATATCTATTTTTTGTTTTTTACAATACTCAGCTTTTGTCTTATCCCATAAATATGTTTCTAAATGTGGATCATTTTTCTCATCCCAAATTATTTTGGTACCTTTTTCAATATGATGATCAGTAATAGAAAAAAGATGAGTATAAGAAATACTATTCTTTTTTAGAAATGGAAGTTCTTTTTCGATTCTTGCTCCAGTTATAATATGAACTTCATGTCCATTATCTACTAGAAGTTTTGTTAAAGTTTTAAAGAAAATCAAATTAGAATCAACGACTCCGTGTATATCTAATCCGATTTTTATTTTATTTGTTGAAGCCATATAGTTTGTTGTTAATAATATAATCTGCTAATTTTGTATCTAACCATTTATATAATTCATCTGGAGTATCTATTTCTCTAATTTTACTGCTCGAAATTTCGGGAATTATTTCTTTTTGTTTTATAGATATTGAATGGGGAGGAATTTCTATATCTTCAATTTTCATATAACCCAATCTTTCAATAATTATAAAATTTCCACGATTAAAAATTTCTTCACCTCTTACCCAGAATTTTTTTATATCTGGAACAAGTTCGGTACTTATAACAAAATGAAATTCATTATTAGGATATTCTTTTTCAAGTTCTTCCAATGTTTCTATTGTAGAGGTTGATTTATCTTTATTGATTTCTATTTCAGATATTTTTATTTTTGGTCCAGATTCTTTTTCTAATTCTTTCGTTAATAAATTTGCCATTATAATTCGATCATTATTATTTGCATTAATTGCTTTATCTTTTCTTTGACCTGAAGGTATTAACCAAATTTCATCGCAAGGAAAATACTCTTGAATTATTTCAATAACTTTTTTATGACCAATATGAGGTGGGTTAAAAGACCCGCCGAATATAGCAATTTTTTTCTTCATGTTACTAATTAGTTAAGGTCTTCTATCCAAGTATTTAGTTCTGCATCTGATGGCATTCTCCAATCTCCTCGTGGTGAAAGGGCAATAGAACCAATCTTAGGACCATCTGGCATTACTGATCTTTTCCATTGATTTCGGAAAAATCTTGTAATGAAAACAGAAAGCCATTTTTTGATTACGTCTTCATCATAATTTGAAAAGGCTTTTGTTGCTTGCCAAAGAATCTTTTTTGGATTGCTTCCCCAACGAATGAAGTGATAAAGGAAGAAATCATGAAGTTCATATGGACCGATGATATCTTCTGTCACTTGTCCAATTTCACCGTCTTTAACAGTTTTAAGTTCTGGAGAAATAGGTGTGTCGACAATATCAATTAATACTTCTTCAAGATTTTTATCACCGTCTGTTTGAGCAAAGTGTCGAACTAGGTGACGAACCAAAGTTTTTGGAACACCGGCGTTGATATTGTAATGTGAAAGGTGGTCACCACTGAATGTGCACCATCCAAGTGCAATCTCAGAAAGATCTCCAGTACCCAAAACAATCCCTCCTATTTGATTTGCTTTATTCATTAGAATCATCGTTCTATATCGTGCTTGAGTATTTTCGTATGTAATATCTTCTGTCTTGCTGTCGTGACCGATATCTATAAAATGTTGCTCAACTCCTTTACTAATTGGAATTTCTTCAATTGAAACTTTACATGCTTGAGCAAGTTTCCAAGCGTTTGATTTGGTTCTGTCTGAAGTTGCAAGACCTGGCATTGTATAGCAGTGAATGTTTTCTGTTGGAATATTTAGAAGTTCAAAAACTCTTTTTGCAACAAGAAGGGTGAGTGTAGAATCTAATCCACCAGAAAGTCCAAGAGCAGCTTTTTTGATACCAGTTTGTTCAAGTCTTTTGGCTAATCCTGCAACTTGAATATTAATTATTTCTTCTGCTGATTCTGCACGAGCTTTTAGATCTGAAGGAATAAAAACATTTGGAATTATTGTTCGTGTAAATGTTTCCGTTGCAGAGTCTGATAATTCTACTTCTATAGTTCTAAAACTATTAATGTTTGATGATTTAGCGCTTTCTCCGAAACTTGTTGTTTTAATTCTATCTAATTGAAGAATGTCCAAATCAATGTCGGCATAAATTATTTGTCCTTCTCTTTCAAATCTTTTTGATTCTGAAAGGAGAGTACCGTTTTCGGCAATAATTGCATGACCACCAAAAACAACATCAGTAGTTGATTCATGAATACCTGAAGATGTATAAATATATCCACATACATTTCTTGATGATTGAGTTGAAACTAATTCTCTTCTGTATTTTGCTTTTCCAACAAGTTCATTAGAAGCAGAAAGATTAACAATTACATTTGCACCAGCAACGGCATAAAAAGAACTTGGAGGTAGAGGAGTCCAAAGATCTTCACAAATTTCTGCGGCAACAATACAATTTGGATTGTTTAAATTTTTGAAAAGCATATCGGTTCCGACTGGAACTTTGTTTCCCAAAATATTAACTTCTTTTGTTGTTAAGTCTCTAGAAGAAGAAAACCATCTTTCTTCATAGAATTCTTTATATCCAGGAATACTTGTTTTGGGTACAATTCCAACAATTTTTCCTTTATTAAGAACAGCTGCAATATTAAAAATCATACTATCAATAATAAGAGGGAGACCTACAAATATAAGAGCATCTAATTTTCTAGTTTCATCTAAAATATTTTCTAAAGCCAAAAGAGAATTCTTTAAAAGAACCTTTTGATGAAAAAGATCACCAGCTGTATATCCTGTGATGGATAGTTCGGGGAAGGTGATTATTCGGGCACCATTATCAAAAGCTGTTAATGTTTCTTTAATAATTTCTTTTGCATTATAAAACGGGTCAGCTACTTTTAATTTGGGAACCGCCGCAGCTACTTTTACATAACCGAAATCGGATAATTTGTTTGTTTTTGATGTCATATATTTATATAGTGTTAACTATACACTAATAATACTTATTTAAAATTTTTTGTCAAATCTAGGAAAAGAATTTCCTAAGTTCTTGAGTTTTTTTAACTTTGAATTTATATAGACGTGCAGGTCTTTGTCTTCCACCTTTTGAAAGTTTTTTGGTATCTTCAAGAATTCCTAATTGTAGAAATTTCTTTCGAAAATTACGTTTATCGATAAGTTTATCAAAAACAGCTTCATAAATATTTTGGAGTTCTGTAAGCGTAAAGGTTGGTGCAAGTAATGAGTAAGAGACATTAGTATATTCAAGTTTTGAAATTAATCTTTCTAAGGCATATTCGACTATTTTTTTGTGATCAAAAGCTAGATTTTTGATTGAACGAGCAGGAATAAATTTTGGACTTTCTGTTTGGTCTGATTCCAAAATATTTATTTGTTCAATCGGGGCAATAGCAAAATAGGCGATACTAATAACAGGGCCCCTAGGATCTCTCTTTAACTCATCAAAAGTATACAACTGTTCTGTGAAAATATTCTCAAGCCCAGCTTTGTCTTTTAATATTCTTTTTACCGTATCAATGCTGGTTTCTCCTTCTTTGAGGAATCCACCAGGTAGGGCAGAACAATCTTTGAATGGTTCTTTTTTTCTATTAATTGTCAGTATTTTTAAGACACCTTTTTCTATGGTGAAAAGTATTACATCAACGGTTATTGATGGTTTGTAATATCTATTTGAGTCAATTGACATATCATTATCGTACTCGTTTGAATCAATATATGCAAGAGTTTTTGTGTTCATTTTTAGTTTTTATTATTTGATAATAGTGTACACTTGACACTAAATCAAGTTGGGTATATACTCTCAAATGAATCAGATAGTGTCAAGTTCACACAAAATTATGGATAATCCTATTGACTAATCTATTATATTGTGATACTTTGGTGCTCAACGCTCTTTGAAAATTAAATCAAATGAAAACAGACCCTGTTAGACATATTTTTGGTATTGCTGGAGGATCCGTAATTGGATCCGAACATGCAATGCTTGGTAGACCCGGTTCTAGGAACAATCAGGATGCCCTTAATTGGGTATACGGTCGTAACTGCATATTTGCAGTTGTGTGTGATGGTTGCTCAAAAGGTGCCCATAGCGAAATCGGTTCACAACTTATTTCACGTATTCTTTCTAGGATTGTAATTAATCTTGCAGATGCTGCTTTGGATGCAAATCCTGCGGCTAATCTTGGGGTTGGTTCTGAATTCTGGAAACGTGTGGAACAATTTTTGCTGAACGATGTTTTGACTATTACTCGCATGATTGGAGGTAGTTTGAGTCAAACAATCACTGATTTTTGGCTCTCTACAATCGTTGGGGTGCTTATTACTCCGGATTTGACGTACATTGTTGCTGTCGGTGATGGTTTTTATGCAGTTAATGGAGAAGAGATTGTCCTCAAACCTGAGGCTGGAAATTCGCCTGCTTATATTGCATATCAAATTTCAGGCACAACCTTGACCGTAGAAAATCCTGAAATCCTTCACTTACGAGTTCATGATACTTTCGCCACTGATAGTGTTGAGAGTATTATTCTTGCTAGTGATGGTGTCCAAGATTTGATTGACAATGCTGAAAATAATTTACCTGGAAAGGCAGAAAAAATAGGCAGTGTTCATCAATTTTCGGACAGAAGGTTTTTTACTAATCCTGACAATGTCAGAAGGAGACTGGCTCTTACTGGGCTAGAAACTGTTTCTGAAAATCGTATCGCCTCGTCACCGCTTAAGGATGACACAACGGTAATAACCATCCTCAGAAAAGGTTCGACTTCTCAGACTTCTGAATAAACGCTTATGAAAGTAACAATTTCTGGCAAAACATTTACAATTGCTCCGTCTAAGATGATCGGAGAAGGTGGGGAGGCGGAAATCTATGATATTGGTGGCGGAAAGGTTGCAAAAATCTTTAAGACCGCTAGTCATATCAGTTTTCGAGATTCCCAATCTTCACAAGAAGCTGCTCGCAAAAAAATTGCTGAGCATCAAAGAAAGCTACCCGCGTTTCCGAAGGGTATGCCCTCAAGGATTATTGGGCCATCCGAATTGGTTTTGGATCCTGCTACAGGTAAAATTGTAGGATTTACAATGCCCTTTATTCGTGATTGTGAATCATTGTTTTCGCTGTCTCAAAGATCGTTTCGAGAATCTTCTTTCGATGATTCAAAAGTCGTAAGAGCTTTTATAGATCTTCACGGTACGGTGATTAATGCTCATCAAAAGAAATTTATTTTTGGAGATTTCAATGATCTTAACGGATTGGTGAAACCTGATGGAAGTGAAGTTCTTATGCTTGATGCAGACAGCGCTCAGTTCGGAGGTTATGATTGTCTTTTGTTTACAACCAAATTTATTGATCCTCTGTGTGCAAAAATTAATCCAGAAGGAAATGCTCCTGTGCTGTGCAAACGGCATAATGAACTTTCTGATTGGTATGCATTTGCGCTTATGGTTATGCAAAGTTGGCTGTATGTTGGACCCTTTGGCGGTGTATATCGACCAACGGGTGGTAGAAAAAAAATACCTCACGACGCAAGATCATTGAGTCGTATAACAGTTTGGGATGCAGATGTTATCTACCCCAAACCAGCTCGTCCTCTTTCTGATCTGCCTTCGGATGTCCTTGGATATTTTGAAGCAGTTTTTCGAAAGGATAAACGAGAGCCATTTCCACTAAGCTTGCTTGAGTCACTTGACCGAAAGGCAAAAGGACTCATTCCGGAAAAAGTGGGACCGATTCAACCTGGCCTTATTCATCAAACTGTTCATGGCATGAAAGCAGATAGAATATTTCAGACTTCTGGAAAAATCTTGTATGCAACATGTCAAAGTGGAAAGTTGGTGTGGCTGTATGCGTGGGACGGTGGTATTCTTCGTGAAAACGGAAAAAAAGTTATCGCTGGTGAACCCGATAGAAAAATTCGATATAGAATTTCTGGTGACAGAACCATACTTGCAAAAGATGAGACTGTTATCGTTCTTGATGCGGATGGTTCAATCGATCGTTCAATGACTGATGTTGTTTCAAATCGACCAATGGTCGATGCAAATAGTAAAAGTATTTTCGTGATTCCAAACGGAGAACTGTCTCGACGGAGCTTAAGTGCTCATGGCCCAGTTCAAGAAACCCATGGAAGGTTTATCGAAAATCAAACTATTTTTTGGGTCGGAGAGGACCTAGGATTCGGCTTTTATAGAGCGGGGAACTTGTGTATGTATTTTATTTTCAAACCTCAGGGTGTAGGAATAAATGATTCACTAGCTCTTCCGCCCATCAAAGGACAATTGATCGATGCGACAGTCGCTTTTGGCACTGACCGTATTTGGTTTTTTGTAGCTACTCAAGAAAATGCTCAACGTATAAATCGTTGTTATGCTCTTGATGGATCCGGCAACATCCTTGGAAGTGCCGAAACGACAGAAGGTGATGGATCGTGGCTCTCAACCATTCGTGGTAAAAGTGCTGCAGGAAAAAACTTATTTGTTGCTACCGATGATGGAATTGTGAGAGTTGAACTGAGTGGTTCGACTCTTGCTGTAACCAAGGAATTTCCAGAAACGGCTCGGTTTGTCGATTCTGGTTCGACGATTATCGTCCACAAGGGCGGAATCGCGGTTGTGAGATCTGGAGAAATCTGGAATCTCACAATGTCTTGATGTCTCAATATCCAAACAAAAACAGAAAGCACTCTTGAAATGAAAAACAAAACGTTTACATCTAATCCTGGATTCTTCAATCCCGCCAATGCAGCTTCATTCGCATATTCACCCAATCAGGGTGATGTTCGGGTTGCAGCTCAACAATTCGTTCGGCAACACGGGATCAATCCCGTAAAGCCAACGGACTTCAAAGTTGAATTGGCCATCATTGATGGTCAAAAAGACTTCTGTTTTCCGGAAGGGTCGTTGTTCGTCGCTGGACGTAGTGGTCGCGGTGCAATTGATGACAGTGTTCGTATTGCGGAATTTATTTATCGCAACGTCGATATCATTACGGGAATTACTACAACTTTGGATACGCACTTTGCGTTCCAGATTTTCTTCCCGTCTTTCTGGACTACCTCTGATGGTGGGCCAGTGATGCCTCACACTGTCATTAGTGCTGATGACGTGGCCAGTGGAAAGTATAAGCCGAACATCAACATGATGTCGGCACTTCCTGAACTCAAAGGGAATTACGGTTGGTTGTGCAAACAAGTTTTGCACTATTGCCGTGAACTCGAAAAGACCGGGAAGCTGATGCTTTACATTTGGCCTGAACATTGCATTCTGGGTTCTGACGGACATCCACTCGTTGGTGTCATTCATGAAGCTCGCATGTTCCATGCTTATGTCAAAGGAGTTCAGAGTATTTCTGAAATCAAGGGTGGGTTAACTCTTACGGAAAACTATTCTGTTTTCTCGCCGGAAGTTCTCACTCGTCACGACGGTGGGTCACCCATTGCACATAAAAACCATGGTTTGATTAAGCGACTCATTACAAATGACCGTCTGGTCTTCCTTGGTCAAGCATCGTCTCATTGTGTTGCTTCCAGTATTCGGGATTTCTTGGGCGCGATTGCTCATGACCCGGATCTAGTGAAAAAGGTGTACGTGGTTGAGGACTGTATGTCCGCAGTCACTGTGCCTGATGGTAAGGGTGGTTTTGTTCTCGATTGTACCGACATTGCAAATAAAGCGCTGGATGAATTCCGTGCCGCTGGTATGTATGTCGTAAAATCGACCGACCCCGTCGAAACTTGGCCAAACTTCTTCAATTGATCTTGGTCTCTTCCTGAAAACTGAAAACTGAAAAACAAAAATACGAAAAATATGAATCCTCCTAACAATGTTTCTTCTGCTGCCGACCTCACTGGGATTTTCGGTTCCGCCGCTCAAACAGGTGCTGTATCAAATGCTACACTTCAACAGATCGGTGTTGTCGATCTTGGAGAACAAATTCAAGCTGGATTTGGAATCAGTGTGGATGATGTTCAGGCAACTGAAGTCGTTCTCGTTGGTGTCCTCATCGATGATTCGGGGTCCATTCGATTTGCCGGTAATACGGAAAATGTTCGTAGTGGACACAATCTTGTTATCGATTCGTTGAGTGGTTCTGGCTCGAAAACTCGCGACGGAATCCTTATGATGACAAGATATTTGAACGGAAAAGTTCTTTTTCCGTTTGTGTCGATTGATCAAGCAACCAAAATGGATTCTAGAAATTATAATCCGGATGGTGGTACTCCATTGTTCGATCAGACGGTCGTATTCCTTGCTACAATGTTGGCAAAGGCACAGGAATTCTTGGATGCAGGTGTACCATGCAGGACAATCTCCCTGATTGTTACTGACGGTGCCGATATTCATTCTGTCAAGCAAAATGCTGCATCAGCAGCTAAGCTTGTTGGTGACATGTATCGTGCTGAAAACCACATCATTGCCGCAATGGGTATCGAAGATCCGTCAGCAGGAGGTGTTGATTTTAAAGACATCTTTAAACAGATGGGAATCGATGACAGATGGATTTTAACTCCTGCGAACTCCCAAAAGGAAATCCGGGATGCCTTCCATACCTTCAGTCAATCTGCTGTTCGTGCTTCACAAAATGCGGCAGCTTTCAGCCAGGCTGCTGGTGGGTTTGGAAATTGAGTCTCGGTATTATTCATTTGATTTTTTGAATACAAACGCTAACTAGTCTTGTACTAGTTAGCGTTTTTTTATTTTTTATTATTCAATAATTCTTTCAATACGTTCTACACGTTTTAATAATTCTTCATTATTGTAACGTGAACGTTCAATAGGATTCCATTTATTTTTTCCATCAACTTCATTTCTCCAAGGACAAATTGATTTCATCCAACCGAGATAAGGTGTAGGTGTTTGATCTTCGACATTAGGATTAATTCTTGTGTAGTGAAGGATCTGACAATTATGAATACGATCAGCAGGATCTTTTGAACTATCGAGATGGTGAAAAGTTTCTTGAGACATTCTTTCTAATCTAACTCGAAAAGCCCACATCACTTCACCATGACAAACTATCACAACATTTTTTCCATCACATTCTCGATGCAAGGTATCAATTATTCTATCTATTCTTAAACAAAGTTCGGCGATAGATTCTCCATTTGGGGGAGTCCAATAAAAAGGATCAATGTTTCTTTCTATTAATGATTCTGAATATTTTTCTTCGCGTTCTTGAACAGAAATTCTATCCATGTTGCCCCAATTACGTTCACGTAAATAAAATTCAGTAAACCAAGATGCGTTTTCTAATTTTAAATTAGCAGCAGTTTCCATGGCTCTCAAATATTCTGATGAATAAAATCTATCAAATTTGATATTCATGTTTTGTCTAATCCATTCACCAGTTACCTGTGCTTGTTTTACCCCTTCATCTGAAAGTCTCCAAAGTGAACTGTGGCGATTTCTAAAATCATCACTATATGCACTATGATCTCCTTGTTTTGAACGATTAGTTGCTATGTTTCCTTCTGACTCTCCGTGACGTATTAAAATTAAATTATTAGGCATTCCCATATGTATAAAAGTAGCACTTAAAGGTGTTTTTGTAAAAAGAGATTTCTGTTTTCTGTAACCCACACGATTGTGTGGGTTTTTTAATTAAAAAAGGACTTCGTAAAAAAAACGAAGTCCAAAATTGAAACTGATCTGTATTTAGAAAATAATCTGTCTGTAACCAGATTGGTCGCTCGAACTCACGACCCAACGATTATCATATGGTGCCAAAATAATTGTTCCACGAAGTCTGCTTGGATTGGGCATCCTTAAAAGCCAACTTGTATCAACAAAAATTTTATCCCCGTATTCTCTAAAGATACTGTAGGTTGGCGGAGGCGCCATTAAGATACCTTCTTTTGTAAACGGACGATCTTGAAATATCTCATAGAGAATCAAAGCTGGTTGACTATCATCTTCCTGACTTTTTGCGAATCTCAAAAAAGGTAACCAATGAATCCATTCACCAATCTTTTCTCCATTCGACAAGACAAAACCTAATGTCTTATGTTGGGTCTGAAGTGTCGATAAGTACAATGCTCTTGAAGGTCCACCGGGTTTGGGATAATGAAGAAATTCATTTAATTGAGGATCGGTCATAAAACCGCTTCCAAGTAAATTTTCTTTATAACCGACCTTGCCTTCGTCGCCTAGGAATGTTACAAATTTTCGCATGGATTCCATTTGCCCTTCGATGGCTGGAAATATAATTGGATCACCAAACTTGCAAATATATTCTAGAGTCATGTCTTGAACTTTTTCACTTGTAAGTTTGAGAATTCTATTTCCAGCAGCACAGGATATCGATACTTCTTGAGTGATATAGTTTACAATCACTGAAAAGATGGGGACACCTCTTCTGATGCAGCTAATTGCTGATGTTGCTCCAGTTATTGAGGCCGGTGAACCAAAATCTTTTTCCCATTGTTCTGGCGTTTTGCTATCTGTTAGAATATCACCAACTTTTGCATCTTTTGGGAAATTCCTTAAGAAGCTTTTTAGTTGATTGGATCTGTCAGTTGGATCACAGATAAAAACTGTTCTGAAAGTACTTGGATCATTTGGACGAAAAGTATCATCAAAATTGTACTTTTCCTTTCGTCCTACTTCTTCCGTTATTACCACTGCGCCAGAGTCATACTTGTTGAGTTCATGACCAATTGTAATTTCGGGACCCGAATCCATTCCTAAAGTATCAGTTTTTCCGTAAAGGTTGACTGGCTGCAAAGCATCACCGACCGTCGAATGATATAGGTCGTAAAATGCTTTTACTATAGCTCGCAGAGAGGCATTCAAATGCGCTTTTTCAACACCTTGCATAATTTTCTCCTTTTGGTTTATTGTTGTAGAACCATTGTTCCAATATCACATTAAGATTTTAAATACTTTTGTCAAATATTAAAACATATCTACTTTATTTAATTTGGAAAAATATTTTAAACTGATAGAATGAGGTTATGGAAAAAAAGGGTGAAAAATGCGGCGTCTTTGGAATTTATGGCAAAGGTCTAGACGTAAGCCGACTTTCATTCTTTGGCTTATATGCTTTACAGCATCGGGGACAAGAGAGTTCTGGAATATCTTGTAGTGACGGAGAGAATATTTTTTGTCACAAAAATACAGGACTTGTATCTCAGGTTTTTAATGAAGAAATTATAAAAAGTTTGAAAGGGCATATTGCGATAGGTCATAATCGTTATTCAACATCTTCTGGTTCAGGAATGGAGAATACTCAACCTGTTGAAGTTTCTGATAATTCTATAACTTTAGCTCACAATGGTAATGTTCCGAATGTTTCTAAATTACTTGAAATATTAAAACAAAAAGGAATTACATTATCTGATGTTTCTGATTCTGTTGTTATAACTGAAATTATTCATTCTCTAGTTAAAGAAGGAAAGACAATAGAAAAAGCCGTAGAAGAAATTTATCCGATGATAGTCGGATCTTTTTCTATACTTATAATGACTAAAAATAAATTAATTGCTATTAGAGATAGTTATGGAATCAGGCCGCTTTCAATTGCAAAATTAAATGGTGGTTATGTTTTTGCTTCTGAGACATGTGCTTTTCATCCGATTGGAGCAACTCATATAAGAGATGTTCTTCCTGGAGAAATGGTTGTCGTAGATGAAACTGGATTAAAGGTAAAACAATTAGCTAAAGGAAATCAAAAATTAGACATTTTTGAATTTGTATATTTTTCAAGGCCCGATAGTGAACTATTGGGTCAATCTGTTTATGAAGTTATAAAAAGATTTGGTGAAAGATTGGCAGAAGAACATTTAATTGATGCTGACGTAATTATTCCTGTTCCAGAAACAGCTATACCTGTTGCTATTGGACTTTCGAATGCATCTGGAATTCCATTTGAAATGGGATTAATTAAAAGTAGATATATTCACAGAACTTTTATTGAGCCAGAACAACATATTAGAGATCAAGGCGTAAAATTGAAACTTGCTCCATTAAAAGATGTAATCGCAAATAAAAAAGTCATCATTGTTGATGATTCAATTGTTAGAGGAACAACATCTAAGCAATTAGTAAAAATACTTTTTGAAACAGGTGCCAAAGAAGTTCATTTCATGGTTAGTTCTCCGCCCGTAAAATTTCCTGATTATTATGGAATTGATTTGCCACATCATAGTCATTTGCTTGCTACAGATAAAACAATAGAGGAGATGAGAGATTTTCTTGGTTGTACTTCGCTTAATTTTCTTTCATTTGAAGGTATGATTGAAGCAACTCATCTTAAAAAAGAAAATTTTAATACATCTTGTTTTACAGGAGAATATCCTATTAGTATTGAATAATATATAAATATAGAAATTATTTTGAAAGTATTTCTTTGGGTCCTGTATTCGTTAAAGAAGTTAAATAATTATATAAATAAAAAAAGAGCTGGTCAGGCTCTTTAGGTGTTATTTATTTATGACCGTTGTTTGTGTCAATCTTTTTTCCCCATGATTCTCAAAAGGGTTAAGAAAAGATTGACAATATCGAGATACAATTCGATTGAAATATCAATCGCATTGTCGAATGTCTTGGAAATTTCACTTGCACGATACATATCGTATCCGATGTACAAAGAGAAAATCCCAGCGGCGATGTAATCAATCCAACCGAAATTGAGTCCGGGGATAAAGATTTGAGCAATCCTCACAATAACGAGACAACTTAATGCCACGAAAAGAGGTGTTCCCAAATTTTTGAATAGGCTAGGGAACAAAACCCCTGCACCACCCATTACGAAAGTGATTCCAGCAGTTATGCCGAAAGCGTTTCTGATTACATCAGGACTATATTGATTAACTGCTGGTCCAAGTATGATCCCGAAAGGAACCACCAGCATGTTGTATCCAACGAAGGAAATGACGTAGTTGTCGCTTTTCATTGCAACAATGATACCCACAATAGGTATCACAAGCCCGATAATCAAGATTTCTGCCAAGCCCGGCATATACTCGATATCGATGACCTTCTTTGCAATTAAAGCTGTAATAACCAATCCCCAAAGGAGAGAGGCTGTTAAAGCTGCATAGAAAGAAGATTCACTGATTTCATCTCCTCCTGTTCGATCAAAAACTCCAGTACTGATATCGCTCATTTGTCGTTGTGTCGTTGTTCTTTTTTTGTTTTGCTTCACAAGAAGCAGAATGGGTACTTATTAAAAACACATTCTGCTTCTTACGAAGTCACTTTTAAAGAACAATTTATTATGCAGTATATTAACATTATATATTGATATTGTCAATATAAGTGAATTTAATTTTTTATTACCCAAAAAAATAATATGGTGTAATATTGAAGTAACATGGAAAATATAAATAAACGCAAGATAATTGCGCTTTCAATACTGGTTTTATTAGTAATATCATTTTCAGTTTATTATTTAATAGTTTATAAAACGAAAATTTCTGATTTTGATTTGCGTGCAAGTATTGCAGATGCAGCTGGTGTTACTGAAGATAGTCATTTTATTTTAAAAACTACTGAATCTCTTTCTACTCAAGTAATTGAAAAATATTTAAAAACATCTCCTCAATTTGATTTTAAGGTTAAAAAAGTTTCTGGTGAAGAAAATACTTATGAAATTATTCCAGAACAAAAACTTCAAATCGATAAGATATATAGTCTTGAAATAGACAAGGGTCCTATTGCTGCAAAAACTTTTAGTTGGGCATATCAAATAAAAGCACCTTTTCAATTAATTTCATCAATACCTGCCGATAAAGGCGTAGATGTTCCATCTAATACTGGTATAGAACTTTATTTTAATCGTGACGATATAATTGATCCAGAAAATGATATAGAAATTTATCCCAAAGTATCTGGTAAATTTGAAGTTGTAGAAAACGGAGTCAAATTCATTCCTAAGAATCCTCTACAAGAAAAGAAAATTTATACTATTAAAATAAAGTCGGGTCTTAAAGCAAAAGATACAAAAGATACTTTATCTGAAGACAAGATTATTAAATTTCAAACTGGAAGAAATGGTAATTACAATAATCCTTATGCATACTTTTCTAGGACTTTTTCCGAAATAAAGAATGATTCAGAAGTCTTATTGGGTGTTGATAGTAGTAGTAATGTTAAAACCTCAAATGTTTCTATTTATAAATTAGATTCAGTAAATGAATTTATAGATTCTGTTTCAAAGATTCAAGGTGATACTCCTTGGGCAACATATTATGATAATACTAATATTGTTTTACCAGAAAATAAGAATGTGTTTAATGGCTCTTTACCTTTAGAAGAAAATAATTATTCAAATCTGATTCGATTACCACAAAAATTAGATCAAGGATATTATGTTGCTGTTATTGAAAATAATGGAGATAAAGATGTGTCTTGGTTTCAAATAAATCCTAATGCTAGTTTCTCGGCTTTTGCTGGTACAAAATCTCTAATATGGTTAAAAAATATTAATAGTGCACAGAATATTTCTGGAGTTCCAATTTTATTTAATAATAAACAAGTTGGGCAAACAAATTCTGACGGAGTAGCGATTGTTGATACACCATCAGAATTGATTTCGGATTCTTATTATAATTATGAGAATAATGGAAAAAAGTTTTTTGTCGCTCAAATTCAAAATTCTGAATTAGCTATTCCTATTGAAAATGAATATGGTCAAACTGCAAATATAAGTAAAACTGATAAATGGTGGGACTATGTTTCTTTAAATAAAAATATTTATTTACCAACAGATACTATAAACTTTTGGTCAATTGCAAAAAGTAGAAGTGATGAATTAATCAAAGAAGATATAACAGTAAAACTAACAAGTCAGTATTGGTATTCAGAACAAGATAATATAATCACTTACGCTCAAACTAATGTAAAGGTTTCTGATTTTAATGCCATGACGGGCGAATTGTCATTTTCGAATTTAAATCCCGGAACTTATCAATTAACTTTTTCAAAAGGCGAGGAAGTTTTATCACAACAAACTGTTACTGTTAGTGCTTATGTAAAACCTGCTTATAAAATAATTCTGTCACCAGATAAAAATTCAATTTTTGCTGGAGAGAATGTAAATTTTAAAGTGAAAGCTGAATTTTTTGATGGTACTCCTGTTTCAAATGTTAAATTAGAATATGATGCATATAGTAATTTTGTTGAAGATGATAAGGGTTATTTCAATTTAGATTTGAATGGTGAAGGGTCATTTACTATAAAAACTAAAAATCAAAACTTAGGATATAATTATTGGCCAGATTATTTGAGTGTTATCATCAAACCACAAGGCTCCGAAGAAGCTCAAATAGAAACAAATTCTTCGGTCTATGTTTTTGGTCCTAAAATAAATAATTCTATTGAACAAAAACAAAATGAAAATGGTTTTACTTTCGACATAAAAACCAGAGAAGTTGTTTTGAGAGACAGAACAAAAGCTTCACCATATTGGAATACTGAAGATTATCTAGGTGGACCTGTAAGCGGTATTTCTACAAAAGTTGATATATATGAAATTGAATATGTTAAAGAGCAAACTGACACTGGTTATGATCCAATAAATAAACTTACTTACCCTATTTATTATTGGAAACAAGAAGATAAATTAAAGGATACTAAATTTTTAATTTCAGATTCAAATGGTAATTCCCAAGTTTCTATTGAGGGTCAAAAAGGAAAGACTTATAAAGTTGAGTTTGTTTCATGGGATAAAGATGGTTTTGAAATTAAAGAAACGAGATATGCTTACTTCAGTTCATATGTTGATTTATTTGATTATGACTATGGTTCTTATTATTATCTCGATAATATTGATAAAAATAAAAGTTATAAAATAGGCGAAACTATCAGACTTCAAATTCAAAATCAACAGGGTATAAATTTAAAAGACAGTCAAAATAATTTCTTGTTTATGACTGTAAATAATGGAAATATAGAATATAAAATTCAAAATTCTCCTAAGTTTAATTCAATATTTCAATATAAGGATATTCCAAATATTGTTATTTGGTCTGGTTGGTTTAAAGATGGAGCATTCTTCAATGCGTATGGTGAAAATATTTCCTTTGATTCAAATGAAAAAAGATTAAATATATCTATTGTAAAGGATAAACAATCTTATAAACCAGGAGAAAATGTAATTCTTAATTTGAAAGTTACTGATAAAAATAATAAACCTGTGAAAGCTGAAGTGAATCTTTCGGCATTAGATGAAGCGGTATTTTCTATAAGTCCATCTGATATTGATATTACAAATGATCTTTATAGAGATATATATTCTCAAATTGTAATAAGGACTTCAAACGAGCCTCCTTATGGCGGTGGAGGAGCAGAAAAAGGTGGAGGAGGTGATGGTGGCCCAAGATCTGATATTAAAGAAATGGCTATTTTCAAATCAGTTGAAACTGACAGTAATGGTAGTGCACAAGTTGAAATTAAATTGCCAGATAATATAACTTCTTGGAGATTAACTACACAAGCGGTAACAAAAGATTTATTTGCTGGAAAAAATATTTCCTTTATACCTGTTTCATGACCTTTTTTTGTTGATTCTATTTTTAATCAAAAATATCTTGTCGTCGACAGTATAAATTTTACATTTAGAACTTTTGGACAAGAATCAAATAAGTGAAATGTAAAATATTCTGTTGAGAGTTTAACTTTGCCATTTCAAAAAATAGAAAAAACAGGAGGAAATAATTTGGAAATGTTGCTAGGTGTGTTAACTTCTGGAATTCATCAATTAACCATAAAGGCTGATAATAGTTCTTATCAAGATACTGTAATTAGGCCGTTGAATGTTTTGAATAGTTATTTTGAAAAAGATATTTCAAAGTTTTATGAAGGTCAGATTGGTATAAATATTGGCAACAACTCCAAAGGTTATACAAAATTAACTTTCAATTCTTATGGAAAAGGAAAATTCTATAATGAATTAAAATCCATGAGTTATCAATGGGGTTCAAGAATTGATCAAAAAGGTACAAAAGTTATTGCAACAAAACTCTTAAACGAAAATTTTGCTGAACAAAATGAGATTCCAGAATTTCAAGCAGAAAAATATCAATCATATACTGGCGGTATAAAATTGCTTCCATATAGTACTGAAGAATTGGAAATTTCTTCAATCAGCGCCAATTTATTTGGAGAGGGAATATTCAACAAAGATTCTCTTAAGGGATATTTCTATTCTTCAATGAGTGATGAAAAATCCGATGTCTCAAGGATTGTTAGATCTTTATATGGTCTTTCGGCATATCATGAGCCAATCTTAATTAAACTTCAAAAAATAAAAGATGACGCTAATCTTAATTTGAAAGATAAAATATTTGTAGCCCTTGCACTAGATGTGCTCGGAGCAAAGGAGGATGCAAGAGCATACTATGACGATAAGATTAAGAATTCTATAGAAATAAAATCAGAATATGCTTATATCAAAGGATTAAAAGGCGACGAAGTTATTACTACTACAGCGTTAGTTGCAGCATTAGCAGCAAGCCTTGAAAAGCCAGAAGCAAATCAACTATATTCTTACGTTGAGCAAAATTATCCAAAAGAAACATTGATAAATTTTGAAAAATTATTGTATGTAAAAAATTCTTTATCAAAATTAGATAATGAAAAGATTAGTTTCGAATATAATTATGGAAATAAAAAAGAAAAGAAAACACTTGATAATGGAGAAATATTTTCAATAACATTATCTCCTGATGAATTAAAGACATTCAGTCTCTCTTCTGTTAAAGGTAAATTGGGGGTTGTTGCTGAATACAAAGAAGAATTTTCTCCAGATTTAATAGTTAAAGATGAGAACTTATCTATTAATCGTTCTTATGAAGTCGAAGGTATTGTTACTAAAGAATTTAAAGAGGGAGACAAGGTGTTGGTGAGATTAATGCCACAATTTAATACAAATGCATTGAATGGTTCATATCAAATTGTTGATTATCTTCCAAGCGGTTTGAGACCAATAGATCAAGATTGGGAATCTTATGTTTATGGTGGAAAATATAGAGAATATCCTGTAGAAATAAATGATCAGAAAGTTACTTTTGTAGTTGATAAGGGTAATCCGTATCAAATTTATTACTACGCGAGAGTAGTTTCCAAAGGAACTTATCGAGCTGATCCAGCTATTCTACAGTCATTAAAAAGTCTTGAAAGTATAACAATATCAAATGAAGATTCGGTCATTATTAAATAATAAAAAAATAAAAATTATTACATTGTTAATTTTATTATTAATAGGGTGTATTTTATTTTTAAAATTGTTGCCAGATAAAGATATAGTTTCTGTTTATCATCAGACTAAATGGAGTGAGTATAATCCAGAAATAGAAAGGTCTATTAAAAAATATAAATATTCTGAAAAAATAAATTTAAGAACTGTTTATGGAGGAATTGCCTCTCATCATATTCCAACTACAATTCCTAATTTGGTTAATTTTTATTCTGATTTAAAAAATAATCAATCAGTAAGAAAAATAATTATTATTGGCCCAGATCATAATGATGCTGGAAAATCTTCCATATCTGCTTCAAATGTTAGTTTTTTTACATCATATGGTGAAGTTAAACCAATAGAAAATCTATCCATTGAATTAGAGAAATCAGGTTTGGTAAGTATTGAAGAATCTCCATTTGATTTTGAACACTCAATCGGATCTCAAATTTTGGTTATTAGCAAAATTTTTCCAGGCGTTCAAGTAACCCCGATAATTTTTAGATCAGATATACCAAAGGGTCAAGCAAAAGCTCTGGGTGAAAAATTAGCTTCCTTAATGGATGAGGAAACAGTTTTGATTGCGAGCGTAGATTTTTCTCATTATCTTTCAACAAATCAATCGGCACCAATTGATAATAAATCTGCTGATGTTATTAGAAATCTTGATCTTGAGTCGATACATTTAATTGAAGCAGATTCGAATGAGACATTAGAAACCTTTATGATTGTTATGAACAATAAAAAAGCTTTCGATAATGATAAAGTTGAAGTTCTGAATACAAATGATTTGATGCAAAACTTTGACTATACAACAGGGTACGTTTTTGGTTTTTGGGGTATTAAATAATCTATTATGATTTCAATAAAGATAGTATACTGCCATTGAATTGTCTGTTTGATTTTGATTTATTAAAATAATTTATAATTATGCAATTTCCACTTAAAACTAGGTATGATGGTCGTTCAGGCGAAGTTTATTTTTTTGAATATTATGATGCAGATACTTTGGAAGGATTGCCAAAAGAAAATTTTAATCAGGTTGGTGTTTTGGCTTTTTATAAAGGTAGATTACTAATTGTTGATAATGTTTCAAAGCCAGGTACTTATGGGCCTGTAATGGGTAGTATCGAAAAGGGTGAAACTCCAGAAGAGGCTTTGATTAGAGAATTAATTGAAGAATCAAACATGAAGATTTTGGATTTTAAATTAATTGGATATCAGATATGTAAAAACGGCAACAAGCCAGAAGATCCAGAACAATATCAAATTAGATACTTTGCTAATGTGGAACCTTACGGACCTTTTGAAGGTGATCCTGATGGTGTCTTCGGGCAGCCCCTTTGCGCCCCACTTCTTC
>CAYOAC010000004.1:0-2027 GCA_964401885.1 uncultured Candidatus Saccharibacteria bacterium
TCATATCTTTTTTATTTAACCTTAACAAAAAAATCATCACAGACAATTCTTGCAACATATCTGTATCCCTTTTTTTCTAAAAATTTTCTTAATTTATTATCACCAAGTTCAGAACCTAATCTTTTCCCAATTAAAGGTATTTTATTAAAACCTAAATCATTCTCTATGCCGATGAGTTCTATATTTACTTCATCAAAGTTTATACTTTTTAAAACATTCATCTCATATCCTTCCACATCTATTGATAAATAATTAATTTTATTTATTTTTTCTTTTCTTAATAAATCAGATAGTTTGATTTGTTCAACTTCTATTTTTTGAGATTTTGATTTTACTTTGTTAAAGCCTTCTACTCCAGACAAACCATGTTCTTCTTCATTTGCCTCTATAAAAGATATTGTTTTGTTTTCTGGTCCAATTACATAATTTAGACATGGAGTTTTTCTTATTGAAGGCCAAAGATCTCTAAGAGATTTTTGGGGCTCTATCGCTATTCCGTCCCATCCATTTGATTCTAAAAGATATGTGTTGCTACAAACTATAGGGTGATTTGCTCCAATATCAACAAAAAAACCTGATTGTCTATTTTTAAATATTTTTTCTAAAACAAAATTATCTTGCCCGAATTGACTGTAGAATTTTTTTGAATTTAGATTTTGAGGGTTATTTTCAATATGGAGAGAATAATTATTGGTATATATCTTTAATACAATAGCCATTATCTTTTTCCAGAAGTATTTAATGTGTTTTTTTATATTCATAGAATTATACTTTCATTATTAAATCTTTTAATTTTCTTTCTACAGTTTCAATTGAATAATCATTTTTAATCATAGTTATATTTTTTTCTTTATGTTGTTCTATTATATCTTGATGGTTTAAATAATAAGAAATATTTTCAGCTATTTTATTGTGATCCATAACGTCATGGAATAGGGCAGAATCTTTGAAAACTCCAACAAAAGACATTATATTTGGTAGACATAATGCGCAACCACTTAACGCCGCATCATATACCGCAACACATTGCCCTTCATCAAAAGAAGAATTTAGATAGATAAGATTTTTGTTTAGTTCTTGAACGAGAGATTCATTGGGTAAAAAACCATGTAAAATAAAGTCTTTTTTATATTTAGAATTTTCAATAATTTCTTCAACATTTTTATCATGCATTTTTCCGACAATGTTTAACTTTATTTCAGGAAATTTTTCTTTTACAATTTCAAAAGCTTTTATTATTGTTGGTAAATTTTTCTTTTCAGTTATATTTCCAAAATAAACTAAATCTTTTCTTTCTGTATTATTATCTATTATTTTGAAAACATTTTGAGATACTATAAGTGGTACAACAAAAAGTTTTTTTGAAGGTGTGTTTTGTTTTAATAAAAATTCTTTTTCTTCTTCATTGTTTAGTCTTATCGCGGTAAAAAACTTGTAAACAAAATTTTGAATTTTTTGCTTTAAATCACTTTGTCTTTTGGGTTGAGTGTGTGCCATGAAAATAGTTCTTCTTGCAAGAAAGGGGATTACAAAAGATTGCCATTCATAACTGTTTACATAAAATACACTATTTTGAAATGAAAATTTTAAAACCAGAGAGAATAATTGAATTGGGTTTTTATAATCAATAACATTTATATCTTTATCAAAATGAGGGTCATTCATCATATTTTCTTTATTTCCCATTACTATTGCATAAGGTTTAAAACCTAAATCCTTAGCAACTTTTAAGGCATGCAGATGATAGTTTTCTTCGGGTGCAAATCCATACATGTGTGTGGAGTAGCCCCAAATTATTGATATAAATTTTTTATTTTTCATATTTATTTGATAATTTATGTTTAATTAAAATAATTATTGGTCCGACAGAATATGATACCAGTGTAGCCCAAGCTGCACCCGTGAGGCCAATTTGGGGTATAAGTATTAAATTCAATATTATGTTTGTTACTACAGCTAAAAGATTGTAATAGAAAATAGATTTTAAATAAATTGTATTAGAATAATCATGTAACAATTTAATAATG
>CAYOAC010000004.1:2037-40454 GCA_964401885.1 uncultured Candidatus Saccharibacteria bacterium
CTGCCATAAAATATTTATTTACTCCAGTCATTATAAATAGGCCGACCCCTGACCAGATATATATTTGTAGAATTGAGGCCGAATTTACATATTCCATTCCGTACAATGTTTTTGTTATCCAAAAAGAAGCAATCGTAATTGGTATGGAGATTATCACTGAAATACTGAAAAGAAAGACAAAAAGTTTTTTTAATCTACTTTTATAAATAATTTCCCCTGTCTTTTTAGCATTTATTATTGCAGGGAATAGAGAGGAACAAATAATTGCTGGAATGAAGTACCATATTTCTGAAAGTTTAACTGCTGCAGCATAAAGTCCAACAGCAGTTTCTCCTAGATAATATTTAATCATTACTTGATCAATTTTAAGAAGGATATATCCTGCCGCAGCTGAAAGCATTAATAGATAAGATGAATGTAAGAATGTTTTTGCAATTGTTTTGTCAAAAATCCATTTTTTGAAATCCAGATCGCTTTTCTTATAATTATATATATAGAGTAAAGTTCCCATTACATAATCAAGCGCAAAGGCCGCTGTTAGCCAAATGACTCCTTGATCATTTACTATAAAAAATATTTTTAAAGAAGAAGTGATAAGAGTTCCTATTATTTGTGCTATTGCATTTCTCTTTGCTTGAACGGTTGCTTGAAAATATGCGGAGATAACATTTACTGGTGACCAAATGAAGATTGTGGAATACAAAATAATCAAAACTTTTGTTAAGGGAGAATTTTCTAAAGTTATTGCGAATATTGTTGTTAATATAAAAGCTGATATTCCGCCAAAAGATAATAGTCTAAAAGCTGTGCCCAGTAATTTATTTTTATTTTCAGGATGTCTTACAAGATCTCTTGTAAGGATATCGTTAATACCAAAGTTTGCTATAAAACTAAAAATTCCAACAAATGCAAAAACATAACTAATTATTCCATAATTTGTCGGCCCCAAATGTCGAGCCATCCAAATATTTATAAAAAGAGAAATTATCATTAATAATTGACCTGTAAACATCCATCCAGTATTTTTAAAATACTTTTGGAATCCTTCATGAGTCCATTTTTCTTTGAAATATTCAGTTGATAGGTATTTTTTCATTTGTATTCCTTTTTACTATATGCTAAAAATACTACACATATGACAAAACACAATATCTGGAGTATATCCATTACTGGTCTTTTATTCGCATTATTATTTACACCGCTTATAGTTTCTTCTAGTTTATACTTTCCTTACATAACAGGAAAATTTTTCGCTTTTAGAATTATCATAACGATTACCCTTATATTATGGGGAATTTTAATTTTAAAAAATCAAGAATTTCTCCCTAAAAAAAGTTATATTATATTTGTAACAGGAATTTTTTTGTTGTGGGTCGCTATATCAAACTTTTTTGGTGTCGAAGTAAAGAATAGCTTCTTCTCAAATTACGAGCGTATGGAAGGTTGGTTTACTCATTTATACCTATTTGTATATTTAGTTATCTTGTCTTCTGTGCTTCAAACTGAAAAAATATGGAATTGGTTTCTAGGAACTTCTGTTCTTGTCGGTAACATAGTTGCTTTGTCGGCCGTTTTTGATAGGGAATCAAGAACTCAAATAATTTTGGGTAACTCTACTTATGTAGCTATTTACATGCTCCTTAATTTCTTTTTTGTAGCACTTTTAATTTATAAATTATATAAAAAGAGAATAGAGGATATAGTTATTAAATATGCAGGATTTGTTTATTTGGTATCTTCAATGATTCTTTTTGTTTATGTAATTTTTAAAACTCAAACAAGAGGAACTATTTTGGCTCTTATTTTTTCAACAATGCTTTTCTTTATTCTTTGTGCTATCTCTTATTGGAAAAACAAAGTTGTAAGAATGGTGACCCTTTCTCTGTTTATTTTATCTGTCGCAGGTTCAGTATTGTTTTGGCAAAATCGCGGTGCTTCATTTATTCAAAATAATCCATCTTTACTTAGAATAGCAACAATATCTGCTAACGAAGGTACAGGTAAAGCAAGATTGATTAATTGGGGGATTGCTTTTGAAGGTATCAAAGAAAAACCTGTTTTTGGTTGGGGACAAGAAAATTACACCTATGTATTTGCACAAAAATATGACCCGCATATGTATGCACAAGAACCTTGGTTTGATAGGACACATAATGCTTTTATTGATTGGGCAGTTCAAAATGGTATTCCTGCGCTTATTCTATATTTGTTAATATTTGTTTCTGCTGTTTATGTAATTAAAAAATCAACTTCATTGGCGAGAGTTGAAAAGAATTTATTAATAGCCCTGTTGATGGGATATATCATTCATAATATCTTTGTGTTTGATAATTATTCTAGTTATTTATTATTCTTCACTGTGCTTGCTTTTATTGTTTTTCACAGTCAAAAACCAAAATTTGAAATAAATTGTGATGAAAAAACAAAACAATTGTCACTTATGGTTATTGCATTGTTATTTATAATTCTTTCTGTTTTTACAATTATAAAACCTATGATTGTGGGAAATGATCTTATTGATGCTTTATCTCAAAAAGATGGAAACGAAATTATGAAAATTTATAAAAGTATCTTTGATAAAAATACTTTTGGTAGTACAGAGGCATCAATTCGATATCTAGCTGATGTAAATTTGTTTTTACAAGTTGATAATGTTGAATTTAAAAATAAATATATCGAATCGGCAAGAAAAGTTGGTGAAGATTTAACAAAAAATTCTAATGATGTTAGAAAATTGGAAACATACGGAACTTTTTTGCTACAAATAGGTGATGTTAAAAAAGCTATTGAGGTTTTAGAAAAAGCTCAAAAACTTGCACCTAATAGACATAATAATCTTTACACTTTAGGTATTGCTTATATGAACATTGGTGAGAAAGAAAAAGGGAAAGAAGTTTTTAAGCACGCATATGAAATTCTTCCAGAAAATATGAAAGCAAAAACATATTATGGTGCAGTTCTTTTGATGATAGGAGATAAGAGTGGGCAGGAACTTATAAAAGATTATTCTTATCAAGATCCTTTCTTCTTAAATGTTTTTGCTAACCTAAAGCAATATAAAGAAGTTATAAAAATTAGAGAGCAAATGAAAAAAGATGATCCTACTGATTATCAAAATCAAGTTTCATTAGCCGTTGCATATAGTCTGGATGGTCAAAAATTAAAAGCAATTCAAATTATAACTGAGGTACAAAAAGCTATTCCTGAATTTAAAGGACAAGGGGACTATCTTATTAAAGAAATTCAAGCTGGAAGAAAAATTTCTAAATAGATAATATTTAGTCTTGCTTTATTCTAAATGTGTGATACAGTATTTGAGTGAGTGTTGATATATTCAACTCCACGAATGTCTATAAAAAACCACCGCAAGGTGGTTTTTTAATTTTATATAAACTCTGTGGAGTATCGGATGACAACTCCAAGTGAATGCCTATGTGAGCGCAGCCGATACTCCACAGAATTTGTACTGTTTTAATTATAGTGTATTTAACTTAAATAACAAATTATTTATGATTTTTTTGTTGTTATTGCGAAGTATTTTTAAAATTAATTCTTAAACATATAGATTAATAAAATTAAAGTAAAAAGTATTTTCAATAAATAAAAAAAGTTTGTAAATAAAATTTTTAGAAAAAATAAAAAAATAACTTATAAATAAAAACAAAAATATAAAAATAAAATTTATTTTTATAAAAAATTTTTTTTAAAAAATAAAAATAAAAAAAATATTTTTTTTAGTTATCCACAAAATATTTTTATAAAAAATTGTTTTAATTTTTTTATGAGAGAAAATAATAGTAGGTAATAATTAATTCAAGTCGAAATTATTACTTATAATTATAGGTAATTATTTTTCAAAAAAATGCCAGCAAAAAAGAAAGCAGTAAAAAAAGTTGCTAAAAAAGCAGTGAAGAAAGCTGTTAAAAAAGTAGCTAAAAAAGCTGTTAAAAAAGTAGCAAAGAAAAAAGTTGCAAAACGAAAATAGTCTTTGAGAAAAACCCGCGCAGAGCGCGGGTTTTTCAATATATGTGAATTATGCTATATTTGGGCAATGAAATTTTTAAGTAATATTTTTGCCGATCAAAATACAAAGACTCTTCGTAAATACTATCCTCTCGTTGAGAAGGCTAATAGTTTTGAAGTTGAATTAGAAAAACTATCAGATGATGAATTGAAGAAAAAAACCCCTTACTTTAAGGATCTTTTGAGATCAGGAAAAACTGTAGATGACATATTACCAGAAGCTTTTGCTGTTGTTAGAGAAACTTCCAAAAGACTTTCAGGAGAAAGACATTACGATGTTCAATTAATTGGGGGAATGATTATCCATGATGGTAAAATTGCTGAGATGAGAACAGGAGAAGGAAAAACTCTTGTTGCAACTTTACCTGCATATCTTAATGCTTTAGCAGGTGAAGGCGTTCACGTTGTAACTGTTAATGATTATCTTGCTAAAAGAGACTCTGTTTGGATGGGGCAGATTTATGATTTTTTGGGTTTGTCAGTTGCTGTTATCAATGGTGATCAATCATTTAAATATTCTTCTAAAAAAGAAACAGAAGAAATTGATGAAGAAAGAGATCAAGAGGGTTCTTATAATGTTATTGATGATTTTTTAATCCCTGTTTCAAGAGTTGAAGCATATCGTGCAGATATTATCTATGGTACTAATAGTCAATTTGGTTTTGATTATTTAAGAGACAATATTGAATATGATAAAAATAATATTCGACAAACACATCATTCATTCGCAATCGTTGATGAAATAGATTCAATATTAATTGATGAAGCACGAACTCCTCTTATTATTTCTGCTCCTTCTACCGATGCAGAAAATTTATATAAAGTTTTTAATCAAATAGTTGCCGATTTTAAAAAAGATGAAGATTTTACTGTTGAAGAAAAACACAAAGCTGTTCATCTTACAGACAAAGGTATTGAAAAAGCAGAAAAAGCTCTCGGTGTTGAAAATATTTATACAGAAAAAGGTGTGAAATATGTTCATCATCTAGAAACAGCTGTAAAAGCTCTCGCGCTTTATAGAAATAATAAAGAATATGTTGTTAGAGAAAATAAAGTGATTATAGTTGATGAATTTACTGGTAGACTTCAGCCGGGGAGAAGATGGTCTGACGGAATTCATCAAGCTATTGAAGCAAAAGAAGGAACAACTATTGAACAAGAGTCTAAAACTTACGCATCTATAACATATCAAAATTATTTTAAGATGTATAAAAAATTATCTGGTATGACTGGTACCGCAATGACATCTTCGGAAGAATTTTTTAAGGTGTATCAACTCGATACTGTTGTTGTCCCTACACACAGACCGATTCAAAGACTTGATAAAGATGATTTAATTTTTCAAACAGAAGAAGGAAAGTTCAAAGCTATTACTCAAAAGATAAAAGAATTAAATTCAAAAGGACAACCTGTTCTTATTGGTACTGTATCAATTGAAAAAAACGAAATGCTTTCTTCATTTTTAAACAAAGAAGGGATAAAGCACGAAGTATTGAATGCTAAAAATCATGAAGAAGAAGGAAATATTATCGCTCGAGCAGGTCATAAAGGTGCGGTGACAATTGCAACCAACATGGCAGGACGAGGAGTAGACATTAAACTTGGTGGTATTCCTTTTAATCATGATGCTTATGAAGAGGTAAAATCTAATGGTGGTATGTTTGTTATCGGAACTGAAAGACATGAAGCTAGACGAATCGACAATCAGCTTCGAGGACGTTCAGGAAGACAAGGTGATCCAGGAGAAACACAATTCTATGTGTCTATGTCTGACGATTTGATGAGAATTTTTTCAACCGATCTTGTAAAGAGAATGATGGGGAAAATGGGGATACCTGAAGATCAGCCAATTCAAAATAAAATAATTACACGATCTCTTGAAAGTGCTCAAGAAAAAATTGAAGGAATAAACTTTGACCAAAGAAAACAATTACTTTCATATGATAATGTTTTGAATACACAAAGAGATTCATTATATAAAAGAAGAAGAGCTATTCTTATTGGTGAAGAAAAAGATATCTTGTCTGAATTAAATCAATTAACAGCTCTTAGCTCAGAAATTAATTCTAATATTCAACAAAAAATTACAGAAATAGGTCAAACTAATTTTTTGCAACTTTTCAGAAGATTTTTATTGCAAAGTATCGATGTATTTTGGATTGATCATCTTGAAGCGATGTCATATGTTCGCTCTGCTGTTGCACTTAGAGCTTATGGTCAAAGAGACCCTTTAATTGAATATCAGAAAGAGGGTAGAATAATGTTTGATGGTTTGAGGAAAGCTATCTCTGAAAGAGTTTTATCTCTAATAAGTAATATTGATGAACAGGCCTTTAAAAAGGAAGAAGAAAGGGTGAGACAGGCTATGCTTCAAGCTCAAAAAACCGTTGGAAACGATATCGGTGGTTTGATAGTTGAATCTAATGAGTATGGAAGAAATGATATCGTAACTATAGTTAAAAATGGTGAAGAGAAAAGCATTAAATTTAAAAAAGCACAGGACCTACTTTCTGATGGTTGGGAAATAAAAAAATAAGAGTTATTATATAGGAGTATGAGAAATATATTGATTGCCCTTATATTTATAGTGTCTTTTGTGATTACTCCTGGTATGGTTCTTGCTTATGATTTAAAAGTTTCTCCTGATATATCAATTAGTGAAAATTATACCTCAGATAAGAATCTTTATATGGCAAGTCTGCATTCTTGGTTCAATGCAAATTTTGAAAAAGATTTAGTTTCGGCGTCTTTTGATCAAACTATTGGCGGAACTATTTTTGGGGATGTTATCTTGTTTGGAAAAAAAATCGCAATAACCGGTGAGACATTTAACGATGTTCGAACTGTTTCTGATACTATAACTATATCTGGTGTTATAAATAAAGATTTAATGATTGTTGCTCGTAATGTAATAATTGAATCTAATGCAATTATAAATGGTGATACTTTAATACTTGCACATACTGTTGATACTAAAGGGCAATTCCTCGGTCAGAGTCAGATCACAGCAAGTAATATTTTAATTTCGGGTTCTATTATTGGTCCTACCACTTTAACGGGTACAAAAATTTCTTTCTTGGCAAATTCAAAAGTAAATTCAGATGTGTCGTATTTTTCACCTCAAAGAGCAAACGTAGAGAATGGTGCTCAGATTAAAAACAAACTTAATTTTAATCAGATTCAATCAATTCAACAGAATGAAGTTGTAAAAAGATTATTTTTTGGTTTTGTAAGTTTTTGGGCAATAATAAAATTAATAGCTACCTTATTTGTAATATTTGTTTTGACACATTTATTTAAATTATTTTCTCAAAAAATTATTGACGGTGTCAAAGATAAAGAGATAAATTCATTTATTTGGGGAATTGTTTCATTTGTAGTAATACCGTTACTTATTTTAATACTATTTGCTAGTTTAGTTTTGATACCTGTAGCTATAATTGTTTTGTGTATCTATTTGATTATGATTATGTTATTACCAGCTATTAGTTCGATCATTGTATCTTCTTTTTATCAGACCTATATCAAAAAACATCACAAATTAAAGGTTGATTTTAATATGTCCGCATTGGTTCTAATTGGAATCACATTCGTTAGCTTTATACCTTATATTGGTGATTATGTCCTTTATATCATTTACTTCATTTCTTTTGGCGCAATGACTAAGTATTTTTACGAACACGTTAGGAGAAAGAAAATAAGTTTGTAATTTGGTATACTATTTTTCATATGATAATCGTAACCCACAATGATAGATTTCATGCTGATGATGTTTTTGCAATGGCTACTTTAAGAATTCTGTTTGGAGAAAAAATACAAAAAGTTATTCGTACTCGTGATGAATTTATTATTAGAGATGCTGATATTGTTTTTGATGTAGGAGGTATTTATGATCCTGATTTGAATCGTTTTGATCACCACCAAATTAAAAGCGTGGGAGAAAGAGAAAACAAAATCCCTTATGCGGCTTTTGGTTTAGTTTGGAAAAAATGGGGAGCCGAAATTTGTAAATCTCAAGATGTTGCAAATCTAGTTGAAAAAAAAATAGTTCAACCAATCGATGCTGGGGATAACGGATTTTCTTTTTATGATTACAAAATCTCAAACGTTAAAGAGTATGTTATGGATTCTATTTGTGGTGCATTTGGTTCAACTTGGAAAGAAGAAAATAATTACGATGAAACATTTTTTGAAATTGTAGATATTGCAGAAAAGATTTTACGTAGAGAAATAAAAATTGCGCAGGATAAAAATGACGCAATACCTTTTGTTGAAGAAGCATACTTAAAATCTGAAGATAAAAGAATAATCGTTTTAGAAAATTATTATCCATGGCATGATACTTTATCAAAATATGAAGAAATACTTTTTGTAATTTTCCCTAGCAAGGATAAAGATCTGTGGAGAATCAATGCTGTTCAAGAGGATGGTTTTAAAAATAAAAAAGATTTTCCTAGTGCCTGGTCTGGTTTGAGAGATGGAGAATTAGAAAAAGTTTCCGGTATTGAAGGTGCTGTTTTTTGTCATAAAACATTATTCTTGGCAGTGACCAAAACCAAAGAAGGAGCCATTTTACTTGCAAAAAAAGCTGTTGAAGCATAAACTCTCATTACTATGTCATTTGTAGATGAAATAAAAATACACCTTAAGGCAGGAAAAGGAGGTAATGGAGTCGTTAGATGGCTTCATCTAAAGGGAAAAGAGTATTCTGGTCCAGCGGGAGGTAATGGAGGTAAAGGAGGAGAAGTCTTTATAAAAGCTTCTCGTAATTCGGCTATACTTGAAAAATATACTCAAAAGGTTGAAATGCATGCGGGGAATGGGGAGGATGGAAGCGCTAGGAGTAGAACAGGATCTGATGGAGAAGATTTGATAATTGAATTACCACTTGGTTCATATGTAAAGAATCTTGAAACAGATGTTGAGTATGAATTGCTTGAAGAAGATCAAATAATTAAAATCCTTCACGGTGGTAGAGGTGGTCTTGGAAATGAAATGTTTAAAGGTCCTGTTAATAGAACTCCCGAACAACAAACAGATGGTAAACCTGGAGAAGAAGCTGATTTTTATATTGAATTAAGATTGATTGCTGACTATGGTTTGATCGGTTTACCTAATGCAGGGAAATCAACTTTGTTAAATACACTCACTAATTCAAAATCAAAAGTTGGTAATTATAATTTTACAACTCTTGAACCACATCTTGGAGATTTGTATGGAATCGTTATTGCAGATATCCCTGGACTTATTGAAGGAGCAAGTGAAGGTAAAGGGCTTGGTCATAAATTTTTGAGACACATAACAAGAACAAGAAGTTTATTGCATTGTATTTCTGCTGAATCAGAAAATATTCTAGAAGATTATGAAACTATTAGAAAAGAATTGAGAGCTTTTAGTCCTGATCTGATTCATAAAGATGAAATTATTTTGATTACAAAATCAGACACTATTATTGACGAAGAAAAAAGAAAAATAATACAAGAAATGTTTAAAGATAAAGAAATTATCTTCACATCTATTCTTGATGATGAGTCTATAAACTCTCTAAAAAAGAGACTTTCTAAATAGCTTTTTAGTTAAAAAATATTATCTCTGTGGATAACTAATAAAACCTTTATTTTTAAAGGTTATATAATATACGAAGTAGATTTAATAGTAGATGGGATCTCATCTACCATATTATTAAATTTATTGATTAACGTTAATTAATAGAAAGTTTATTTAAAAAGAATTTATGAATATAAAGACAAAAGGTTTTACATTGATCGAACTTCTAGTGGTAATTGCTATCATTGGTATTCTATCATCAGTGGTGTTGGCATCATTGAATAGTGCTAGAAATAAGGGGGCTAATGCTGCAGCAAAGTCAAATTTGACTAACGGCCGAGCTCAAGCCGAAATATTTTATGACACTAAAGGTGATTATGATACTGTGTGTACAGCTACCGGTGGAATTAGTGCGAATGTGGCTGCTGCAGATAATTCTGTAACAGGAGCTGCAACTTGTGTTGATCTTGCTGCTGCATGGGCTGCTGAGGTTGTATTAAATAATAGTGAAGGATATTTCTGTGTTGATTCTAGAGGGGTTGCAACAACTTCTCATACAACATTTGGTCTTGCAGATACATCTACTACAACAGCTGCTTGTATATAGCGTATTTGGTTGAACTATTTTTTCAAAAACCACTGTAAAAGGTGGTTTTTGTTTTAAGCCGCGCCTTCGGCGCGGCTTTTATTTTTTGTATAAATATTTTGATGACAATGTATTTTACAATGTTATAATGATATCAATGATTACAATTTTTATTATTTATTTCTTTTTATTAGGAACTATTATTGGAAGTTTTCTTAATGTTGTTATATTTAGACATAATACTGGGAGGTCTACAGGAGGCAGATCTGCATGTATGTCTTGTAAAAGTCAATTAACATATCTAGAACTTATTCCAATATTTAGCTTTTTATTTCAGAAGGGTAAATGTAAAAAATGTAAAGCAAAAATTAGTTGGCAATATCCATTCGTAGAGATTCTTACCGGAGCATTATTTGCTTTTAACTTTTACTATCTATTCTTAAATGCTGTATCTGTAAGTAATTTTATTGTTTCAATAGGTCTTTCTTCAGCAATTCTTTGTCTTATGGTTATTATATTTGTTTATGACTTGAAACATAAAATTATACCTGACCTATTTTCGTTTGGTGCTTTTGGACTAAGTATTGTATGGGTTGTTCTAAATTTTATTATTCCAATAAAAAATAGTGTTATCTCTGCGGGGTCAGGGATACAGGAATGGATACCTGCTTTCGCAGGGATGACAAGAGGAATTACTGAAAGAGGTGTTATTATATTTTTGATTAATCTATCAGCCGGTCTTATATTCTATCTTGTAGTTTATGCATTATGGAAATTATCTAAGGGTAGATTAATTGGCCTTGGTGATGCAAAATTACTTCTATCTATTGGAACTTTGCTAGGAATTGTTTATGGTTTATCATCAATATTTATATCTGTTTGGATAGGCGCAATTTATGCAATTGGATTTTTGATTTATCAAAGATTAGTGAAAGGTAAAAAAAATATTACCATGAAATCAGAAATTCCTTTTGGTCCATTTTTGATTATTGGTTTTCTTATCGTATATTTTTTAAAAATTGATGTAACTAACATTGGATTTATTTTAGAAAATTTTTCATGATAAAAAAGAGACAAAAAGGTTTTACATTGATTGAAATGGTTACTGTTCTGGCGATTTTTGGCATGATCAGTTCTGTTGTTCTTTTTAATTATGGAAAATTTAGAAGTGATACTGTTCTGGTTAATATGGCTTACGAAGTTGCTCTCTCTATAAGAGAAGCGCAGATTTATGGAGTAGGTTCTCGTAGTGCCAAAAGTGGTGCAACTACAGATTTCTCTACACCTTATGGAATTTTTCTAGAAAATGGATTGACTCAATATGTTCTATTTGGTGATATTGATACAAGTGGTCCAGGTGGCAAAAGTGATCAAAAATTCACAGGACCTTGTGATCAAGTAAATAACGATAAATGTGTAACTACTTATACTATGCAGAGAGGCATTAAAATATCTTCCTTGAAAATAAAGACCGGGAGTAATACATGTTCGTTGGATCTCAATGATTTGAGCATTGTTTTTGAAAGACCGAATCCTGAACCTTTAGCTAATGCAGATAGAAACTATTACTCTTCAGTAATTGAGTTATCTTCAAGTGAGGATATTAAAAGGTATGTTGAAGTTTATAGCAATGGTCAAATAGCTGTTTTAAATGATAATCCATGTCCGTAATTTTTTTATTATGTCTAAATCAATAAAACAAAATAATAAAAAAGGTTTTACATTAATTGAAGTTATTGTTTCTGTTGGATTGTTTGCTGTTGTTGTTACTATAACTCTAAGTTCTATATTGACCATTACTGATTCAAATAAAAAAGCTAGATCATTAATGTCTGTTATGACTAATCTTAATTTTGCGGTGGATAGTATTACGAGAAGTTTTAAAACTGGGGTTCTTGATGACGGAACTAGTCCTATTGCTAGCCCCGTAACCAATAATGGTAAATGTCTTTCTACATATGAAATTGATTATGGTGGAGGAACAAACTTTAGTAATAGAGAAGTTACATATTGTTTTGTTGAAAAGACACTAACAGCTCCTGGTAAAATTCAAAAAGATGTTGGTTTTGGTCCAGTTGATCTGACATCGCCAGACGTCAATATAGATTATATGAAATTTACTTCTTCCAACACTGCTATAGGTAGTCAACCACTAGTCAATATTTTTATTGAAGGTACAGTTAAAGCAAATGAAAAAATTAGTTCAAAGTTTTCTATACAAACTTCGGTTTCACAAAGAAAATTAAATATTTAATATGAAATTTATAAATAAAAAAAATAAAATTAATTCTGATCAAAAAGGTTTTACTTTAATTGAAACTCTTGTCGCTATTTTTATATTATTAATTTCAACAACAGGTCCTCTTACTTTTACTCAAAGTGGTTTAAGATCTTCTTTTCTTGCAAGGGATCAGGTGACTGCTTTTTATCTTGCACAAGATGCTATAGAAATAATTAAAAATTTGCGTGACAATGAAGGTTTAAATCCTACTACTGGTTGGCTGGATAGATTAGATGATTGTAAGCCTGTTGGTGCAATTGGTACTAAAATAAGCTGCAATTTGGACATTAACACTACAAATGGTTCTGTACGTACAACAAGTTGCGCAGGCGGGGCTTGTTCTCCTCTTAGGTATGATTCTTCAACTAGACAATTTCTTTTGGCTGCAGGGGATTCTGTTTCTAAATATACTAGAACAATATATCTGACCGAGTTAGTTTTGGATAGAGAACTGGAAATAGTTGTAGAAGTTTCTTGGGAATCTAATTTTTTTGGAGAAAAAAGAATCGTAGCTCATGAAAATATTTATAATTGGGTTCAAATATATTAATAATTTATATGAAAAATTTATCATACAAAAAACAAAAAGGCTTCACACTACTATTTGCTGTTTTGTTGTCTACCTTAATTATATCTATTGGCGCAACAATCATGTCTATTGCTCTTAGACAGACACTTCTGTCTGGTACGAGTAGGGAGTCTCAATATGCTTTTTATGCAGCTAATACTGTTCTTGAATGCGCATTCTATTGGGATGTTGTTGGAACACAACCGATAGATCCGGAAAACGATACGGGAATTGTTTTTCCTGCTGATGGGGAGACTATAACAAGCGCTCAGGATGATATAAAATGTGCAGGTATAAATATTGTTACTGGTGCAGGAGGAGATCAAGGACCATGGGATGACACTACTACACCTGATCAAACTAAATTTAAAATAAAGATTACAGATGAACTTTCTGCAGACCCTTCATATCAGCCACATGCCCCTTATTGTGCTGAAGCTACCGTAATAAAAACACTAGATGCGGCGACAGGATTGATCACTACAAGAATAGAGGCAAAAGGTTATAATACCTGTGATACTTCTAACACCAGAAGAGTGGAGAGAGGTTTGGTGCAAGAATATAAGTCATAAAATATGGATAAAAAAGATTCTCAGATGCGGATGAAAAAACTTTATGATTTGATTGAATATCATCGTAATTTATATTATCAAAAACAGAATCCAGAAATATCTGATGAAGCATATGATGCATTAGAAAAAGAATTGAGATTACTCGAAGAAAAATTTCCTGAGTATAAAAAAGATAATTCTCCGTCTCAATTAGTTGGGGGTTTTGCCGATGTTCTTTTTTCACCAGTAAATCATAAGGTCCCTCAGTGGTCTTTTAATAATGCTTTTTCTAAAGAGGACATAGTTGATTTTGATAAGCGAGTTAAAAATTTTCTTTATAAAGAAATAGAAAAAAAGGTTGAAGTTGAATATGTTACAGAATTAAAAATAGATGGACTAAAAATAGTTATTGAATACCAAGATGGAAAATTAATTCAAGCAGCTACACGAGGAGATGGAATTGTTGGTGAAAACGTAACTGCTAACGTTTTGGAAATTAAAAACATTCCTCATACTATTTCAGAAAAAAAAAATATTATTGTTGAAGGTGAAGTCTATATGACGAGAAAACAATTCGATAGGATAAATAAAGATTTAGAAAGTAGGGGAGAAAAGATATATGCAAATCCACGTAATCTAGCATCGGGAACTTTAAGACAACTTGATCAATCAATTGTGAGGGCAAGAAATCTTTCTGTTTTTGTCTACGATCTTGCTTATGCTCCATTTGAAATTGATTCTCAATCTAAAGAATTAGACTATTTAGAATCTATAGGGTTACCTGTTTCTAAATATAGGAAGTTATGTAAATCTGTCGAAGATGTTATGGCTTTTTGGAATTCTTGGAATGAAAAAAGAGATAAAATTGATTTTGATATAGACGGAACTGTTTTGAAAGTAAATAAAAAAGAATATCAAGATGTTTTGGGATTCACTGGTAAAGCTCCTCGTTTTGCTATTGCTTTAAAATTTCAAGCTCAAGAAGTTACAACCATTATTGAAGATATTGCTTTTCAAGTTGGCAGAACTGGAATAATTACACCAGTTGCCCATCTTAAACCTGTTGTGGTCGCAGGATCTGTTGTGTCTCGTGCGACATTGCATAATGAGGATGAAATAAAAAGATTAGATATAAGAATTGGAGATACTGTTATTCTAAAAAAGGCTGGAGATGTAATTCCTAAAATTATAAGTGTAGTTAAAGAATTACGACCCAAAAACACTAAACCTTTCATTTTCCCAAATAAAATCCCTCAATGTGGTGGTGATGGAAGTATAGAAAGAATACCAGGGGAAGTTGCTTATAGGTGTGTTGATAAAAATTCTTATGAATTACAAAAAAGAAAATTATATTATTTTGTTTCTAAAACTGCATTCGATATTGAAAACATGGGACCAAAAGTAATCGATGTTTTATTACAAGAAAATTTAATTCAAACTCCAGTTGATATTTTTACTTTGCAAAAAGGGGATATCCTTGCATTACCTAGATTTGGTCAAAAATCAGTTGATAATCTTTTTGAATCAATTGAAAAATCTAAAAAAGTCTCCTTTTCAAGATGTGTTACTGCTTTGAGTATTGATGGAGTTGGAGAAGAAACCGCAATGCTTTTATCTAAAAAATTCAAAAATTTTAAAAATCTTATGGGTGCATCTTTTGAAGAAATAGAAAATATTCATGGTATTGGTTCTGTTGTTGCACAATCTATAATTGATTGGTTTTCTAATTCTCAAAATAAAAATATGATTACAGAATTACTTTCTCATATAAAAGTTTTTGAAGAAAAATCTCAATCAAATTTATTACAAAATAAAACTTTTGTTTTTACTGGAAGTTTAAATAATATTTCTCGCGATCAAGCTAAAAAGATTGTAAAAGATAACTCGGGTTCTGTTTCAAGTACTGTATCTTCAAAAACTGATTTTGTTGTAGCAGGGGAAGAAGCCGGTTCTAAATTGGATAAAGCTAAGAAACTCGGTGTAAAGATTATTTCTGAAGAGGAATTCTTGAAGATGGTTTAAATAAAAAAACCGCCCACTATTTCTAGCGAACGGAAATTCTTGAACCCCTTTGATATCTACGGGTATACCCTCCATCTCTGGGAGAATTGATTGGTTGGAATTCACGGCTGATTGTTACATCACATTGGCAATCTTTTCGCAAGTGATGACGACGGCGATGTTGGTATTCGTTTTCATTGGTGTCTCTCTGTCGACTGGCATATTTGTGGTCCAAACTGGACGCAATGCTTTAGAACGAAACAGCAGCGGATCTGTTTCCATAATTTATATTAGTACTAAATTTATTTTTTGCAATATATAAAAATCCACCTTCTGCTTGCACAGAAGGTGGGGTAGTAACCGTATTTCGTTAGATTTTGTTGTGAGAAGATCGTTTGTCTCATCTATCGAAATGACAGTTGTTTTCGGGGCGACGATCAATGGTTGACGACGTTGGTGTTTTGGTTGCTCTGTTTCATATGTTCATGGACCTTTCGTCCGGGGCCTATTTAGTGTTCGGTTCAATTTGAAGCAAAACAGCGGCGGATCTGTTTCCATAATTTATATTAGTACTAAATTTATTTTTTGCAAGATGACACAAGTCACCTTTTTTGCTAGTATGTCCATTATGAATACTAAAGATATTAAACACTTGGCACAACTTTCACGACTTCATCTTGAAGACGAAGAAGTTGAAGCTTATGCACATCAATTTGATGAGATTGTTGCTTATGTAGACAAAATAAAAGAGATTTCTTCTGACGGAAATTCTGATGTCATTGAATCTAATGAAGTTAAAAATGTTTTAAGAGAAGATGAAATTTCTTCTTATGAGAATCCTCAAACTATTATAGATGAATCTCCATCTCATCAAGATAATTTTGTTAAAGTTAAAAAAATCTTACAACAATAATATGAATATCACAGACTATACAATTGAAGAATTAAACAAAAAATTAATTTCAAAAGAACTTACAGTTAAAGAAGTTGTTGGTGTTTTTGTTTCAAATATTAAAGAAAAAAACAAGGATTTAAATGTTTTTATTGATATCAATGAAGATTTTATAAAAGAACAAATAGAAATTGCCCAAAACAAAATTGATAATGGAACAGCAACTATTCTTACGGGTATTCCAATTGCTGTTAAAGATAATATTTTAATAAAAGGACAAGTTGTAACTTCTGCTTCAAAAATTCTTGAAGGATATAAATCAACTTATGATGCGACTGTAATTTCAAAATTAAAAGATCAAGGAGCAATTCTTATCAATAGAGCAAACATGGATGAATTTGCTATGGGGGCTTCAACAGAATTTTCTGCTTTTGGCGTTACAAAAAATCCTCACGATACAAGTCGTGTAGCTGGTGGTTCATCTGGTGGTAGTGCTGTGGCTGTATCTGCTGATATGACTCCGATTTCTCTTGGTTCTGATACTGGTGGTTCAATCAGATTGCCTGCATCTTTTTGTGGGGTAGTTGGTCTTAAACCAACATACGGAAGTGTTTCTAGAAATGGTCTTATAGCTATGGCAAGTTCATTTGATGTGATAGGTCCTTTTGCAAAAAATATTTCTGATGCAAAAATACTTTTTAATGCAATTAAAGGAACTGATCCTCTTGATCAAACTACTGTTTCAAAAGAAATTTCTTCTGAAGTTAAAAAGATTGGAGTGCCATATCATTTTTTGAAATCAGGAATTGATGCGGATACACTTGAAGTTTTTAATTCTAATATCGAAAAATTAAAATCATTGGGATATGAAATCGTTGATATTTCATTACCAAGTTTTGATTATGCACTTTCTGTTTACTATATTCTTGTTCCTGCTGAAGTTTCTTCAAATATGTCTAGATTTGATGGTGTAAAATTCGGTCAAAAAATAGAAGGAAAAGACTTAATTGATGATTATTTTCAAACAAGAGGGAAGTTGCTTGGTACTGAAGTAAAAAGAAGAATAATGTTGGGAACATACGTATTGTCTACTGGATATGCCGATGAATATTATAGAAAAGCGTGGATAGCTAGAAATAGAATCAAAGAAGAAATAAAAAATATTTTTGAAAAAGTTGATATGATCGCAATGCCTATTTCTCCTTCTCCTGCATTTAAAATAGGAGAGATGTCATCTGATCCTCTGAAGATGTATCTTGTAGATATATTTACCGTATCTGCAAACGTAGCTGGTGTTCCTGCAATTTCTATTCCTGCTGGTTTTGTAAATCGCGAAAATAAAAAACTTCCAATTGGTTTGCAATTACTTGCACCATGGCATGGTGAAGAAAGACTCTTTAATGTTGGACAAAAATTTGAGATACTATAAGTAATGGCTGATCCAAAAAAAGATGCACCGAAAAAAGAAACGCATTTGGCGATTCAATTTTTCCCACTTGTAGTTATTGGAATTATTATCATTATAGGAGCGTGGATGAATGGGGAAACTATTTTTGGTGGTAAATCAAGTGAACCTAGAGGAGAATTTTTTTACGAAGGAAAAGACCCTTTTAGTATTTATTCTTTAATAGGTAACGGAGAGATGGTTGAAGGTTCAAGAATTATTAATACCAAAGATACTATTGTCCGTAATGAACCTGCAGGAGGTATATTGGGAAATCAAAAAAAACTTAGAACAGGAATTTTAAAAGTTGGTCCTGTTTCAGCCTTTAATACTGATTGGTGGAGAGTTGATTATGAAGATGCACCTGATGGTTGGGTTGATGCAAAATTTGTTACATCCAAAATAGCAACAATTAGAACTATTAATATCTTGCCAATTTTATATGGAATTTATAAACCTTTTGGTTATGTTTTTTTAATTATCTTATTATCTCTTTTTATTTATTTTAAATTAAAATTAAACAAAGAAAAATTAATTGCCATAAAAAAGAAACAGTTAAGAGATGAACAGTATCAAGAAAAACCAGTTCCTTTATCTGTAAAAATAGATCAAAAACCTGATGTTGAGGAGATCCCAGGATTTCAGACTGAAGAGATTGTACCCATTGAAATTCTTGAACAACAAAATCGCTGGATACATATTCAAGAATTAATCAAATCTTATAATTCTAATGATTGGAGGCAGGCAATTATTGAAGCCGATATTATTTTGGAAGAGATGCTTGATAAAATGGGTTATGATGGGGTGACTATCGGGGATAAATTAAAAAATATTGAGAGATCAGATTTTATTACTCTTGATAAAGCATGGTCTGCTCATAAGGTAAGAAATCAAATTGCACATGATGGGTCTAATTTTGTATTGACTAGAGAAATTGCAGAAAAAACAGTAAAAGATTTTGAAGATGTATTTAGAGAGTTTTATTATATTTAATAAATTATAATATTTGATTTTATTAAATGGGGAAAAATATTAAATATAAATTTAAAGAAATATAATACATCTTTTTTCACTTAGGCTCGACATATTTTGATTTATCAAAATAGAAGTACTCCTGTGGTGCGACCTAACAAAATAAAAACTATATTAAAAAAGAAAGTCTGGTTGAGCTTGCGACCCGAGGACTTTCTTTTTTAATATATTTTTTATTTTGTACAGGTCTGCAGAATCGTTCTAAAAGATGTATTATATTTCTTTTACTTGATATCCTTGTGGTGCATTCTTTAAATATTCTTCAATTTGTTTTCTTGAAAGTAATCCTGCTTGAGCTCCAACATATTGAACTACTGACATTGAATTGATTGGTCCCCAGAGAAGTGCTTGTTCGATAGGTATATTCAAAGCTAATGCAGATGTAATGGTTGATGCAAAAGAATCTCCTGCACCAGTTCTGTCTATTGGAGGTTTGGGGTCTGGATATGTTGGTATTAAATATATTTTACTTTCAAACAAAGCATAGGCCCCGTTTGGTCCATCTGTAATAATTGGGATTTTTGGGCCGAGGTCTTTTATTTTTTGTAAAATGACTTTAATGTCAGACTCTGTTGTTTTAAGAATTTTTTGTGCTTCTTCTTTATTGCAGAAGAACAAATAAGTTTTTTCGTATAAGTCTTTTAAAGATTCGTACCCGAGTTTCATTTGATAAGTTCCTGGTTGAAAAGCTAGTTTTATTTCCGGATTATTTTTTAAGTAATCGGTAATTTCTTTATGATATTCCAATGAGTTTGGAGCAAGAGAACTTAAATATAAAAATTTCGGAGAACGAGAAATAACAGGGAATGAATATGGGAATTCAGTATGTTTCACAAGAATAGTTCTTTCTGCACCAAAACGTAAAACAAAATGTATATTTGTTTTTTTATCTTTATGAAGAATTATATATTTTGTATTTACACCTTCTTTTTTTAATGAGTTGATTTGTTCTCTACCAAAATTATCGTCACCTGTATTGGTAATTACTCCAGATTTTAAACCTAGACGATGAGCACAAACTGAAGCATTTACACTATTTCCAACCGCAGGGATAACCACAATATCTTTGAATGGAAGTTTGTCGCCAAATTTCATACAAAGTTCTTTTTCTTGTGAAGGATTATCATTTTCTACCCAAGCATTATCGAGTTCAATAAAATTATCGGTTACAATATCGCCGATGCCAATAAAATCTAATTTTCCAAAGTTAAACATACAAATTATTATAGCACGATAGGGGTTAATATATAATGTGATAATATCATTTATATGAAAAAAAATAGTAAAAAGGGATACTTAATGTTGAAACACCTTGTATTAATATTTATTATATGGTTTACGGTAATATATTTACTAGATATATTTTTATTAAAAGTACAAGATTTTTTAAATATTGATAATTCTATTTTTAATTTTATTTTTATTAATCGAGATTTTTTTGATTGTTCACCTAGGAGATATGGAGGATGTTTTGAATATGCCACTATCTTTGACTTGGTATTATTACTAATGGTTCCATATTTTACAAAAAGATATTACTATACACCTCGAATTTCTAAAATAAAATAAGTATTTTAAGTCATGAAGCCTGTGTTATAATGCTTACATATGACACTAAAAGAAACAATTTTGGACGCCAAAGCGCGTAAGGTAGCAATAGGACATTTTAACATATCTAATTTAGAGGCTGTGAGGGCAATCAAAGAGGCGGTTATCGAAACTGGTTTGCCAATCATAATCGGAGTTTCAGATAAAGAAGAAGAATTTTTTGGTATAGATGAAATTGTTACTCTTGTAAAATTATATCGTTCACAAGGTCTTCCTATTTTTTTGAATGCGGATCATTCATATACTGTTGAAAGAGCTAAAAAAGTTATTGATGCAGGTTTTGATGCTGTTATCTACGATGGTGCAGAACTTTCAATAGAAGAAAATATTAAAAATACAAAAGAAGTTGTTGATTATGCAAAAATGAAAAATCCTGATTGTATTGTTGAAGCAGAATTCGGATTTATTGGTAAGTCTTCAAACATTATGGACTCAATACCAGAAGGGGCTGTCTTAGAAGAGTTTTTATCAAAACCAGAAGAAGCAAAAAAGTTTGTTGAAGAAACTGGTGTTGATATGCTGGCGCCAGCCGTTGGGAATATTCATGGAATGTTAAAAAATATGCCAAATCCTAGATTAGATATTGAAAGAATTAAATCTATCTCTGAAATGACAGGTGTTCCTTTGGTTTTGCATGGAGGATCTGGTATTAGTGAAGAAGATTTTAAGAAGGCTATTCAATCAGGGATGTGTATCGTTCATATTAATACTGAATTAAGATTAGCCTTTAAGACTGCATTGTTGGAGGGTATAAAAAATAATGCAGATCAAGTTGCTCCATATAAAATTTTAAAACCAACTCAAGAAGCAATGAAAAAAGTTATAATTGAAAAATTAAAAATTTTTAATAATGGATAAAAGTCGTGAAGAAAATTTAAATCAGATAAGTAGTGAAAAGAGAATTTTCCCTAAAGATATTTTAGTGAATTTAAAAAATCAGATTCAGGGAGATGTTTTTTGGAATGATGATATATTAGAAAAATACAGCCGGGATACTTCTTTGTTTGAAATAAGACCTTTGGCCGTAATATACCCTAAAAATTATTTAGATATTTGTTATATCATTAAATTTGTTCAGGATAATAAATTAATTATTCCAAATCTTTCTATTACGCCAAGAAGTGGAGGTTCAGATATGACTGGTGGGGCTATAGGTCAGGGTTTAATTATTGATGTAACAAGATATTTAAATAAGTTTGATATAAATGAAGTTTTACAGTTCGCCCAGATTCAGCCAGGGGTATTTTACCGTGATTTTGAAGTAAAGAGTTTAGAAAAAGATCTCTTGATGCCTGTTTATCCTGCCTCTAAGGATCTTGCTGCTTTTGGTGGAATGATATCTAATAATTGTGCAGGAGAGAAATCTTTGCAATATGGTCAAATGAGAAATTTTGTGGAAAGTTTAAGGGTTATACTTTCAAATGGTAAAGAATATGAATTTAAGGAAATATCTTTTGATGAAGTTTCAGAAATCATAAAAGGAAAGGATGAATTTTTGGCAGGAATATATCGAAAAATATTTCATATGATTGATCAAAATTATGATTTTATTTTGAATGCAAAACCAAAGGTTCAAAAAAATTCTTCAGGATTTGCATTGTGGGATGTAATGAATAAAAAGAAAAAGACATTTAATCTTTCTCAGGTATTTGTTGGAGCACAAGGTACTTTGGGTTTTGTTACTGACTCAAATATTAGGCTTGTTAAACCAAAGAAACATCAAAAAATAATTACAGTATTTTTGAAATCTTGGGGTATATTACCTGGAATAGTAAATGATATTTTGATTCAAAAACCAGAATCTCTAGAGGTCTTTGATGATACTACTCTCAAATTAGGTTTAAGATTTTTTCCACAAATTGCAAAAAAAGTCGGTATAAAGCTTACGACTTTTATTTTTAATTTTATTCCAGAATTTATTATCGGTATTAGAATGCTTGGGATACCAAAATTGGTTATGCTTATTGAATTATCCTCAGATTCAAAAGAAGATTTGGAAAATAAAATAAAAAATACAGAATTATTATTAAAAAAGAATAAAGTATTGTTTAGGACAATTAAAGATTTAAAAGAATCTGAAAAATATTTTATTGTGAGAAGAGAAAGTTTTAATTTGCTTAGACAAAAAGTTAAGGGTAAATCAACTGCTCCTTTTATAGAAGATTTTTGTGTTCCTCCTTCAAAACTCCCAGATTTTTTACCGAAGTTCTTTGCTATTTTAAATAAATATAAAATTAAAGTTAATATTGCAGGTCATGCAGGAGAGGGGAATTTACATATTATTCCTTTGATGAATCTAAGAGATGAAAAGGAAAGATCTAAAATTATAAAAGTTGCAAAAGAAGTTTATTCATTAATCATCTCTTTTGGAGGGACCATCACGGCTGAACATAATGACGGAATTATTAGAACTCCATTTATAAAAGATATGTTTGGTGAAAGAATGAATCTTTTATTTAAAGATGTAAAAAATATTTTTGATCAGAATAATATTTTTAATCCAGGTAAAAAAGTTGGTGGTACTATTGAAGATATAGAAAAATGGATGAAAAGAGGATAGGTCTCAGATAGACGGTATATTGCCTTTTTTAGTTTTTTCTGTATAATCCTATTCACTATGTTAAAACTTAAAGTATTAAAAAGAGACGGCACAGAAAAACCTGAAGAAATTAGAGAATCTGGGTATATTCCTGCTGTATTTTATGGGCCAAAAGAAGCTTCACAATCGATTAAGGTTTTATACCCTGACTTTGAAAAAGCTTTTAAATCAGCTGGGGAATCAACAGTTGTTGTACTTGAATTAGATGGAGAAGAACACGAAACTTTGATACATGATGTTTCTTACCATCCAGTAAGAGGAAATATATCTCATGTTGATTTTTATGTAATTGAAAAAGGTAAAAAAGTACAAGTTAACGTGGAACTGGAATTCGTTGGTGTCGCACCAGCTGAAAAAGTTCTAGGGGGTACACTTGTAAAAGTTATGCATGAAATTGAAATCGAAGCCATGCCAAAAGATCTTCCTCACTCAATTGAAGTTGATATCTCATCACTTGTTGATTTTGAATCACAAATACACGCATCTGATATTAAATTGCCAAACGGTGTGACATTATTAAGTGACCCAGAAGAAGTGGTTGCACTTGTTCAAGAAGTTATTGAAGAAGTTGAAACACCCGTTGAGACTATCGACATTGCTTCTATTGAAGTTGAAAAGAAAGGAAAGAAAGAAGAAGAGGAGGCTTAAAACTATTTTTAAAAAGGCGGCCGAAGGCCGCCTTTTTTTGATAAACAAGATGACTAAAAAATGATTTTTTGGTACAATACCTTATACATGATTTATAGTAATATATATAGATTTTCTCTGGGTTTTTTTGTTGTTTTATTTTGTTTTTTTAATTTAGCTATTAATATATATGCGCAATCTGAAGAGCAACTTAAAGAAGAGTTGGCTAAAACAGAACAAGAAATAAAAGAACAAGAAGCTATTTTAAATAAGCAAAAAGAAAAATCTAGCGTAATACTTGGAGAGGTAAATAAGCTAACCACTCAGATTAAGGGCGTACAAAAAAATATTGATGCTAAGAATTCAGTAATTAAGGAGATTGGTTCTGATATCTCTATTAAAGATCAAACTGTAAAACAGCTAAATAGTAAATTAGATAGGAGTACTGAAATATTGGCCGAGATTATTCGTGCCAAAAATAAAGCAGATGATGTTTCTATTTTTGAAATTGTAACTGCTCATAGTAGTCTGTCTGAATTTTTTGTTGATGTTGAATCTATTTCTACTATTCAAATAGCAATCGATGATTTACTAGATCAAGTTAGGGAATTAAGAGGATTAAATGAGGAAGAAAAACAAAAGCTTGAAGAAAAAAAGAACAGAGAGCAAGATTTAAAAGTTCAAATTGAACAAGAAAAAAAACAAGTTGCAGCTAAACAGGGTGAACAGAAAAATTTACTTGCTGCATCTAAAACAATTGAGCAAACGCATGAACAAGAATTGGCCGCCAAAAGAGCCAAAGCCAACTCGATTAGGAGTGCATTATTTAAATTGCGAGATACTCAGGGAATTTCTTTTGATGACGCTTTGAAATATGCCAACGCAGCTTCAAAGGCAACAGGTGTTAGAACTGCATTTATTTTGGCTATTTTGAAACAAGAAACTAATCTAGGTACTAACGTTGGAACATGTAATAGATTAGGGGATCCAGAAGAAAAGAAATGGTATAACATAATGCCTGGTCCAGATAGTGGTTCCTGGAGAGATGACCAAACTGTTTATTTAGAAATTGTTAAAAAATTAGGAAGAGATCCGGAGACAACACCTCTTTCTTGCCCAATGGGTAATGGTTGGGGTGGAGCTATGGGTCCTTCTCAATTCATACCTACAACTTGGAAAGGTTATGCATCTAGAGTGGCTTCATCACTTGGTGTAGCAACAGCTGATCCGTGGAATCCTCAACACGCTTTTATGGCTACAGCTATTTATATGTCTGATCTTGGTGCTGGTGGTCAGACTTATACTGCAGAACATACTGCTGCTCTTAAGTATTATGCTGGTGATAATTGGGCTCTTCCACAAAATCAATTTTATGGTAATCAGGTTATGGGTCATGCCTCTACATTTCAAGATAATATTGATTTCTTGAATACTGTTGATTAAACATATCCAGACTTTACAAAATTTAAGTTTTTGATATAGTACTACCACTATGAAAAAAGATATTCATCCAAAATACTCAACAGATTCAGTAACTACATGTGCATGTGGTGCAACTTTTGCTGTTGGTTCAGTTAAGGCAACACAATCAATCGAAATTTGTTCAAAATGTCATCCTTTTTATACAGGACAAGAAAAGACACTTGATGCAGCAGGACGAGTAGAAAAGTTCAAAGCTCGAATGGCAAAATCAAAAAACTAACTTATAATAAAAGGGGGCAAGCTTCGCTTGCCCCCTTTTATCTTTCTTATGACATACGAAGAAGCATTACAAAACAAAGATAACCCTAGAGTTCAATATTTTATATCTGAACTTGAACGTCTTGAAAAATCCAAAAAAGAAACGGAGGAACTTTTTAATAATCCTGAAATGAAGGATCTCGCAGAAGAGGAAATGAAAGAAATTGAAGAACAACAAAAAAACTTTTTAATACAAATTGAAGAATCTCTAAAAAAAGAAGAGGAGGAAGAAGAATTCCCAAATGAAATTGTACTTGAAGTACGGGCTGGAGCAGGTGGTGATGAGGCATCTATTTTTGCTTATCAGCTTGCACAAATGTATCAAAACTATGCCGAAAAAATGGGTTGGAGTGTTGTTAAATTAGAAGAATCTTTAAGCTCAGTTGATGGTTACAAAGAAGCTTCTTTTGAAATGAGAGGACAAGATATTTATAAAAAACTTAGATATGAAACCGGTGTTCACCGTGTACAAAGAATTCCTAAAACAGAAAGTAAAGGAAGGGTTCATACGTCTACTGCTTCAGTAGCTATTTTGCCTATTAGAAAAAAATCAAAACTTGTTTTAAGACCAGAGGATTTGGAAATGGAATTTTCACGAGCAGGAGGAAAGGGAGGTCAAAATGTTAACAAGGTAGAAACCGCTGTTCGACTCGTCCATAAACCTACAGGATTTGATGTTAGATCAACAGCTCAAAGAAGTCAGCTTAAAAACAAAGAAACTGCTTTGGCTATTCTAACCGCAAAAGTAGAACAGTATTATGAAAGTCTTGAAGCTGCAAAGTATTCCTCTGAAAGAAAAGAACAAATCGGGACATCTGATAGATCAGAAAAAATCAGAACTTATAATTACCCACAAAACCGAATTACTGATCATAGAATTAAAGAATCTTGGCATAATATCGAAGGAGTTATGGAAGGAGAACTCGATGATATTATTTCTAGTTTTGAAAAGATACAACAATAAACAACCATTGACAATTCGTTAATACTGTATTATTTTTCTAACAGAATTCAAATCTGTACTATGAAAAAAGAAATAAGTTTAAACAGGATTCATGGATGTTTATTAGGTGTTGCTATTGGTGATGCTCTCGGCATGCCAGTTGAAACAATGTCGCATGATCAAATCATGTTAGCTACGTCAGGACTTGGTATTGTCGATTTTATAGATCCAATTTCGGGCCGAGACTGGCTTGTTGGTCTTAATGCGGGTGATACTACTGATGATTGGCAACTTACTCAAACGGTTGCAATTTCGCTAATCAATAATCGTGGGGTGTTCAATTTGCAAGATTGTGCAAATGAACACGTAAAGGCTCTTGGAGAGAGCACTTTTGGTTGGGGAAAAACAACTCAGACTGCAATTGAATCCATCAGAGATGGTAGACGCAAAGTAGATGAGCCTCTTCCTCCAGTTGAAAAAGGTAAAGGTTGTGGTAATGGTATTATCATGAAAATTTCACCAATTGCAATTGTTTTTGAAAGAGAAAAGCTTTGGGAAAATATTCGTGCTTTGGGTGGTTTAACTCATCCAGATATCAGAGCGAGTATATCCGCTTTTGCTGTAGCGATGTTCATCAATAATGTATTAGAGACTAGTGTCTTAAATACCTTTCGAGGTTTAGTTCTTTTAAACCATGTTATCGATGAAGTTCAAAAGATTGAACGATCGGAAGGTTTAATTGATGAACTCGTGTCTGAACGATTGAGGTTAATACGCGAAATTTCAGATCCTGTAAGATTGCGTTCAGCAGTGGGTTGTGGTTTTTATGCAAATGAGACTGCGGCTTTTACGATAGGTACTTTTTTGAGACATCCAACAGATTTTAGGGCGGGTGTTTTAGAGGCTGTGAATGCGGGTGGCGATACTGATACTAATGCTTCTATTGTGGGAGCACTTATTGGTGCAAATCGTGGATTGGGAATAATACCTCAAAATTGGAGAAAATTTTCCCCAAAATTTGAGGGTGCCCTGACACTTGCCCAAAAACTTTTTGAATTTTGAACAACAAGACCACAACCCGGATAGGTTTGTGGTTTTTTTATTTGTTTAGTTATTAGGGTTTGCAATTTATAAATATTTGCCAATTTGTAATTTATTTGTTACTATCCACCTACATGAAATTAGTAAATACAGACAATAAAGAAGCTATCGAATCAATGGTCCAAGTAGGGGCACATTTTGGATATGCTAAGTCAAGAAGACATCCATCAACAAAATCTTTTATAGCAGGAAGTAAGAATGGATATGAAATTATAGATTTAGAAAAAACTGCTGAACAAACAACAAAAGCAATTGCTTTTATCTCAGATTTAGTAAGAGATCGAGGTCAAGTTCTTTTTGTTAGTACAAAAAGAGAATTTTCTTCAATCTTAAAAGATGCAGCTATGGCAATTGATCAACCATATGTTGTTGGAAGATGGATTGGTGGAACACTTACAAACTTTGAAGAAATTTCAAAAAGAGTAAAAAGGCTTGAAACTCTCCTAGAACAAAAAGCAAAAGGATTACTTGCAAAATATACAAAAAAAGAAAGACTTCTAATTGATAGAGAAATTGAAGATCTAGAGGAAAGATTTGGTGGTATTACAAATATGAAATTCAAACCTAAAGCCGTATTTGTAATTGATAGTAAACATGAAGACATCGCTGTTCAAGAAGCTCGAAATGAAAAAATTCCAGTAATTGGAATTTCAAATTCAGATTGTGATATTGATGCAATTACATATCCTATTATTGCAAACGATTCTTCAGTAAAAAGTGTAAAGTTTTTTGTACAACAAATTGTGGAAGCGTACAAAAATTCAAAAAAAGCTTAATTTATTGGTAACTTACAAAATAAAATATGAGTATTTCAACAGAAGTAATTAAACAATTACGAGACGCAACTGGTGTTTCTATTATGCAATGTAAAAAGGCGCTTGAAGAAGTAGATGGAGATATCGAAAAAGCAAAAGTTATTTTACAAAAATACAGTAAAGCAGCTGCTGATAAAAAATCAGATAGAACTCTTGGAGCAGGTACCGTAGCGTCTTATATCCACCAAGGTGGAAATGTTGGAGTATTAGTAGAACTTATGTGTGAAACTGATTTTGTTTCAAAAAATGAGGCATTTCAGGCTTTAGCAAAGGATATCGCTATGCATGTTGCAGCTTTATCGCCTCAATTTTTAAGAAAAGAAGATCTTAAAGAAGAAGATACTATTGCAGCAAAAGAAGTTTTTGCTGAAGAAGTGGAAGGTAAACCAGAAGAATTAAAAGAAAAAATTCTACAAGGTAAACTGGATGCATACTTTAATGAAAAAACTCTTCTCGAACAATTTTTTATAAAAAATCCAGAAAAACAAATCAAGGTTTTACTTGATGAAGCGGTACAAAAATTTGGAGAAAAAGTAGAGATAACAAGATTTACTCGATACTCAGTAAAATAAAAAATCGAGATCCCGCATCAAGTGCGGGATCTTGTGTTATATATAATGAGGTCTTCAAGTAAAAAATAATTATATGCAACTAGAACTACCAGTAATAATAATATCGTTCCTCGTACTTTTTCTTATTCATTTTGCCAGAATAAAATCTGTCGAGGGTAAGACTTTTCTATTCTCTACTAATTTCTTGAATAAGGCAGATGAAATAATTTTTGATTTGGTAAAATTTGTTTTTAAATTGTATGAATTATTGTTTCATAACATTTCTGTTTTTATAGAAAAGATACCGCATAAAGTTATAAAGATGATTCATAAGGTCTCACACTTTATTGCTGGTAAAAGTTCAGTTTGGATAGAAAAGATTACATATAAATCTCCTAAACAATAATATTTTTTTTGGACTTCACAAAATCGAAAATATCGGTTAAAATGCCAATTACTCTAATTTAAGTTTAGAGTCGACTGTCGGACATCATAATTAAATATGCCACTTTAGCTCCTAGCTCTTTGCTAACCGTAGTCACAGAGCAAAGAGCAGGGTAGAGCGATCCGTTTTGAAGATTAAATTAAATATGCCACTTTAGCTCCTAGCCACTTGACTGCCGTGGGACGGGCCAAGTGGCAGGGTAGGCAGCCGTCGGACATCATAATTAAATATGCCACTTTAGCTCAGTTGGTAGAGCAGCCGTTTTGTAAACGGCAGGTCGTCAGTTCAAATCTGACAAGTGGCTCCAAATAGAATCTTTAATTTTATCTGATATAATTTTTGTATGAGTAAAAAAGTATTGTATTGTTTGATTCTTTATCCTATTTTGGCGAGCATTATTTCTTTCTCGTTTAATATAAGTGCCTTCAATTCAGTCTTATTGTTTCTTTTTGTACCTTCTCTTTTTTTGACAATATTAAATTATAAGTCTTCAATAAAGGCATTAATCTTTTCTTTTGTAGCACCTGTTCCTGCAATTATCTTCTTTGATTATATCGCACACATTAACGGACAGTGGTTAATTCCTGAATCGATCATTAATTATAGATTTTTAGGTATTGTTACTATTGAAGTTGTTTTGTGGATGTTTCTGATGTCATATTTTATCGTGATGTTTTATGAATATTTCTTAGATAAAAAAGATAATTCCAAAATATGGAATTCTAAGATGACAAAATTAACATCTTTTTTCTTTTCCGTTTTCTTTATTTTTTTAGTTGTTTATTTTTTAAAACCTAGTTTACTATTATTCTCATATGCTTATTTGTGGATAGGGGTTATTTTTTTGATAATACCTTTAATGATTGAATTGTTTAGAAAACCTCATCTCGCTAATAAATATTTTTATTTATTAGTATTTTTCTTTTACTATACTATTTTTTATGAAATATCTGCTTTAAAATTAGGGTGGTGGAGTTTTCCTGCTAAGGATTTTATCGGTTGGGTTACTATATATGGAATCACTTTTCCATTAGAAGAATTTTTCTTTTGGCTCGTTTTAGCAGGAGTTTCATGCATATCTTACTATGAGTTTTTTGATGACGATGAAAAATAACATGTATACTAAATTTTAGTTTCAGCAAATTTATGCACCATTTCAATCATTGATTCCCTTCAGTTTTATGGTATTCTCTAATATACATGGAAACAGACAAATACTACTTAAAAGTAGCCCACGCACGTGATTTACAAGGTAAAGACAGAATCATTTTTAGATTTTTTGAAATGATACCAGGTCTATTAACATGGGGTACATTTGCCCTAATAATTCTTCTCTCGATTTTTAAACCAGTTTGGGCTGCAATTTTTATTATTGCTTTTGATTTGTATTGGTTACTAAAAACGGTTCATCTTTCGGTTCATCATTATCACAATTGGAAAAGACTTAAGCACAATATGACTGTTGACTGGCAAGAAATGCTTAAAGATGTAAAACATGAACATTATTATCACATGATAATTCTTCCATACTACACAGAAAGTCTTGAAGTAATTGAAGAAAGTATTAAGTCTCTTTTGAATTCAAAATACGATAAGAAAAAAATGATGATTGTGATGGCTTGTGAAGATCGAGCGGGAGCAGAAGCTTATCAATATTCCAAAATAATGGAACAAAAATATGCCAATGAATTTGGTTATTTTGAAATTGCTGTTCATCCAGCTGGTCTTGTAGGAGAAATAAAAGGTAAGGGTCCAAATATAAGTTGGGCAGCAGAACACGCAAAGGTAAATATTTTAGATAAATATTCAGTTCCTTATGAAGATGTAATTGTTTCGGCTTTTGATATCGATACTGTAGTCGGAGAACATTATTTTGGATGTTTAACATGGAATTTTGCTACACATGAAAATCCATATAATGTTTCATTTCAACCAATTCCTCTATATAACAATAATGTTTGGCAAGCACCAGCACTTTCTCGAGTTGCAGCTATGACAAGTACATTCTGGCAAATGATTCAACAAGAAAGGCCAGAGAAGCTTGTAACGTTCTCTTCTCATTCACTAGCATTTAAATCTCTTTATGAAGTTGGATATTGGCAAAAAAATATGGTTTCTGATGATTCAAGAATTTTCTTCAATTTATTCCTTTTAAAAGATGGAGATTATAATGCTGTCCCACTTTCTTACCCAGTTTCTATGGATGCCAATCTTGCATCAAGTTGGACTCAAACGGTTAAGAATATTTACAAGCAACACCTTAGATGGATGTGGGGGGTTGAAAATATTCCGTACCTTTTGTTTGGGTGTATGAAAAATAAGAAGATTCCTTTTAAGAAAAAATTCGAACATATATTCGTTCAAATTGAAGGATTCTGGTCCCTCGCCACAAATCCAATTATGATTCTTGTTCTAGGTTGGTTACCAATTTGGCTGGGGGGTCCAGAATTTAGAGATAGTGTTTTATCTTATAATCTTCCTCACATCACTCAAATATTAATGACTATAGCAACTTCAGGTCTCCTTCTTTCGGTTATTATCGCGGCCAGCCTTTTGCCTAAAAGACCAAAACATCTGGAAGGTAAAAAGAGTATTTGGATTCCATTAACATTGCAATGGTTATTTGTTCCGCTTACAATTATTGTATTCGGTTCTCTTCCAGGTATTGATGCCCAAACAAGACTCATGACAGGAAGATATATCGGAGCTTTCTGGGTAACTCCAAAACATAGAAAATAATATGAAACCACTTACAAAAAAACAAAGATCTCTATCATTAATTATTTTAGGTATTGTATTCATTTCAGTTGCTCCGATCATAGTTCTTTATTCTTTGGGTTATACATTAGATAAAGATTTTTCTTTTCAAAAAACAGGAGGAATTTTTATTCATTCTACAATTTCTAATTCCGCAGTTAATATTGATGGTAAATTTTTTAAGACAAACGGAATTTTTATTAGAAATACTTTAATTCAAGATTTGGTTCCAAATAAAAATTATAAAATTGAAGTTCAAAAAGAAGGTTATCAAAGTTGGATAAAAAATATCTATGTTTATCCTTCAATAGTATCTGAAGGTTCTGTAATGATGATGCCGGAAAAATTTGAAATTAGAGAAATTTTTAAATACATTGATAATAACGGTCTAGCAACTTCTACACCTTTAATTAAGACTCAAATAAAACCAACTAATTCAGAATTTATTTCTGTGACAAACTTATTTGCTTCAAGTACAAAAAAAGTTGAAAAAACATTAGTTACATCAACAACAACACCATCAAATGTAGTAAAACAAAAAACAAAGATAGAACTATTCTTTGAATCATTGAGTATTTCAAATCATGAAAAGTTAAACAATCTTATTGTTAATGGGGAAGAAGTTTCTTGGATAGAAAATGGAGATATAAATTTATATTGGATGGATGATATGACATCTAGCCCTTATTACTATTGTGGCGGAGAAGAAAGAACTTGTATAAATAAAATTATTTTAGATTGGGGAGATGAAATTAAAAAGTTTGATTATTTACCAGGAAGAAATGACGTTTGGATAGTTCTAACTAATAATGGAATTTATGCTGTTGAAGTTGATGGGTGGACACAAAGAAATATTCAGACTATTTATCTAGGTTCAAATTTAGATTTCCGTCTTACACAAAATGATACTTTACTTATCAAAGAAGGTGTAAAATTCTTTGAGATAAATCTATGGATTTTTAATCCATAAAAATTTAACCACAATATTTTGAACAGAATAAAACTCAATAACAAATATGAATAATAATATCGAAAAAGGTCACATACATCCAAACACCGCCATGATTGAAAGTATCGCTAATATTTTTAAAAGTATGGGTTTTGATGTGGTTGATGGTCCCGAATTGGAGGATGAATGGCATAATTTCGATGCTTTAAATGTTCCAAAGGATCATTCTTCAAGAGACATGCAGGATACTTTTTGGCTTAAAAATGGAAAACTTTTAAGAACTCATACTTCAAGTGTTCAAATTAGATTTATGGAAAAACATAAACCTCCTTTTGCTATTGCAGTTCCAGGAAAAGTTTTTAGAAACGAAGCAACAGATAGAACACATGAAGCACAATTTTTTCAATTCGAAGCCCTCGTTGTTGGGAAGGATATTACTGTTGCTAATTTAAAATATTATCTTGATACTTTTTTAAAAAATATTTTCGGAGAGGATACCGTTATGAGACTGCGACCAAGTTTTTTCCCTTTTGTGGAGCCTGGTTTTGAAGTAGATATGCAATGTGGTGTATGCGAAGGTGCTGGGTGTTCAACATGTAAACATGCTGGTTGGATTGAAATTCTTGGTGCGGGACTAGTTCATCCTAATGTATTAAATTCTGTGGGTATTGATAGTCGAGAATGGTCAGGCTTTGCTTTTGGTGTAGGACTTGATCGATTGGTAATGATGAAATCCAAGCTTGATGATATTAGAAATCTTTATACTGGAGATTTACGAGTAATAAAACAATTTTAAATATGAAAATTTCTTATAATTGGTTGCAAGAATATTTTGAAAAACCATTACCTAATCCAAAAGATTTAGCGGATCTTTTGAATATTCGATCATTTGAAGTTGAAGAAATAGAAGAAAAAGATGGTGATAGTATTTTGGAAATTAAAATTACTCCCAATAGAGCTCCTGATTGTTTGAGTCATGATGGAATTGCTCGAGAAGTTTCTGTTCATACCGGACTTCCTTTAATTAGAAAAGAAATATTGGGCATAAAGCCAAATTTTAAAACTAATCTTAAAACTTCTATCGAAGATGAAACTGCAATTAGACACATGTGTCGAGAGATAAAAAATGTGAAACTAAACGAATCTCCACTTGAGTTAAAATTAAAACTTGAAGCAATTGGTCAGAGACCAATTAATGTAATTGTTGATATTACAAATTTGGTTATGAACGAGACAGGGCAGCCATTGCATGCATTCGATGCAGATAAGATTTCGGGAAGTATTATAAAGATAGCGAAACCAACAGACTTGAGTATTGTAACCCTTGGTGACAAGGAAGTTGTTTTAACTACTGATGATATTACATTGCAGGATGCAGAGAATAATCTTGATATTGCAGGAATAAAAGGAGGGAAAAAAGCCGAAGTGAATTCTGAAACAAAAAACATTATTCTCGAGTCTGCGAACTTTTTTGCAGTAAAAGTAAGGAAAGCTTCAAAGCGAACCGGGATTCAGACAGATTCATCGAAGCGGTTTGAGAATGGTATTTCTCCTGAACTTGCTCAAAAGGGTATCGAGCTTGTGAGTCATTATATTAAAATGTATGCCTCAGGTGAAGGTACTCAGTTTTCCGATATCGTGGATGTGTATCCGCGCCCACAAAATAGAAAATATGTTGTCGGTTTAAATTTCAAAAATATTGAAAAAAAATTAGGAATTAAAATTTCTGATGAAAAAATAAAAGAAAGTTTAACTAAATTGGGAATTGAATTTTCACAAATTAATTCTAGAGAAGAAATTACAAAAAATATACAAGGAACAATTGGTAAAAAATATGTTTATGGAGCAAGTGTTCTTTTTGATGCTCCAAATGTTTTTGATTGTTCATCACTAAGTTCTTATTTGTATTCTGTGGCCGGGATCTCAATACCAAGAGTTTCTATTGATCAATTTGTCTACTTTACTTCAATAGATAAAAAAGATGCACAACCTGGAGATTTGGTTTTTGCTAACACAGGAAAAGTCGTGCATGGTATTCATTTTGAAACAAAAGAATTTTTACCTGGAACAAAGGTAGAGAACGGTGTTGATCATGTTGGTATTTATATGGGGGACAATAAAGTTATTCATGCTAATTCTAGAACAGGAAATGTTGTGATTGAAGATTTAGAAAACAATGAATCTTTCAAAGACATTCGAGGTTTCGGTAAAATATTAGACATTGATGAACCAAAATATCTTTTACAAATTCCTTATGAAAGGTTAGATCTTAAAACAGAAATAGACATAATAGAAGAAGTTGGACGTGTATATGGTTACGAAAATATTATTTCTGTTCCTGCAAATATATCCAATAGACTAGAAGAAATTAATGAATATGAAAAAATAACTACTTTAAAAAGTCATTTAATAGATTTGGGATTTGATGAAGTTATAACTTATGCTTTTCAAAATAAGGGTGATATTGCTGTAACAAAACCACTTGCAAATGATAAAGGGTATTTGAGGACAAATCTTGCGAAAGGTCTTAGCGATGCATTAGAGCTGAATTTTAAAAATAAGGATTTGTTTGCAATTGATGTTGTAAAAATATTTGAAATCGGGCACATCTTTACAAACGATGAAGAAAAGATAATTCTCGGCTTGGGAGTTAAAAGCGGTAACAAAAAACAAAAAACAAAAAACATTTTAGAAGAAACCATAAAGTATCTTTCTGAAAAATTAGAGGTTGAATTAAATATTGAAATCAAAGATCAACAAGAAATAATAGAAATAGATTTAACACCTGTTTTTGCTTTGATGAAAAAAACTTACAATAGTTTGTATTCACTTACCACAAAACCTTATGAACCGTTTTCACTTTATCCATTCATGTCTAGAGATATTGCAGTCTGGTCTTCTAATGCAAAAACAAAAGCAGATATAGAAAAAATAATTATTGAAAAAGGAACAAAATTATTAATGAGATATGATCTGTTCGATGAATTTAGTAAAGAGGGAAAAACTTCTTATGCCTATCGTCTTGTTTTTCAATCATATGAAAAGACTTTAACTGACGAAGAAATAAATCCTATTATGGAAAATATATATAATACCCTAAAGATGGATTCAGATTTTGAAATTAGATAATATGCAATTAAACATTCCATTTTTTTCTCAATTAGACGAAACGGTCCCAGAAGAATTAAGGAGATCTGTTTGTGCAATTGCGTGTATCAAAATGATTTTTGATTATAAAAAAGAAAACATTGAATTTTTGAGAATTCTTAAAGAAGCAGAATGGATTGGACAAAAGGATAAGGCAGGTTGGACTCACGAAGTTCTTGTGCGTCTCTTAAGGAATTATAATATTCTTGCATATCGACAAGAATTTATCGCACATAATATTGATTTGGGTAATCAGTTGGCAAGTGTTGCTGATCATACAAATGAATTTGTTGAAAAGGGTATACAAAAAATTAAAACAAGTATTGATAATCAAAATCCCGTAATGGTTTCTGTAAGAGCGGGTTTTAGTGAAAATAAGGAGGACCATATGGTTTTGGTTATTGGATATCAAGAAAATACTTTGATTGTTTTTGACCCTATATTATCCGAAGATCAAAATCCAAAGGTTGTAAATATCGATATTTTTAGGGATTTTTGGAAAAAATTAGCCATTTTTGTAGAGTAAATTTGGGGTGACATCAAGGACCTGTTTTGTTATAATAAACCAACTTATGGCAAAAAAAGAAAAAGGATATGGAGCAGACGAAATTAGGGTTTTAGAAGGTCTAGAACCAGTTAGAGTTCGACCTGGAATGTATATTGGAACAACTGGACCAGACGGTCTACACCATCTTGTTACAGAGATTTTTGATAACTCAAGGGATGAGGCTATGGGTGGATATTCCAATAAAATTGAGATCTCTCTTTTGCCAGGAAATTATGTTCGAGTAGTAGATAATGGGCGAGGTATTCCTGTTGATAAACACAAGACTACAAAAGTTTCAGCTCTCGAAACTATTATGACAGTCCTTCATGCTGGAGGTAAATTCGGAGGTGAGGAAAGTGGATATAAAGTTTCGGGAGGTTTGCACGGAGTAGGTGCATCTGTTGTGAATGCTTTGTCAGAACACACTGTTGCCGAAGTTCATCGAGATGGAGGTAGATATGTTCAAGAATATGCTAGAGGAAAAAAATTAGCTGATGTAAAAAAAGTTTCGTCTTCTGATAATCAAGGAACTATCATTCGATTTAAACCTGACGATCAAATCTTTCCAAGTACTGAATTTTCATATGAAAGAATTGTTAATCATGTGAGACAACAAGCATACCTCGTTAAGTCAACAAAAATTACAATTATTGATGCACGAGAATATACCGGAAAGATTGATCTTGATAAAATTTATTATCTCGCAGATTCTGATGTTGAAGCACCTTCAAAAACTTTTTATTTTGAAGGAGGTCTTAGATCTCTTGTGGCTTTTTATAATCAACTACAGAAACCAGTTCATCCAACTATCTTTTATGTAGAAAAAGAAAATGACAAAGTCATCGTTGAAGTTTCTCTTCAATATGTTGATGATATCTCTCCTAGAATAGTTGCATTTGCAAACAATATTTATAACCCAGAAGGTGGAACACATATTACAGGATTTAAAACTGCTTTAACAAGAAATCTTAATAATTATGCAAAAAAGAATAAGATGCTCAAAGAAGGAGATTCTTTTTCTGGGGAAGATGTACTAGAAGGTTTGACAGCTGTTGTTTCTGTAAAAATGCCAGAGATTCAATTCGAAGGACAAACAAAAGCAAAACTTGGTTCGGTAGAGGCTAGAGGAGCAGTAGAAAGTGTTTTTTCAGATGCATTTAATGAATATCTTGAAGAGAATCCAGATGATGCTAAACAAATAATTAATAAAGTATATCTTGCACTTCGAGCACGAAAAGCTGCAAAGGCAGCCAAAGATTCTGTTCTTAGAAAGGGTGCACTTGAAGGTATGACACTTCCAGGTAAACTGGCAGACTGCCAAACCAAGTCAGCTGAAGAAGCCGATGGGTTTAGTGTAGAGGGAGATTCTGCTGGTGGTACAGCCAAAACTGGAAGAGATCGCCGTACACAAGCTATTTGGCCCCGTAGAGGTAAGATTTTGAACGTAGAGCGAGCTAGATTAGATAAGATGCTTGCTTCTGAAATGATACGTAATCTAGTTGTTGCACTAGGAACCGCTATAGGTGATACATTTGATATTTCTAAACTTCGATATCATAAGATCATTATTGCAACCGATGCCGACGTCGATGGTTCTCATATTAGAACACTTATTTTGACTCTATTTTATAGACACTTTAGACCTGTTATCGATGGGGGTTTT
>CAYOAC010000005.1:0-27103 GCA_964401885.1 uncultured Candidatus Saccharibacteria bacterium
ATATTTCCCGACTTTCCTTTGAAAAAATTAACAACATTTCTTTTTTTTTTTTAATAATAAGATTTTTGCTTTTCTCTGTTGAGAAATTAATTGTCAGATATTGTTTTTACAATTTTTTAAAAAAGGCTTAGTAAAATACGAAAAAACTCACGTTAATTGGTGTTCCTCTTGTAAAACTGTTTTAGCTAATGAACAACTTGAAGGTGGTTTATGTGAAAGGTGCAACTCAGAAGTTGAACAAAAAGAAATGAAACAATGGAATATAGAAATTACAAAATATGCAGACAGACTTATTGATGACTTGGATGATTTAAAATGGCCTTCACATATTAAAGAAGCTCAAAAAAATTGGATAGGAAGAAGTTTTGGAACTTTTTTTACCTTTAATTTAAAGAATTCAAATGAAAAAATAAAAGTATTCACAACTAGACCAGATACTTTTATGGGAGTGACTTATGTTGTTGTTGCTCCAGAACATGAATTAATTCAAAAATTAAAAACTCAAATTACCAATTGGAATGAAGTTGATTCATATATAAATCAAACAAATAAAAAAACAGATCTTGAAAGACAAACTAATAAAGAAAAAATAGGGGTAAAACTTGAAGGTATTACAGCTATTCATCCAGCTACAAACCAAGAAGTTCCGGTTTTTATTTCTGATTATGTAATTGCCTCATACGGAACCGGTTGTGTTATGGCAGTACCAGCTCATGATGATAGAGATTTTGAGTTTGCACAAAAATATAATTTACCTATTAAACTTGTTATCCAACCAACAATCATTTCAAAAATTGGAAAAAATTTGAAAGAAATGGATTATGATTATGAAATTGAAAAACTTAGAAAAGAATATAGTGATTGTAAAAAAGCTTATATAGAAACAATTGGAGAATTAATTAATTCAGAGGAATTTAACAAACTTCATGTAAAAGAAGCCCAAGAAGCAATAACTCAAAAATACGGAGAAAAAGCAACAACTTACAAACTAAAAGATTGGTCAGTATCCAGACAGAGATACTGGGGGTGTCCGATTCCTATGATTCATTGTGAAAAATGTGGTATTTTGCCTGTTCCAGAAGATCAATTACCTGTAGTGCTTCCTGATATGGAGAAAATTGAAATGAGAGACGATGGGAAGTCTCCACTTGCACACAATCACGATTGGATGAAAACTTCATGTCCAAACTGTAAGGGAGAAGCCCAAAGAGAAACTGATACTCTAGATACTTTTGTTGATTCAAGTTGGTATTACACAAGATATGGAGATAATAAAAACAACAAAGAATTTGCATCAGAAGATTCCTTAAAGAAATTTATGCCAATTGATTTTTATTCTGGTGGAAGTGAACACACAACAAGACATTTACTATATGCAAGATTTGTTTATAAAGTAATGTTTGATCTTGGTTTGGTCCATGAATCAGAACCTTTCTTAAAAAGAAATAACAGAGGAATAATATTAGGAACAGATGGAGATAAAATGAGTAAATCTAAAGGTAATATTATTGAGCCTGACAAGATTGTAGAAATGGTTGGATGTGATGCTGTACGCTCATATTTAGCCTTTATAGGACCATATGGGGAAGCGGGTAGTTATCCTTGGGACCCAAATGGTGTTGTAGGAATCAGAAGATTCTTTGAAAGAGTTTTTAATTTGAAAGAAAAAATTTCTGAAGATGATTCTAAGGAATCTCTAGTTGCAATTAACACATTACTAGCTCAAATAGTAAATGATTTTGAACAACTTAAATTTAATACAGCATTATCCAAAATTATGATTTGTTTGAATTCATTAGAAAAAAATTCTTTTTCCAAAGAAACATTTCAAAAAATGCTTATCGTATTAGATAACTTTGCTCCTCATATCGCTCAAGAATTATGGTCACAAACATCTGGAGAAGGTTTCATTCATAATCAAAAATTTCCAGAGGTAGACACTTCAATTCTAGAAGATCAATTAATTAAAATTGCTGTTCAGGTTAATGGAAAAACCCGAACAATTCTAGAGGTAAAGCCCGAATCCACTAAAGAAGATGTCTTAAAACAAGCAAAAGAATCTCCCGAAATAGCTAAATGGATAGGAGAAAAGGAAATTATTAAGGAAATATTCATTCCTCAAAAATTAGTAAGTTTCGTGATTTCAGAATAGTCAAAAGTAGCCTTGTTCTTAAATGTGCATAAAACATTTGACATATTCTATAATTATGATAATTTGAGTAAATGACATTCGTGTATTTTTACTAAAATATGCTTAAATTATTAATAAAGTATGATTAAATTATCATTTCAACCAAAACAAATAACCAAAAAATTGGTAAAGATTTTACCACAACGATCTCAAGACGTTATTACAAAACGTTACGGTATTGGTATGTCTTCGGATCACCTTACTCTAGAAGCAATAGGAAAAGAGTATGGCATTACTCGAGAAAGAGTTAGACAAATTGAAGAGAATTCTCTTTCTTCAATTAGAAAATCAGAAGAATTCAAAAAAACTCAAGAAATCTTTACTGAATTACATAACCTTATTATAGAACTTGGTGTAATGCTTTCAGAAAATGAATTGCTAGATCATTTATCTAAAAATGAAAGTGTTAGAAACCACATACACTTTATACTTGTTTTGGGAAATGAATTTAAAAAATCAAAAGAAGACGATCATTTTAAACATCGATGGAATGTTGATCCTTTAATAGCTGAAAAAATTGAAAATGCTATTAAAAATCTATACAAAGAATTAACAAAAGATGCTCTTATTTCTGATTCAGAAATAACTGTTTCACTTCTAAAATATCTTGAAACAATAGATCCTAAATTAAAAAATGAAGAAATCATCAGACGATGGTTGAACATTTCAAAAAAGATAGGACGAAATCCGCTAGGAGAATGGGGTAGATCAGAATCTCCAAATATAAACGTTAAAGGAATTAGAGATTACGCTTTTCTAGTTATTAGAAGACATGGTTCTCCAATACATTTTAGAGAAGTTGCAGAACAAATCAATAAAATGTTTGATAAAAAAGCACATATTGCAACTTGCCATAACGAATTAATTAAGGATTCCAGATTTGTACTTGTTGGAAGAGGATTATACGCTCTAACTGAATGGGGATATGCCTCAGGTGTTGTTCGAGATGTTATCAAAAACATAATTCAAAAACATGGACCTCTTACAAAAGAAGACATTATTTCAAAAGTCTTAAAAGAAAGATATGTAAAAGAAAACACTATTCTAGTTAATTTACAAAATCAAAAATATTTCAAAAAAGATAAACAAGGAAAATACTCAGCTGTATAACCTGCTTTAATTTATTTTTTTTATGTTAAAATACTTGCAATGAATGCAAGTATTTTAAATTTATTTATTAACTCATTAGACTATATATTTTTCTTGGTACCGATAGTTATACCTGTAATGCTTGTATTTCTATTTTTCCATACATATGTAGGATATACTCGTCAAAAATATTTAAATTCAATTCAATGGGTTTTAATTGAAATTATTCCTTCTTCAGATATTGTAAAATCTCCAGCTGCAATGGAATTGTTTTTGTTGTCCCTTTATCAAACTGGGGGTGAATCAACATGGATCGATAGATGGATGAACGGAAAAGTTAGAACATGGTTTTCATTGGAACTTGTTTCTCTTGGTGGAAAAGTTCATTTCTATATTTGGGTTGACGCAAAATTAAGAAAACTAATTGAATCTCAAGCCTATGCTCAATATCCAGGAATAGAGATTAGAGAGGCTCAAGACTATGCTGCTAAGTTTAATACAAAAGATTACACAGTTATGACTGCTGAATTAAAATTGGCTAAAGCAGATCCTTATCCAATTAAAACTTATATAGACTATCAATTAGACAAAGAACAAGAAGAAGAATTCAAGATAGATCCCATGACACCTGTCTTGGAATTTTTCAACATAATACCTCCTGATAATTATGCATGTATTCAAATATTAGTTAGAGCACACAAAGGTGAAGATCCTGATCCTAAAAAACTATTTCCTAGTTTTTCAAAAAAAGTAGATAACTGGAAAGCAACAGCAAAATCAGAAATTGAAAAAATAAAAAAAGAATCTTTTATAGAGATTGAAGAAGGTGACATAAAAAAGAAACAAAATATCCAAACAGAAAGTCAAAAACGTATGATATCCGCATTAGATAGAAGTGTTACAAAATATGCTTTTGATACAGGAATTAGATTGTTGTATATCGGCAAAAAAGAATCCTTTGTAAACAATTTTGGTCCATTAAATGGTACTTTTAAACAATACAATTCGGACGAATTAAATGGTTTTAAAACTAGAACAGGAAACAGTACTGATTATCCTTGGCAAGATCTTTTTGGAAACAGAATGAAGGCTGTGACAGAAGAAATGCTAGAAGCGTATCAATTACGAGATTATTTCTGGAGACCAGAACGCGTTCCTACTATGTGGTTTTTTACACAAAGTAAACCTCGACCTTTCTTCGTTCTAAACACTGAAGAATTAGCAACAATTTATCACTTCCCAGGTATGGTTGCACAATCACCATCTCTTCATCGAGTTGATTCTAAAAAAGTTACAGCACCAGATAATCTTCCTATATAATGTTACATCCGATTTTAAAAAAAATATTTATATCAATATCCATTTTTTCTTTTGCTTGGATTGTTTTAACTTCAGCACCACTTAACTTTAAAAAAGAAACTTTGGTTACAATATCAAAGGGGGACAACATAAAAATAATTGCTCAAAAATTAAAACAAAACAATATAATACAATCAGAATTTTTCTTTACTAATGCAGTTATATTATTAAAACTAGATAACAAAATTGTTGCTGGAGACTATTCATTTAAAAATAATTATGATTTAAATGTTTTTAATGTTTTGCAAAGAATTTCTACTGGAGACTATGATATTCAAGTTAAAAAAATTACTATTATAGAGGGTTTGACCGTAAAAGAAATGGCTAAATTATACTCTGAAGAATTCTACAATATTTCCGAAACAGATTTTATAGAAAAAGCTACAAAGTATGAGGGTTATTTATTTCCTGATACATATTATTTCATAGAGAACGTTTCTTCTGAAGAGGTTATATCAAAAATGAGAACAACTTTTGATGAAAAAATAGCAGATCAAAAAGATATATTCAATTCCAAAAAATCCCTAAAGGATATTATCATAATGGCCTCTATTATAGAAAAAGAAGCAACATCAGATTCTATGGAAAAAGTAGCCGATATTCTTTGGCATAGAATAGAAATAAACATGCCACTTCAAGTTGATGCAAGTTTTGTTTATGAAAGAAATAAACATACTTTTGAACTTTCCCTTGCAGATTTAAAACTAGACTCACCTTACAATACCTACATTAGATATGGATTAACACCTACACCGATATCAAACCCTGGTATTCAAGCAATTAGAGCAGCAGCTTTTCCCAACCCAACCAAAAATCTTTATTTTTTGACAGGGTATGATGGTGAGATGTATTATGCTCAGACACTAAAAGAACACGATGAAAACAGAAAGAAATATCTTAAAGAAAAATAAAAAAGTTCTTGTCGGCATCTCTGGGGGTGTTGACTCTTCTGTTGCTGCCTTATTGCTAAAAAAAGAAGGATATAAAGTTGAAGGTGTCTTTGCAAAAGTATGGCAACCAGATTTTGTTGAGTGTACATGGAGAGATGAAATGAAAGATGCCATGAGGGTGTGTGCAAAATTGGAAATCCCTTTTCATTTTTTGAATCTTGAAAATGAATACAAAGAAAATGTTGCAGATTATATGATAAAAGAATATCAAGAAGGAAGAACTCCCAATCCTGATGTTATGTGCAATACCCACATTAAATTTGGTCATATTTATGATTTTGCAATGAAAAATGGATTTGATTATGTTGCAACCGGACACTATACTCAGAATAAAGATTCTCAATTATTTAGAGGCTTAGATACAAACAAAGATCAGAGCTATTTTTTATGGAATGTTAAAACAGAAAGATTTAAGCACATTCTTTTCCCAATAGGCCATTTAAAAAAAGAAACTGTCAGAGAAATAGCTTTAAAGAATAATTTGTTTACATCTGAAAAAAAAGATAGCCAAGGCCTTTGTTTTATAGGGCCTGTAGATATGAAATCTTTTTTAAAGAAATTAATAATAACAAAACCTGGAGATGTTTATAATATCAATGGTGAAGTCATAGGTTCACATGAAGGAGTCGAACTTTATACAATAGGGGAAAGACATGGTTTTGTTATAGATCCTAAATATAAAAATCCAAATGACAAACCTTTCTTTGTGATTAATAAAGACATAGAAAAAAACAGGCTTATTGTTGATACAAAGTCTCTCTTAATTAAAGAAGTTACTATTTCTAATTTACTATTCCACACACCAACTCAAAATTCACAAATAGAAGTTCAATTTAGATATAGACAAAAACCTTTTATTGGAGAACTAGTTTTTGAAGAAAAGATATGCAAGATAAAATTCAAAGAAATATATCCAAATTTTGTTGCGCTTGGACAATCTGCTGTTATCTATAAAGGAAATCACTGTATTGGAGGAGGAATAGTGCAAAGAATATCAGATCTATAATTAGACTGGTAATCATTTTTTTTCATATGCTATAATATTCATATGAAAAAAACATTTTTTATAGTTGTAGGATTTTTAATAATACTTTCCATAATAATATATAGTTACGAATTTATTGTAAAAAAACCAGACATAACTGCACCGACGATAGATCAAGTTGATGAAGTTTTTTTACCAATGATAGAGGTAAAAGAACAACAAAAAGATTCGACATACACATTTGTAGGAGATATTCCTGTTCCAACTCCATGTCATGAAATTAAATCAAAGGTAAATAAAATCCTTGAAAAAGAATACCAAATTGAAATATTGGTTATTCCTCCAAAGCCAGGGGTAATGTGTGCACAAGTTGAAACTCAAAAAACTTTCAAAGTTTCATTCCAGGCGCAACCAGATATTAACATCACAGCTATGGTGAGTGGTATCAAATATGAATTAAATCGTTTTTTGCTATCAAATGAAGAAAACATTGATACATTCAAATTAGAAATTAAAGGTTAAAATATGTCCGACATTTATATTGTTAAAAGTAATGGTGAAGAAGAAGTATTTGATGAAAACAAGTTAATAAGATCCCTCATAAAATCACAAGCAACAGAGGCTGAAATTAACCAAACCGTTTCTTATGTAAAATCAAAGATTAAAAAAAATATGACCACTAGTGATATCTATGCTTTGGCTTACAAAAATTTAAATTCTCATAAAAAAAGAAATCCCAATGCAATAAGATACTCTCTAAAAAAATCAGTTATGGAATTAGGTCCGACAGGATTTCCATTTGAAAAATTCATAAGTAAAATTTTTCATGCTATGGGTTATACATGCAAAACAGGTATTATGGTGCAGGGTAATTGCATTGAACATGAAATTGATATTTTTGCATACGATGAAAAAGATGTTATTTGTATGGAAGCCAAATTTCACAATGAACCTCATTTAAAATCAGATACAAAAGTAGCCCTATATGTAAAAGCACGTTTCGATGACCTTATTGGTCAAAAAGTTCAAATAGGGGAAGATTATAGACATATTACAAAAGGTATTCTTATAACTAATACTAATTTTACAGATACAGCTCATAATTATGCTTCTTGTGTTGGGACATTTGAAGTTATCAGTTGGAATAGGCCTCATGATAAAAACCTCATGCATTATATAGAAACCTATAATTTATATCCTGTAAGTGTTATACCTGAAATTTCTCAAAAAGAAATTGATCTATTAGTAAATAGAGAGATACTTACTTGTTCTGACTTAAAAAACAATCCTCAAGTAATGGATGAGATAGGGATGAGAAAATCTAAACAAGAAGTAATTCTCGACACAATAAGTCAGGTTTGCAATTGTTAAAAAATAAGCTACATTTGATGTTATGAAACATACAGAAATCCGAGAAAAAATTAAATCCTTCATGCAAGAGAAGAATTTTGCTTTTGTTGAGTCTGCTTCTTTGGTACCCAATAATGATCCATCTGTACTATTTACGACCGCAGGAGTTCAACCCTTAATTCCATACATCAAAGGAGAAAAGCATCCTCTAGGTGATAAAATTGCCAACCTACAAAAATGTATAAGAACTCAAGATATAGAAGAAGTAGGAGATAGAACACATGACACCTTTTTTGAAATGATTGGCTACTGGTATCTTGGAGTTCAAAGCATACCATCCAATGATGGTTTAATTAAAAAAGCTGGTGTGCAAAATAGTTATGATCTTTACTTTACTCCAAAAGGTTTTAATTTTGATGTAAATAAAGCATACATAACATGCTTTGCTGGTAATGATTTTGTACCCAAAGACGAAGAGACTGCTTCATATTGGATAGAATTAGGTATTCCAAAAGAAAGAATTCTATTTTTAGAAGGAAACTGGTGGTCCACTGGCGTAACCGGTCCTTGTGGTCCTGACAGTGAAATATTTTACAATATTAGCAATGAAGATTTAGGTAATTTATCACAAGATAATTTCTTGAAAGCTGATAAAGATCAAAAAATTGTTGAGGTAGGGAACACAGTGTTTATGCTTCACAATAGAACCGTAAATTCTCTTGAGGATTTACCTCAGCAAAACGTTGATTTTGGTGGAGGGTTAGAGAGAGTTGTTATGGCTTCTCAAAATGTAGATTGTGTTTTTGAAACAGATCTATTTTTACCCCTATATTCATTCCTAAAAGAAAACTCAAAAGAACAAAATCTAAAAGCAATACGGATAGTTACAGATCATTTAAGAACATCAGTATTAATATTAAGTGAGGGTGTTGTTCCTTCCAATACTGCACAAGGATATGTCTTAAGAAGACTCATCCGAAGGTTGTATAGATATGCAGATGTTGTTGAACTTTCTGCAGAACATCTAAAACAAGCTGTGATTAAAATTTTTGAAATTTATGAATCGGTTTATAGTCTCACAGAAAGAAAAGATTTTATACAAAATGAATTAATAAAAGAAATTGATAAATTCAAGAATACTCTTTCATCAGGATTAAAGAATTTTGAAAAAATGATTAAACAGGAAAATTTTTCTTCAAAAGATATTTTTAATCTTTATACAACTTTTGGTTTCCCCTTGGAACTTACATATGAACTTTTGGATGAAAAAAATATTTCTTATGATAAAAATGAAATTGAAAAAGAGATAGAACAACACAAAAATTCTTCTAAAACTGCTGCAGCAGGAATGTTTAAAGGTGGTTTGGCTGGTAATTCTGACCTAGAAACAAGGTATCACACAGCTACACACATATTACATACAGTATTGAGAAACATGTTTGGAACAACAATAGAACAAAAAGGAAGTAATATTAATACAGAAAGAATGCGTTTTGACTTTTCTTTTGATCGACCCCTAACCCAAGAAGAGATAAAAACCGTTGAACAAAGAGTAAATGAAATTATACAGAAAGATTTACCAGTCATACGTCATGATACAACCTATGACAATGCCCTAAAAATGAACGCTATTGGTTTATTTGCAGATAAGTACACCAATATGGTATCTGTTTATCAAATAGGTACAGGAGACCAAATATTCAGTACTGAAATCTGTATGGGTCCACATATTAATCACACTTCACAAATAGGAATTTTTTCAATTATAAAAGAAGAGTCTTCTTCCTCAAGTACTCGAAGAATAAAAGCAATTTTAAAATAATAAAGATGTGGAAATAAAAAGTACTACTGTGTTATAATAATTTTATGTCTTTTTTTAATTCAAAAAATAAATCTTCATATAAAGTATCCATCTCACTTAAAAGTTCTTCCATAGATATTCAATTAATAGAAATAAATCCAAACAAAAAAAGAACCGTCTTACTTTCAGAACAAAAAATTATTATTCTAGAAAATTCCCAGGATTCAAAACTATATACAAGCCAATACACCAAAGAACTCTCACAAATTTTAAAAAATAATAAGATTCAGATTAAAAAAATAATTGGAAATAATGACATTGATATAAACCTGATTCTCCATTCTCCTTGGTTCACTTCTTCAATATCATCTATCGAGCATAAAGAAAAAGTCGAAGTAAACTCTAATTTTATCTCAAAAAAAATAGCAGGCTTTAAAACTCAAACTGAATTATTTAATCTAGAAAAAAGAGTTATCAAGATTCAAGCCAACGGATATGAATTGAATAATATAGATGATTTAATTTGTGAAAATGTTCATTTAAATGTTTATTTAAGTTATATTTCTAAAAACATTCAAGGCACCCTAGTAAAAGTTATCAAAGAAAATATATCAAACATCAACAGCATATCTTATATTTCAAGTCCTATGCTTTTTACTGACAACATAAAGAGATTTATGATCAGAGAAGATAATGTTACTTTTATTTACATTGACAGTGAAATAACTCAAATAGGCATCATTGAAAATGATTCTCTTGATTATTTTTCAACGTTTCCAATTGGTAAACATGACTTTTTGAGGGAAATAAAATTTAATGTTCAAACATATGATTATGATGTCCTAAATCAAAAAGAAATTAAATTAAAGTCCCCAAAACAGCAAGAAGCTTTCGATAATTTAAAAAGCAAATGGGCAATATCAGTTATAAAGTCTTTAGAATTGTTTCAAAAAAACATCCCTAGCAAATTACTGATAATATCTGACCACAAAACAATTAACTTTTTTTCTAATTTATTATTAACTTTAATAAAAGAGAATTCCAAAAATATTTTAAAAAATAATAGGATAATTAACTTTGATTTATCACTTTTAAAAGATATAATTGTTTACAAGACTCCCGAAGGAGACAATGAATTAGATTTAAAATTAGAGGCCTTAATATAAATTTTTGAAATAGTTATGAAAAAAAATTTTTTACAAGATGTTGTACCCGCAAATCAAAAAAGGTCTATTCGTGACATACCTCTTCCTGAACACAAAAAATCAAAAGCAACACCTGTTAAAAAGACACCGATTTCAAAAACAAAAGATGTTGTTGTTTCTAAAAAATATTCCCCAGACGAAGAATCTGATTTATACGATAAAAATCATTTTAATAAATCAAAAGAATCTGTATTTGAGGCCGAATATCTAAATAAAGAAAAATATGAAGATACAGATGAGGATATAGAAACAAATGCTGTAAAAACAAAAAAGACAGGTTCTTCTTTTTTTAAAAAAATGTTTATTACAGTATTTATAATATTTATAGTAGCTATTGTTGGTCTTATATTTTTAGATGGAAAAGCGATAGTTACTTTATATCCACAAAAGACCAATTCTAATGTGGATATATCAATTCCGATGGATTCAACAAACCCTACGGTAACAAAGACTCAAATAGTTAAAAATATATCAAAAACAGTCCCAGCAACTTCAGAACAACAAGTTGAGAAGCAGGCAAGTGGCAGAATAAAAATTCTAAACTCCTACAAACAGACAACTCAAGAACTAGTTAAAAATACCAGATTTAAGTCTCAAAACGGTCTTATTTACAGAATAAGAGATTCTATAGTTATTCCAGGATACACAATGAATGGTTCTCAAATTATCCCAGGTTCATTAGAAGTAGAAGTTTTTGCTGACAGTGCCGGTGAAGAATATAATATTTCAAAATCATCTTTTACAATTCCTGGTTTTGAGGGCAAAGATCAATACACAAAAATAACAGCAGAGACTGTTTCAGAAATATCTGGTGGATATATCGGGTTAAGAAAAGTTCTATCTCAAGAAACAAAAGATGCTATTGCTGATGAATTTAAGGTAGACCTCAAAAACCAGATAGATCAAACAAAAAATCAATCAACTGAGTATATTTTAATTCCAGACATATCAACTATTTCATTTGGAGATATTCAAGATAAAACAGAAGGAGACTCTGTAGTATTAACAATGTCCGCAAGTTCTGATGGTTATTCCTTTGTTAAAAAAGACCTCTTTAATTTTATTGGACAAAAATCAATATTAAACCCATCTGCAAATGATCAATTCTCAATAGAAACTAAAGATTTAAATTTTTCTATTGATAAAAAAGATATTAAAATTGAAGGACCAACCGTTGTAACTTGGATCACAGATGTTGAAAAATTAAAAAAAGATTTAATTGGCAAGAAAAAGACAGAAGCAACCAGTATTTTTGATTCATATACATCTTTTAAAAACACTTCTTTTGAGACAAAACCCTTCTGGAAAACCAAATTTCCATCAGATGTGTCAAAAATAGAGGTTATTATAGCTGAATAAATTGACAAAACATTAATCTATTGATACAAATTTATTATGCAAAGTAAAGAAGAAACAGTAAAAGGAACCGTCATAGAGGCAATGCCAAACACTCTTTTTAAAGTACTAGTTGGAGGAGAAAAGGAAGTTATTTCTTATCTTTCAGGCAAAATGAGAATGCATAAAATCAGAGTTTTGGTGGGGGATACAGTAGAAATTCTAGAAGAACCTTATGGTGGAAAGGCAAGAATAGTTAAAAGGTTATAAATCACTTTACAAACATTATTTCTTTTGATACACTAGGCATCTAACAAAATGAGAATACAAGGTATAACAATTCCAGACGACAAACAGCTTGAGTTCGCACTCACTGCTATTTATGGTATCGGTCGTGCACGAGCCAAATCTATTCTTTCAAAAATAGGTATTGACTCAACAAAAAAGCCAACTGATTTGTCAGCTGAAGACGAAAACAAAATTCGAGAAGTTGTTGAAAAAATTAAAATTGAAGGTGAACTTAAAAGAGAAGTATCTTCAAACATAAAAAGAATGAAGGATATCGGATCATACAAAGGAAGCCGACACAACAAAAAATTACCAGCACGAGGCCAAAGAACAAAGACAAACTCTCGAACAGTTCGAGGTAATGTCCGAAAGACTTTGTGTTCATGAAGATAATCAGTAGAAAAGAAATAATAAAATAGTATGGGCAAAAAACGAATTGTAAAAAAAGGATCAAGTGACTCTTCTGTAAAATCAGGGGCTGGAAAAAAACTCCCAAGAAAAAAATTAGATTCTGGGATTTTATACGTTCAATCAACATTTAATAACACAAAACTTCTTCTTACAGACCTAAAAGGAAATGCTATCTGTGCAGCTTCTTCTGGTGCTCTTGGTTTTAAAGGTGCAAAAAAGGGTACACCTTTTGCAGCTTCAAAAGCAGCTGAGGAACTAGCTGAAAAAGCTGAGAAACTTGGTTTGAAAGAAATTGACGTTATTGTTAAGGGTGTTGGCTCAGGACGAGAATCCTCAATTCGAGGTTTTATTTCAAAAGGTATATTGATTAAATCTATCAAAGATAGAACACCTGTACCTCATAATGGACCACGAGCACCTAAACCTAGACGTGTATAGTATTTATTAGTTTATTTATAAAGATTGAGTTATGAAAATAGGACCAAAATATAAAATCGCACGAAGACTTGGCGCAGCAGTGTTTGAAAAAACACAAACAGCTAAGTTTACTCAAAACGAACAAAAGAAATCCAAAAACATGCGCCCAAAAAAGCGTTCAAATTCTGTTTTTGGTCAACAACTTATTGAAAAACAAAAAGTTCGTTTTACATATTGTATTACAGAAAAGCAACTAAAAAATTACGTTAAAAAAGTAATTGCAGCATCAAAAACAAATCAATCAGACCTTCTTTTCAAAAATCTTGAAAATCGACTAGATAACGTAGTGCTAAAATCAGGTTTTGTAAAAACAAGACCACTTGCACGACAAGTTGTTTCTCATGGACACTTTCGAGTAAATAATGTTCGAGTAAATATTCCTTCATTTTCTGTTAAAAAAGGTGACGTTGTCACTGTTCGAGAAGGAAGTAAAGCCAAGAAACTTTTCGAAAATGCAGAAAAATCTCTTTCAGAAGCAAATAACCCTTCATGGCTTAAAATAAATGCAAAAGACTTGTCAGTAGAGATTACTGGTGAGGCAGTATATACACCGCAAGAATTGCATTTTGATTTGAATTCAGTAATGGAATATTACAAAAAATAATTTAAATAAATAAAAACATGATTGAACAAAACATTGCCATTCCATCAAAACCAAAAATTGTATTAGAAGAAAATTCTAAAGGTATTTATGAAATTGATGGTCTTTATCCAGGATATGGCCACACTCTAGGTAACTCACTTAGAAGAATCATACTTTCTTCACTTCCAGGAACAGCTATTACAGAAATTAAAGTTGATGGAATTGGACACGAATTCTCAACAATTGAAGGGGTAAAAGAAGATGTTATTTCTATTATTCTTAATCTAAAGAAAATTAGAATTTCAATGAAAAACAATGAGGCAATGAAAATTGAACTTAATGTTAAAGGTCCCAAAAAAGTAACTGCTGCAGATATTAAATTCCCATCTCAAGTTGAAATTGTTAATCAAGATCAATATCTTTTTGAAGTAACAACAAAAACAGAAATAAAAATTGAATTAAAAATTGAAAACGGAATCGGTTTTGTTCCAAAAGAAATTCTACACAAAGAGAAAGTAGAAGTAGGAACTATTGCTCTAGATGCAATCTTTACTCCAATTCGAAGAGTGAACTACGAATCAGAAAACATGCGAGTAGGAGACCGAACAGACTACAACAGACTAAGAATTACAATTGAGACAGATGGAACAATTACTCCAAAAGAAGCTTTGGAACAGTCAATAGCAACTTTAATTACACAATTAAAAGCAATTGTTGGTTTTAAAGAAGAAGTAGAAATTCCAATGCCTGCAGCTCATGTTATAACTGAAGACAGAGAAGAAATAGATGTTGAAGATTTTCTTAAAACAAGAATAGAAGATCTGGAACTTTCAGCTCGAACTATCAATGCACTTTCAAATGCAAATATTCGAACAGTTGGAGGTCTTGCAAGAAAGAAATCAGCTGACATTCTTGAAATTGAAGGTTTTGGAAACAAAGGTCTTGAAGAAATCAAGGATTTATTAGCAAAACACGGGATTGAACTTAAAGACTAATCCAATTCTTTACAAAATCACTAATTTATATTAATCTATAAGGCCATGAGACACCATAATACAAAAAGAAAATTCGGAAGAACAAAAAATCAAAGAAACGCCTTGATGAATGGTTTGGTGTACAGTCTTGTAAAATTTAAAAGAATTGTAACAACTGAAGCAAAGGCAAAAGAGCTTAGACCTCAAGTTGAAAAACTAGTTACAAAATCAAAAACTAGTGATCTACACACAAAACGTGTGATTCAATCACAAACAGGTAGTTTTGATGTAGCAAAAGAGCTTGAAAACATTGCATCCAAAATGTCTGATCGACAAGGAGGTTACACTCGAATCGTTAAAATGGAGCCACGAAAAAGCGATGGAAGTAAGATGGCTTATATCGAATTTGTAGATTAATAAACAGAAATATGAAAACAATTGACGCAACAAACAAAAAGATCGGTCGTATAGCTCAAGAAGCTGCTATGATTTTGATGGGAAAAGATACACCAATGTATGAAACAAATAAAATTGTCTCAGAAGGTGTTCATATTATCAATGCATCAAAAGCTGATATTTCTGAAAAGAAAAAAGAGGAAAAAGAGTACAAGTGGTTTACAGGTTACCCAAGTGGTCTAAAAACTCGAACACTTGATCAAATGCTTGCAAAAAGAGGGATTGAAGAAGTATATCGAAAAGCAATTTTGGGAATGCTTCCAAAAAATCGATTGAGAGCAGAAATGATTAAAAAACTAAAGATTAGCGAATAATTCTATGGCAACAAAAAAATCAGAAAAATATATTGAATCAATTGGTCGAAGAAAAGAAGCGATCGCTAGAGTTCGTCTATATGAATCAAAAAAAGATTCAATTACTGTTAATGACAAACCTATTGCTGAATTTTTCAAAACAGAAAATCTACAAAACATTGCTTCCGAAGCCCTACTTGGATCAGAACTAACACAAAAATTTGAAGTAACAGCAAAAGTAAATGGCGGAGGTATTTCATCTCAAGCAGAAAGTATTCGACTAGGAATCTCAAGAGCTCTCGTAAAATTAAATGAAGAAATGAGAAAGGATCTTAAGAAAAAAGGCTTCTTAAAAAGAGATCCCAGAGCAAAAGAAAGACGAAAATTCGGTCTCAAGAAAGCTAGAAAAGCTGCTCAATGGAGTAAAAGATAATTCGCAACAATTACAGGATAACAATTATAATGTCGTCCTAGATTTATTTCGAATTATTGTTATTAGTACATATTCATTTTCATTAACTTAATTTTCAAAATGACGAAAAAAAATCAAGATAATAATGACGAAATTGTAATAGAAGAAGAATATACTGAAGATTCCCAGGTTGGAGAAGCGTATCAAAAAAAGATTTCTTCTCTTAAAGACAAACTTTCTGTTTGTCAAAAAGAAAAAGAAGAATATTTAACTGGTTGGCAAAGAGCTCAAGCAGATTTTATAAATCATAAAAAACAAAACGAATCTATTTTTGTTCAAGCAAAAGAAATTTCGACTATTGAAATGGTAGAGTCTCTTTTGCCAGTATTAGATAGTTTTGATATGGCATTTAATGGAAACTTTGATGATTCATTCAAAAAATGGCTTACAGGATTTGAATACGTTCATCAACAATTTAAAAAAATATTAGAAGAAAATAACGTAATTGAAATAAACCCCCTAAATGAAACATTTTCTCCTCAATTACACGAAGCTATTCAAGAAGAAATAACCAGTGATGAATCCTTGGATCACAAGGTATCGCAAGTTATTTTGAAAGGATATAGGATAAAGGAGCGTATAATAAGAGCAGCTCAAGTTAAAGTTTACAAATTTGAAAAATAAATTTAAAATATCGACACATTTATTAATTTAATAAAATTATTATGGCAAAAATACTTGGAATTGATTTAGGAACAACAAACTCAGCAATGGCAATTATAGAGGCTTCAGAACCAAAAATAATTGAGAATGCAGAAGGAGCAAGAACAACACCATCTATTGTTGCAATCTCAAAAAACAACGAAAGATTGGTTGGACAGACAGCAAAGCGACAATCTGTAACTAATCCTCAAAACACAATTTTTGGGATCAAAAGATTCATAGGACACTCTTTTGAAGACCCTTCTGTTGAAAAAGACAAAAAAACTGTTCCATATCAAATTAAAAAAACTGATAAAAATGGAGTTGCAGTAGAAATGTCAGGAAAAGATTACAGACCAGAAGAAATTTCTGCAATGATTCTTTCAAAACTAAAAGCTGATGCAGAAGCACGAACAGGTGAAACTATCACTGAGGCTATTATTACTGTTCCAGCATATTTTAATGATGCACAAAGACAAGCAACAAAAGACGCAGGTAAAATTGCGGGTCTTGATGTTAAGAGAATAATTAATGAACCAACGGCAGCAGCTCTTGCTTATGGTTTTGGAAAAAAGAAAGAAGAAAAAATTGTTGTGTACGACTTTGGAGGTGGAACTCTTGATGTTTCTGTTCTAGAAGTAGGTGACGATGTAATTGAAGTTAAATCAACAGATGGAGACTCACATATGGGAGGTAAAGATATTGATCAAAAAATAATTCAATGGATTATTGATGAATTCCGAAAACAAACAGCTATTGATCTTTCAAAAGATCCATTTGCCCTGCAAAGACTTTACGAAGAATCAGAAAAAGCCAAAATTGAACTTTCAACTTCAAATGAAACAGAAATTAATATTCCATTCATTGCATCAGGTCCAAATGGTCCAGAACACCTAGTTCAAAGAATCTCAAGATCAAAACTAGAAGAACTTGCGATGGAATTCATCGATAGATCAATTGAAATTACAAAGAGAGCTTTGGAAGCATCTCCATTCAAGAAAGAAGACATTCAAGAAATCATTCTTGTAGGAGGACAAACTCGTATGCCTCTTATCGGTCAAAAAGTAAAAGAATTTTTTGGAAAAGAACCAAACAGATCAATTAATCCCGATGAAGTAGTTGCATTAGGTGCAGCTATTCAAGGAGGTATTCTTCAAGGAGATGTAAAAGATGTTCTACTGCTAGATGTTATTCCACTTTCACTCGGAATAGAAACAATGGGAGGAATTGCAACTAAACTTATAGAAAAAAATACAACTATCCCAGCTTCAAAATCTCAAGTTTTTTCAACTGCTGCAGATAATCAAACTCAAGTAGAAATTCACATTGTACAAGGAGAAAGAGCTCAAGCCGTAGATAATAAATCACTTGGAAGATTTGTTCTAGATGGTATTCCACCTGCACCAAGAGGCATTCCACAAGTTGAAGTCTCATTCGATATCGATGCAAACGGAATTCTAAAAGTTTCAGCAAAAGACAAAGCTACAAATAAAGAACAATCAATTAGAATTGAAGCTTCCTCAGGCCTTTCAAAAGAAGAGATTGAAAAGATGACAAAAGATGCAGAAGCTCATGCCGCAGAAGATGAAGAAAAGAAAAAATTAATTGAACATAAAAACACAGCAGAACAAAGTATTTATGCATCAGAAAAATTATTAAATGAAAATAAAGATAAAATTTCTGAAGATGATCAAAAATCTTTAAGTGAAAAAGTTGCTAATCTTAAGGCAAAAATTTCAACAGATAATGCATCAGATATTGATTCTGCAACTGTAGAACTATCAAAAGTAATGAATGATATTTCAACTAAGATGTATCAAGCTAATCAAGCAAGCCAACAATCAGAACCTCCACAAGGTGATACTCCCGAAGCCAAAGAGGCAGAGGAAGTGAAGAAAGAAGATAACTCAGAGCAAGTATAATTTAAAAACACAATACACCAAGTATTTTTTTCTGGAGACTGGGTGCCGTATTCGGCGGGTCCCACGACAGAAAAAAATACTTGGTGTATTTGTTTTTAGTTATAAATTATCTTCCATTTATTCAAAATTCTGGTAAAATCAACACACATTATGTCCCACACAGACTACTATAAATTGCTAGGTGTAGAAAAAAACGCGTCTCAAGACGAAATTAAAAAAGCATTTAGAAAGCTAGCTCAAAAACTTCACCCAGATAAACCAGGTGGGGACGAAAAAAAATTTAAAGAAATAAACGAAGCTTATTCAATTTTAAGTAATCCACAAAAAAGACAACAATATGACACTTTTGGTTCAGCAGATGCAGGACAAGGTTTTGGAGGTGGTGGTCAGGGATTTGGTGGTTTTGATTTTTCAGGATTTCAAGGAGGTTTTGGAGGACAGGGTGCAGATTTTGATCTTGGAGATATCTTTAATCAATTCTTTGGCGGAGGAGCAAGAAGAACACCCAAAGGTCAAAATATTACAGTTGATACGACTGTTTCATTCAAAGAATCTGTTTTTGGCACAACAAAAACTATTTCATATTACAAAAAAAGAGATTCAAAAAAATACGAAGTTACAATTGATATACCTGCAGGAATAGAGGATAGTCAAATGATGAAAGTTCCAGGAAAGGGGGAACCTATAGATGGTGGGAGAGAAGGCGATCTAATGATTGTCATCCATGTAGAAAGACATAAGACTCTTCAAAAAAATGGATTCCATCTTGAAACAGAAATAAAATTAAAATTAACAGAATTGATTTTGGGTACAAAAAAATCTATCGAAGGAGTCGATAGAACAATCGAAATAAAAATTCCAGAATTTACACGACCAGGTGAAGTATTCAAAGTAAAAGGAGAAGGTGTTAAATATAGTCATAATACAAGAGGTGATTTATATATTACAATCTCAATTGATATGCCAAAGAAGTTAGACAAACAATCTAAGAAGTTACTTGAAGAACTTAGAGATCTAGGGGTATAATATACCCATGACTTATCTTGGATTTTTGACAATTGATGTAATAATTTTATTAGTTCTTTTCTTTGCAACTTTTTTTATTGCTTATAAGAAAAGTAAAAAAAATGTAGCGCGTTTTATATTACCGTTTTATGTAGCAACACTTATTTATTCAACATTACCTTTTAAAATAACTGAAGCCTCAGCAAAAATACTTTTATTTATAGTTGTATATGGTATTTTAATTTTCTTAATGAAAAGATCTATTACAGCCACAAGTGCTGCGGAAGGAGGAAGGCATATTTTTGATTCTTTTTTAGTAAGTCTTTCGGCAATATTTTCACTATTCATTGCTTACTTTAAAATTTTACCTTTAGATAAAATAATAAAAATAAATTTCCCTTTTAGTAATTTGATACTCCAAAATGTTCCATATTATGCACTCATAATGATACCTTTGGTTCTTATTTTTATTTCCAATGCACACAAAGATTAGTTGCAATTTTATTTTTCAGAGTTAAGATAATTTATGAATATGAAAACTGCACACCGTTGCTATTGTTGGGACGAAGGAATCATGTTGTCATTGGCAAAGATGGAAGCACTGCGCTTCTGTAAGTGCCACAAACCCCGTTTTCTGCACATGAAAGGACGCCGAGGCAAGAAGTGCCCAGGAAAATTTGCGGGTTGATTGACTCAAGGATATTATGTCCGACCACCTCTGGTGGTCGGACATTTTCTTTATATAAAGATAAATCTCAAATATTACATTTCGGTTTTATTGACTTTTTGTTATAATGTCTCCATGTCAAAACTAGTAATATCAGGTATAAAACCAACAGGGGATGTTCATATAGGGAACTACTTTGGAGCCATCAAACAATTTGTTAACTTTCAAAATAAAGCAGAATTCAGAAATCAATATTTTATTGCTGATTTACATGCACTTACAACTGTTTCAAATAAAGAAGCTTTGAGCAGATCGACCTTGGATATTGTAAAAACATATCTTGCAGTCGGACTTGATCCTGAAAAAGTAACCATTTTTAAACAATCTGATATTCCTGAAGTAACAGAACTTGCTTGGATTTTTAATTGTCTAACAACTATGCCTTATCTAATGCGAGCACACGCATACAAAGATGCCGAAGCAAAAAATAAAGAAGTTAATGTAGGACTTTTTGATTATCCTGTTTTAATGGCTGCTGATATTTTAATTTGTAATGCAGAAGTTGTTCCTGTTGGAAAAGATCAAAAACAGCATGTTGAAATGTCTCGTGAAATTGCTCGAAAATTTAATTTAACTTTTGGAGAAATTTTTAAAGAACCTCAAGAATATATTATAGAATCAGTTGAAACAGTTATTGGTACAGATGGACAAAAAATGAGTAAAAATTACAATAATGTAATCTCACTTTTTGCATCAAAAGAAGAAATCACAAAGGCGGTAATGGGAATACCAACCGATTCAACTCCACTTGCTGATCCCAAAGATCCACACACAAATACTATTTATAAAATTCATTCATTATTTTTAAACAAAGAAGAAAGGGCTAATGTTGAAGCAAAATATAAAAATGGCGGAATGGGTTATAAAGAAGCAAAAGATATGTGCATAGAGTCAATAGAAAATTTTATTGCTCCAATACGAGAAAAATTCAATTCTATTAGTGACGAAGAAGTTAAAAAAATATTAGAAAATGGAAAGGAACAAGTAAGACCTTTGATTATTAAACAAATGAATAGAATTAGAGAAGCAATAGGAACATCACTATAAATTATGTCTAAAGATTTTGCAGTCAACACAAAAGCTTTTGAAGGACCATTATCTTTATTATTAGACTTAATAGAAAAAAGAAAACTTCTTATAAATGAAGTCAGCTTATCACAGGTAACTAATGATTTTTTGGATTTTGTTTCAATACTTGAACAGAAAGATTTATACAAAATTACAGAGTTTTTATCCATAGCCTCAACCTTAATTTTAATTAAATCAAAAAGTTTATTACCTCAATTAGATTTAAGTAGTGAAGAAAGTAGTGAAATAGAAGATCTTGAATTAAGACTTAAACTATTACAGATTTTCAAACATGCATCAAAAGATATCAAGGATATATTCAAAAAAAATACAGAATATTCCAAATTACATATCAAAAAACAAATTATTTCTTTTAGTCCAACTGAACAAATAAATGTTTTAAAAATGAAATGGTTTATTGATCAAGTTTTGCATAATCTCCCAAAGACAGAAAAAAAACCAGAAAAAAGAATAACAAAAACTATTTCTCTAGAAGAAATGATGAACAAAGTAATTAATAGGGTAAAACAAAACATGACTATTTCTTTTAGAACATTAAGCAAAGAACATAAGGAAAGAAAAAATGTAATTATTAGTTTTCTTGCTATACTAGAACTTGTAAAACTAGGAAATATAGATGCCAACCAACATAATACTTTTGATGATATTCTTGTTGAAAGCAGGGAACCAAGTTTACCAAATTACGGAGCATAAATATGAATATAAAACAAAACATAGAATCAATACTTTTGTTCAAAGGACAACCCATAGCATACAAAGAAATTTCAACTCTTTTAGAAATTTCAATTGAAGAAGTAAAAGAAGTAATTAAAAGTTTATCAGAGGAATATAAGGAAAAAGGAATGTCTGTAGTTTTTAATGATCATGAATGTGAGCTTGTAACATCTCCAATCAACGCAGATTTGATTTCAAAATTACAAAAGCAAGAAGCTGAAACGGATCTCAGTAATGCATCCCTAGAAACGCTTAGTATAATTTTATATATGGGTCCAATCGCTAGAAGTATGATTGATTTTATCAGAGGAGTTAACTCACAATTTACACTAAGAAGCTTACTCGTTCGAGGACTTATAGAAAAAGACCCAAATTCAAAAACTCCAACTTACAATATAACACTGGACACAATCAAGTTTTTAGGTTTAAATAAGGTAGATGAGTTACCTAATCTTAAAGAAATAAAGCATGAATTAGCCCAATTCATCAAAGATAATTCAGAGCATGCAAATCAATAATTTTCAAAAAGCCAAAAACAAACAAATAAGAGTGTTGTACCTATCAACACTCGTTTTATTGTTGCCAATTTTTGCTGGGATTTATTTTTTATATAATCAAGATGTAAAAAAAGAAGAGACTTTAATAAAACCAGATATAATAGAGCCAGTATCAATCAATTTAGATAAAGTACAAACAAATGCATATTCGGCAATTGTAGTTTCTTTAAATGATAGTAAAGTTTTATATCAAAAAAATTCAAACAAAGAATTATCTCTGGCATCACTAACAAAACTTATAACGGCAAAAGTTGCAGACGATCAGTCAAAAGATACTTTTGTAACTATAAATAAACTTCAAGAATTTCCTGAATATGGAGATTTCAAATTAATAGAAGGGGATAAATGGAATAAAGATGAATTAATTGATTATACTCTTTTAACTTCTTCAAATGATGGAGCACATAGTTTGTCTGTAAATTCAAAAAGTCCTTCATCTTTTACCAATAACATGAATGCTCTTGTTTCTTCAATTGGTCTTTCAAATACAAAATTTTATAATGAAACAGGTTTAGATAATGATGAAACTGGAATACTTGGATCAAAAGGAACAGCTCAGGATATTAGTAAAATACTTTCATTTCTAATTAAAAATGATTTATCTTTATATGAAAAAACAAAATACGCAACAGTTACATTTTCAACTCCAGAAGGAATACAACAAGCTTTCAATACTAATGAAGCGGCGAATTCGATTGTGGGATTACTAATTTCAAAAACAGGTTATACAGATTCAGCAGGAGGGAATCTAGCTATCGTGGCAGATATGGGACTAAATGAACCCGTAGCTTTTATTGTTCTTAAATCATCTAAAGAAGAAAGATTTACCGACGTATTAAAACTTCAAAACGAATACTTTGCGCAGGTTAGAGAAAATATGAGATAGAAATTAAATTCTATTTTTGACAAATATATAGTAATATGCTATAATATAGTGGTAAGTCAGGGCAGACAAAGACGTCTAGCCTCCCTTCAAATCAAACAATTAGAGTTAGATAGACCGAATGAAAAAAATGAGTGCAATGTTAGTCGCCCTTTTGGGTATGGTTTCAATTGTTGTAGCCTCTGATTTCGAAGTCAAATTGGATGGACATGTGTCCGCTGATTTTGCTACGGATCAAGATTCCTTCCCAAATAACAGCCTACACGCTGGAAATGTTGGGTTCGATCTTTGGCCAATCCTCACAATCAAGAAGGATGAGTTCAGTTTTGTTCTTGGCGCCAACCTCACGGATATCGCCATCGAAGACTGCAACTGGTTGAAGAATGCCTTCGTGCAGTTTTCACCCACAGACAATTGGGACTTCAAACTCGGCCGTATTTCGACCACAGGGATCATGTTGACTCAGCCCCTCCGATTTTTGGAGACGGTTCGTTATCAGCATTGTCCTATTGGAATCTACAGTTACGGCCTGCAGGTCGTGAATCACTCTGGCAAATGGACCACGATGTGGGACGTCACCACAAATACTGATACTTCCTTCCAAGTTTCCGACGCCTTCGATGGTTTGGAAACGGGAGTACGTATCGAGTACAAATGGAATGACAATTGGACCACCGCCGGAAACATTGTTTACGGCATCAACGATGAAGATGTTTTCGCTGCTGCGGATGTTAACTATACCCAGGGAGCCTTCGGACTCCATGTGGTTGGTTATGCCAATGACGAAAATACTTACGGTTTGTACAGTCTGGCCAAATACCAAGTCTGTAAACCGTTCGAGGTCCATGTTGGTTTCGACTGGGAAGACAGTGGAAAATTCAGTGAGATTATCGGTGTTCGTTTGTTCGCAAACGAAAATACCGACCTCACACTGGATTATATCCACTCAAGCTTCCCAAGCGAAGACGACAACACCTTTGCTGCCCGTTGGAGATATTCGTTCTAATCGGAATTTCTAACGTGCGACGCGCCAAGCTGCAACTTGGCGCGTTTTTTTATTTATCATCCCAATCAATCTAGCCACATCTTCTCAAATAATTTATACTTAGCTCATATGATTTTAGATGTAGTAAAAATATTACTCCCAGCCGTAGCGGGATTTTTAATAGGAATAGGAATTACTCCGACAATTACAGATTATTTATACAAAAATAAAATGTGGAAAAAGAAAGTTAAGTCTGTCACAGTAGATGGTAGAGAAGCCACAGTCTTTATGTCTCTTCATAAGGAAAATGAAATAAATACACCAAGAATGGGTGGTTCAATTATATGGATATCAGCTTTTATCACAGCTTTTATTTTCTGGTTTTTGGCTAAAATAACACATTTAAATTCCTTTGTTTTACTTGAGTTTATTAGTCGAAATCAAACATGGATTCCTTTCTGTACACTCCTTCTTGGCGCAATGGTTGGACTTGTTGATGATTTAATGGAAATTAAGGGCTCTACAGACCAAAAAGCAGGAGGTCTTTCGGCCAAAAAACGCCTTCTATTCGTCGCAATAGTGGCTTCAGCTATAGGAACATGGTTTTACTCAAAACTCGAAATTTCAGAGGTATTTTTGCCCTTAATTGGATATTTTGATTTGGGAATTTTATTTATTCCTTTCTTAGTATTGGCCATGATATTTATTTATTCAGGCGGTGTAATTGACGGGGTAGATGGACTCGCTGGCGGAGTGTTTGCAATTATGTTTGGTGCTTACAGTATTATTGCATATTCAAACAACCAAGTTGATCTTGCGGCTTTTTGTGCTTTGATGGTTGGTAGTATTTTGGCTTTTCTGTGGTTCAACATTCCACCTGCCAGATTTTATATGTCAGAAACAGGTTCAATGGCTTTAACAATTACACTAACAACTGTTGCATTAATGACTGATAAACTTGGAGACGGAACAGGCTTATTTGTTTTACCTATTATTGCTCTTCCACTTGTTCTAACAGTTTTTTCAGTCATGATTCAACTTGCATCAAAAAAACTTCGAAATGGCAAAAAAATATTTCTTTCAACACCGATTCACCATCATTTTGAAGCACTTGGTTGGCCATCATATAAGGTAACAATGAGGTATTGGATTTTTTCTGTTATATCAGCAACACTTGGAGTCATTATAAGTATAATTTTGAAATAAAAATGATAGATAGAAAAATTGATAAATTATTTTTATTTTTATCATTAGGTTTAATTGTTTTAGGAATTTTTATATTTTATTCTGCAGTTTTAGGTTTTGCTTCAAGACAAAATTTAGAATATTCTGGTTTAATTTTTAATCAACTTGTAATCGGTCTTTTTGCAGGATCATTAATTGCTTTTATATTATTTTCTGTAAGATATAAATTTTTAAAAAAAATATCTCCTTGGGTTTTTTTATTTTCTATAGTTTCTCTATTTTTGGTTTTTATACCGGGATTGGGTTATGGATATAATGGCGCAAATAGGTGGATTAGTATTTTTGGAATGTCTTTCCAACCAATTGAATTTGTTAAGATTTCCAGTATTATATTTTTTTCTGCATGGATATCTAAGTTTCAAAAAAGAAATGAAAGTACAAGATTTGGCATCTTTTCACTTGCGGTTATTGTATTAGTAGCGGCAATTCCTCTTATATTACAACCGGATTTTGACGCAATTATTTTAATTGCTATTCCACTTATTGCTATATTATTAGTATCTAATGCCCCTATTAAACAAGTAATTATTTTTGGTTCTATTGGAATAGTTCTCACACTAGGAGTTGGATTATCTATCGATCATGTTCGTTCGAGAGCCTTGTCGTTTCTAGATACAGAAAGTAATTCTAGGGGGTCAAATTTTCAAATACAACAGTCACTTATAGCAGTTGGTTCTGGAGAATTTTTAGGAAAAGGTTATGGAAGAAGTGTTCAAAAATTTAAATATCTTCCAGAACCAGCGGGGGATTCTATTTTTGCAGTTTATGCAGAAGAAATGGGTTTTATTGGTTGTGTGTTTTTAATTATTTTATATACAGCTTGGGCACTAAGGGGTTACAAATTAGCAACCTTAATGAAAGATAATTTTTCAAAATATTTTATAACAGGATCTATAACACTCATAATTACACAAAGTTTTATAAATATGTCTTCTATGCTTGGAATATTGCCCATGGTAGGTATGCCTCTTGTATTCGTCAGTCAAGGCGGAACTGCCTTAATGATAAATCTTTGTATTCTGGCAATAATATTAGACATGTCCACTAGTGCAAAATCTTAGACCGGAGTTATACTTATTTTATATGACAAAGAAAAAAGAATATTTTGTAATTCT
>CAYOAC010000005.1:27113-40401 GCA_964401885.1 uncultured Candidatus Saccharibacteria bacterium
TAACCTTTTCTATTGCTATTCCGATAATAACTTATGCTTTTTATTCTGATTTATTAATCAAAAATTATCCTGAGCAAGAATTTTACACATCTTCTTTTATAAAAAAAGAAAAGAAAATAATTGAACCTATTTCTATATTATTTTTGGGAGACATAATGTTAGATAGATCAATAAGAAAAGATGGTGAGCAGTACGGATATGCTAATTTATTTTCATGTTTAAAAGATGATTTTTCAAAATATAATGAAGTTATAGGAAATCTTGAAGGAACTGTTACAAATTTTGAATCAGTTAGTAAAGATGCTCCGTATGAATCTCCTCAAAGTTTTAGATTCACCTTTGACCCAATAGCAGTTCAGTCTTTAAAAGATATCGGACTTTCTATCGTATCAATTGCAAACAATCATATACAAGATTTTGGTGATGATGGCATTAATCAAACTATAAAAAATATTACAGAAATGAATATTTTAAATTTTGGAGATCCCAGAAAAAATGTTCAAAGATATATAATAAAAAATATTAATGAAACAAATATTGCCTTCATTCCTTATAACGAATTTTTTGGCACAAAAGAAGAAGTGTTGGAAGATTTAAAAAACACACAAGATATTTCTGATATTCAAATTATTTTTGCACATTGGGGAAGTGAATATGTTCCACCAAGGAAGGATGTAAAAAATCTTGCGTATAATTTTATAGATGAAGGAGCTGATTTAATAATAGGCGGACACCCGCACATAGTTCAAGAAGATGAAGAATACAAAGGAGTAAAAATTTATTATTCATTAGGAAATTTTATTTTTGATCAATATTGGGAAGATGTTGTAAAAAACGGGGAAGCTATCTCTATTTCAATTTTGGATAAAAAAATAATTAATCAAGAAAAATTATACTCAGAAAGTAAAAGACATGGAGGAACATGTTTTAAAAAATCATAATTACAATAAAATTTAAAAGCCGACAACTATTCGTTGTCGGCAAATCCATAAAATCAAACTACACCTGAGTAGATTTTGGGATCATAGTAACTTGATCAGGGTTCCTGATCCAATTCAAAATAATGCTAAGATTTTGAATCCAATTGGAGACAATTAAAAGTGTATTCCATTTTGGTTCTTCACCGTAAGACAGTTTGGCAAGAACATCTTGCTGGAAGATATGAAGTCTTTCGGCATCGCACCCAATCAATATTTTGAGTCTTGTCCGAGGAAGAGTGATCAAATATTCTAAATCAGAAGAAATGATAACTTGAAAATCTGAAACGGTTCTTTCTTCAGAAAAAATCAAACATTCAGGAAGAATTCCTGTCTTTTCAAAAAAACCGCTAACTTCCAAGAGCAGCCTTACCATCTGTTCAGTTTTGGGGTGCCCACAAAAAATGAAAATATTTTGAGGGTCTGCTATTTGAGTTATTTGAGCAATACTTTCAAAAGCATTTTCCAAAACTTTTTCTCCCAAAAATATAGGGCCGAACAAATCAATACAAACATGGGTAGAAACAAGAGATGATGGTTTCATTTTTATTGAGGATCTGGTTCAAAGTTTGATTATATATCTTTTTAATATTTTGTAAATAATTTAGATTTGCGTGTTATAATTCTAGTATGAACACATATAACTGGTACTCTCAATTAATAAGACCAACCTGGGCACCTCCATCATGGATTTTTGGACCAGTATGGACAGTGCTTTACTTACTTATAGCTTTTTCTTTTGGAAAAGTATTTTTGATGTTTTTTAAAAAACAAATTCCATTTATGGTTCTTTTACCTTTTATATTAAATTTATTTTTCAATTTTATTTTTACGCCAATACAATTTGGTTTACAAAATAATCTTCTAGCATGGATAGATATAATTTTAGTTTTAGCAACTTTAATATGGTCCATGACAGTAATATACAAATATGAAAAATGGATATCCTATATACAAATTCCATATTTATTATGGGTTTCATTTGCAACCATATTGCAAACTACAATAACTTATTTAAATCTCTAAAATTAATCTTAGAGTCGATTATCCCTAATTTATGTTTGGCAGAAAAAAAACAGATATTCCTTATACTCTCAAAAGATATAAGAATTCAAAATCGCTCAAGTTAAGAATTAAATCTTCCGGAGAATTGTTAGTTACTTCACCTAAAAGATTATCTATTTCTTACATAAATAATTTTATTGCGGAAAAATCAGAATGGATAATTGAAAAATTAGAATATTTCAATTCTCTTCCACAACCAAATATAAGAGTAAAAAAAGGAGATTATAAAAAATATAAAGAACAAGCAAGGACTATTGTTCAAGAAAAAATAAAAAATATAAATTCTTACTATAAATTTTCTTTTAATAAAATTTCAATAAGAAATCAAAAAACAAGATGGGGGAGTTGCTCTAATAAGAAGAATTTAAATTTCAATTATAAAATAGCATTATTACCAGATCATTTAGCTCAATACATTGTTATACACGAGCTTTGTCATTTAAAAGAAATGAATCATGGTCCTAATTTTTGGAATCTTGTATCAAAAACAATGCCTGAATATAAAAAAATAAGAAGAGAATTAAAAGAATTTAAGATTTAGATAAAAGCGCGGCCCCGCAGGGGCCGCGCTTTTATAAATTCCCAAAAAATATAGTATAATCTCTGTATGAAAATTGTATTTACAGGAGGACAAACAGGTGGACATTTTTATCCAATTATTTCTATTGCTCAAGAACTTAGAAAAATTATTAAAGAGGAACATTTGATAGAGCCTAGTATGTATTTTATGGCTCCAGCTCCATATAATAATGGGATACTTTTTGACAACAATATCTTATACAAAAAAGTAATGTCTGGTAAACAACGCATCTATCCTTCTTTTTTAAATTTCATAGATAAATTCAAAATAGGTTTTGGGATATTAGAAGCTATTTTTAAACTATTTTGGATTTATCCAGATGTTGTATTTAGCAAGGGTGGTTACGGAAGTGTCCCTGTTGTTTTTGCTGCAAAATTTTTAAGGATTCCAATAATAATTCATGAATCAGATAGTGCGCCAGGAAGGGCCAATATCTGGGCGAGCAAATTTGCAGATAAAATTGCAATTTCGTATCCTGATGCAGCTCATTATTTTGATAGTAAAAAAGTAGCATGGACAGGTAATCCGATAAGAGATGAAATAAAAAGACCTGTTTTATCTGGTGCTCATGAATTTTTAAAATTCGATCCAAAAGTAAAAACCATACTAATTTTGGGGGGTTCTCAAGGTGCACAAATCATAAATAACATTATTATAGACACAATCCCAACACTAATAAATGATTATCAAGTAATTCATCAAACCGGAAAAAACAATTATAAGGAAGTTAAAGAAACAGCTGAGTTGTTAATTAAAACACATCCAAATTCAGACAGATATGTTTGTTTCCCATATTTAAATGATGTAGCAATGAAAATGTCGGCTGGTGCATGTGATCTAGTTATCTCAAGAGCAGGATCAACTATTTTTGAAATTGCCTCTTGGAATAAGCCAAGTATCTTGATTCCAATTACAGAAACAAATAATGATCATCAAAGAAAGAATGCTTATTATTATGCTCATTCTGGATCATGTATAGTTATTGAAGAAAACAATTTAACACCAGAAATTTTTTTGGCAGAAATAAATAGATTATTTGCAAGACCAGATTTAATGGAGGAGATGATAGAAAGTACTAAACAATTTTCAAAAACGGATGCAGGACATTTAATTGCAAGACAAATTATAGACACCCTTATTTCTCATGAAAAATAAATTATATTCAATCAATACAATATTTTTATTAGCACTATTTTTATGTTCTTTTTTTACATATAAAATATTAGAAGCAGAAACAGTTGATGAATTAAATAAAAAAATAGATTCTTATGAAGAAAAAATTAAAGCAATTGATAAAGAAATCGAAGAACAAAGAAAACTGATTCAAAATACTTCAGCCAAAGCAGGAGAAATTCAAATCCAAATTAATTCTTTAAATGCCACCAAAAATAAACTAAGCAAAGATATATCTCGAACCCAAGATGTAATCAAAAAAACCGAATTAACAATTCAAAAACTTGATATTGAAATAACAGATAAACAGCATAAAGCTGATCAACTTCAAAAAGGTTTATCTCAATCAATGAGAAGCCTTCAAAAAAGTTCTGATTCTTCAATTTTAGAAATTATTTTTAACACTGAATCAGTATCTGATTTTTTTGCTCAGGTAGTTGAAATACAAAAATTTAAAGAAAAACTTATAGATAAAAAATATGAACTTCTTAATATAAATCGTGAACTCAGCGAGAAAAAAACTTCAGAAGAACAATCTAAAGAAGAGATGGAGAAAGAAAAAAAAATTCTAGCAAGCCAACATGAATCAGTCTTATCTACTGCAAAAGAAAAAAATAATTTACTCTCCTCAACAAAAGGTGAACAATTAAAATACGAACAACTTTTAAAAGAGAAACAAGCTCAAAGACAACAATTTGAAACTTTAGTGAGAGATATCGAATCAAAAATTAAAATTTTAATTGATCCAACCTCTTATCCTGAAGCAAAGAAAGGGATTCTTGCGTGGCCACTTTCAAACATTATTATAACCCAACAATTTGGAGGTTCTGATTTTGCCAAAAATAACCCTGGTATTTATGGTCGTCCATATCATCCTGGTACAGATTTTGGAACACCCATAGGTTCAAAAGTAATGTCAGTATCTGGTGGAACGATTAGAGATTTTGGAAATACAGATGCCTTTCCTGGTTGTTATGCATGGGGAAGATGGATACTTGTTGATCATGATAATGGACTATCTAGTCTGTATGCCCATCTTTCAAGCATTCTTGTTGAAAGAGGACAAAAAGTAGATAGTGGGGAAGTTATTGCTCTTTCAGGTAATAGTGGAATAAGTACCGGTCCTCATCTTCATTTAACCATTTATGCCTCTCAGGGCGTTAAAACAGGCAAATATGGCACATACAAGCCCGGAGGAACTGGTTGTGCTGCAACTGATGCCACAGGGCCCTTTGCTGATTTAAGCGCATATTTTGACCCAATGAGCTATTTACCTAGTTTGTAAACGACTATTACATTATAAGGGTGCCAATATTTAAATTAACCAATTTGACATGAATTTAAATATTATGTAATGTCATGTTAAATATTTGTTCATTAAAATATCATCGTCCCAGTTATAAATATACAATCTTTGCGTATTTATAACTGGGACGATAGCTTTGCTTTATTGTCGCCAGTGTTTAAAATCAAAAACAAAATACTCAGTTATGAAAGTGAAGAAAAAGTTTATTGTATTCCCTGGACAACTTGGATTTGTCGTTTATGGTCTTGGGGCTGGAGTTAATTTTTGCAAATTCCGAAATCAACCCCTTGCAGATTTTTTATCTGAACTCGAGGAGAAGTTACTCAAAATACGAGATCGCTTAAATCTTGATTTTGAGAAACTCGATATATTCAATCTCAACAAACCTTCAAACCAAGTCATCATTAGGCGCTTTCTTGAAACAGCTTCTTGGGCATATGCGCTTTGTGTTGAACTTGTACCATTTCAAAGAGATTGTGTTCATGGTCTGACCAATCCATTAAGATCTTTATATCTTGAAAAACTCGAAGAAATTCAAGTCAAATGTTTTGCTGCGGCACACATATTTGGTAATCCAGATCAACAAATTGTGGGTTTAAGAGGTCTTCTCACAGACTTTGAACTCAACGGCGGAATAAGTCCTAAAGGTGGTGTAGGTAATGGTTTTTACACATCTCTTCTCGATTACTTTTTAGGATATTTCATCCACCCCAAAAGGGAACCCGTCCTTTATCAAAGATTTGGTGAACTTATTGAAGGTCTTGCGACACTAGCAAAAAAGAAATACCCTCGAATTTGTGGACGTCTTGCAATATCGATTCGGGAGAAAATTACTTCAACCGATTTTGGTTTTGGAAATACACATGTTTCATCTACAGCCGAAACAGAGCTTCTTGCCAAATTGCGAATGATCTCTGATTCACTTGAGAGTACCAAACTCGAAAAAATCGGATAATATTTTGTTCCAATTTATTTCAACCCAATCATTTAAAAAAACGATTGGGTTTTTTAAATATAATTATTTATTTTTAACTTAAACTATTGACAATACTGTATTATAGTGTATATTATGTTCTGTTCAGCCAAATTAAGACGTTCAATAGTTGTCGTTGCAATTTACTGAAGAATCAAAGCACATCCAATGATCATCGTCGTCATTAACAGAAACCGATCGTGTAGGCCCGAAGAAATCAAAAACCTCGGCTACCTCAAAAACCCCTCCGCTGGCAACAAGTTTCGAAAGAACAATTGATCCAGCACATCAGTACAAAACAATAAGAAAATGGCCCCGTATATCAGACTACCGCCGTAAGACACGACCCTCGATTCAAAAGAAAATATTTCAAGACATCGTCATGAAATATCCATCTTTTTGAAACGAGGGTCTTTTTTTATTAATTTATTCTTAATCATTTATATTTATTGACAATATTTTTAACAAGAGTTAATATTTTTATTAGATCGCTCCCAATCAAACTAATACTAATACAGGAGTGTTCAACCCAAACCTCGGAAACACCATGAACCCCATCCGTTCTCCGGCCTAAATCCTCCCTTATCTACAAAACAAAGGCGTGCTCTGTAGATAAGGGAGATTTTTTATTTTTAAATAATGTTATAATTTTTATATGAAAAAAGAATCTGGTTTTATACAAATTTTTATTGTAGTTATTATTCTTGTTTTGATCGCTTTATATTTTGGAAAAAATCCAATAGAAATCTGGGAAAAAATAAAACCAATATTTATTTTTATACTAGATCTTTTTGTAAAATCTATTGAGTTCCTAATTAAATCTGTTGTTTCAATTTGGAATAAATCAATCTAAATAGAATCTTTATTTTTATTATTTCTCCTGTGCATATGTTTCAATAAAAATACGAATATTGCAATACTAACTATTGTTACAGCTCCAATCAAAATAATTCCAAGACCCATAAACCATCCTGGAAAATTTTGAGTAAAGAAAAGACCCGGCAAACTTATAACAATAACTGGTATTATTCCAACAATCATATGAACGCAAATAAAAAATAGAAAATTTATAGAAGTTAATCCAGCGGCGTAACTGGCAATTTCAGGCATTCCCATTGCAGCCAATCTCATACTTATAAAACCTTTTGGTGTCGCCATTAGTGCAAGTGAATCTTCAATAAAAGGCATATTCTTTTTTCCAGCAAAATATTCAACAACAGGTCTTCCAAATAATCGGCTAAGATAAAAAGTAACTACTGCACCAATACAATCTCCAATTAAAGATAGAGTTATTGCTTTCCAAAAACCAAAAAGTGGCACTGAAAAAACATACAGAGCAGTTCCTGACAATGGAGCCAAAATAACAGTTGAGGCTTTTGTTAATATATAGAAAACCGGAGCCCAAATACCAGCGCTTGCAATAAAATCTTTTACAGCATTTAAATCAACAAAAAAACTACCTATCGATAATAGACCGACCAAACAAATAACGACAATAGACCCTATATGATCTTTTAGATAATTCATTAATCAAAATCATATCATATGTTATAGTGAGTTCATAATGAATTCAATAAAGCATTTCAACGTTATTATCATAGGTGGAGGACCATCAGGCATGATGTCTGCAGGTTCAATTGTGACCAAAAACCCAGAGGCTAAAGTTTTGATATTAGAAAAAAATAAAACTCTTGGTCAAAAATTATCAATTACCGGTGGAGGTCGTTGCAATATTACAAATGCGATTTTCGAAAATAGAGACCTTTTAAAACATTTTGGAAATTCAGAAAAGTTTTTATATTCTACTTTTGATCAATTTTCTGTTCAAAATACTTTTGATTTTTTCGAAAAGAGGGGATTATCACTTGTGACAGAATCCTACAATAGGGTTTTTCCTCAATCTCAAAAAGCTACAGATGTTGTTGAAGTAATGAAAAATTTTATTACACATCCAAACATAATAATTAAAACAAATACGATTGTTAAAAAAATAAATAAAAATAAAAACTCAATAGATTTTATTGAAACATCAAAAGGGGAGACTTACACTGCTGATTCGTATATTTTAGCAACAGGCGGACTCTCCCACTCCGAAACTGGTTCAACCGGCGACGGCTTCAGATGGCTTGAAGATCTGGGTCATAAAATTAAAAAACCTACTCCAACACTCGTTCCTTGGATAGTTTCGGATTCTTGGATTCACGAACATTCCGGTACGGCAATTGATAATTGTAAAATTACAATTAATACTGATGACAAGAAATTTGCTTCTTTTAAGGGAAGAATTCTTTGTACACACACAGGATTATCTGGACCAATAATAATGAATCATTCGAGTAAATTACAAGATGCTCTGTATGGGGGTTTTGTTAATGTTTACATAGATTTATATCCAGATAAAAATCACAAAGAAATTGACGAGATGATTCTAAAAATATTTGATCAAAATAAAAACAAAAAAATAAAAAATGTTTTGTCAGAAATTTTTGGTCTACATAATACACATTTAATTTTACAAAAACATTTACCAATAAATATCGATACTCCTGTAAATTTAATTTCAAAAGAATATCGAAAATCTTTAATTCAATTACTCAAAAAAATTCCAATCCAAGTGAGAGGATTAGAAGGTTACGAAAAATCTATAGTGGCTGATGGTGGAATTTCTCTTAATGAAATTGATACCAAAACTATGCGTTCAAAAATAATTTCTAATTTATTTATCACAGGAGATTTGTTAGATGTAAGAAGACCTTCAGGAGGATTTTCATTACAACTATGTTGGACCACGGGATATGTTGCGGGTATAAATTCTATTTAATTAAAAAACTCCCACATTGAACTTAGTGAGAGTTTTTAGAAAAATTCACATTTCATAATCGCTGGGATCAATATCCTCATGTCTGTTTTCATTTTGTTTCATAATTATTCTAATATATAAAACTAAACTCACGAGTAATAAGATGATAATCCCTAAAATACAAAATAATATTTTCAACCAAAAAGGTAATGTGCCAAAGATCTCATTCATCGATGTGATATTATCAAAAATTGGAAAATAGGGAAGAGAGTCCCCTGTTTTTGGGGAAGAAAATTAGAGAGTTAAAAATTAAGACATAAATTATTTTTAATATAAAAATAGAGGATACATTGCTCAAGTCAAAAAATACAAAGGCCTTAAAAGAGAGAATAGGAGGTCAAAAAACGTTGCAAATTTAAATTTTGTCTGATTATAGATTAAAATTGAAATGTTTATTTATAAAGGCTTTATTTATATGTATAGTGTCGCAAAGATATATTGTGCGACATATATTACTTAGGAGACCTGACAAGGTCTACTTAGTAATATATTAGTGCCCTTGTGGTGCGACATAGTAGACTTATTTCACCCTTCAGGGTGGATTAGTCTACTAGAAGTACTCTTGTAGTGCGACATGTATTACTTATTGTTTCCTTATTCTCCGCCTAACGAAAATCATCTTTTTAATTTTTAAATTAAAAAAGCACACAAACAAAATTTGTGTGCATCAACAAAATCAAATCAAAAATCAAGAAACCCTTTCAAGCATTCTAGAATTTCTAATTTGCATAATAGCTCGAACATTAGTTTTAAAATAATGTCCAACACCATATTCATCCAAAATTCTCATTTGATCTTTGATGGATTCGCCTTCAACTTCATCAGTAAATCCCCACTTGTATCTGATTACATGACATGCAGCCAAAGCCATTGGATGATTACATTTGATAATCAAGTATTCAACCAATTCTACGTGTTCTTCATCTTCAATTGAACATTCGGACATTTTGAGCGCCAATGTATCAAAAATTTCCTGACGACGTTCAAAACTTGGCGCAAATTCAAATAAAGTCATCAGTGTAAAAACCGAAAAAGCAATATTGGGATTTTTACGTACATTCTTCAAAATGAATCGAAAAACTTTCTTCTTGGGTTTCTTACCTGCGGTTTGCATAGACAAAACCCGTTCGGCACGAGCGTGAATATCTGGCATTGAATTTTTTAGGATCTTCATTCCAAGTAAAAATACAACAATTCCCCTACCCTGTCAACCAATAAAAAACACCGCACAAATTTGTGCGGTGTTTTTTATTTAATGCAATTGTAATTGATCTTGGAAATTATCTAAGAGCAAACTCGTTTGATTTATCCCAACAAGAAGAAGAGTAAACCCATGGTTTAACACCTTGAGTTTCATACAAGTGTTTTGAATAATCGATATTACCTTCAAGAGTGTAAATATCTAATCCAAGTTTCTTGGCTGCTTCTAAGTGATACTTTTCGTTGATCTGCATAACCCCAACGTCTTGAGGATTTACTTTTCCACGAAGTACCACCTTTCCTGTTTCATCAGAGAATTGTCTATTTTGTGATTCACAAAAAGCAATTTTCTTAAGTACGGGTGTATCTTTAAAGTGCTCAGCAATAATTTCTTCAGTAGTTTTTACTTTTACTTGTTCTGAAATTTCAGAATAAGTCTCATCAACAATACTTTCGTTATTGGTTGGTGCCTCGATTACTTGAGCGTCGCTAATCGAAGCGATCAACATTGCAAGTCCGATTGTCAGTTGTATTATAAGCCTATTCGTAATGGTAATCTGCACATGCAACAGTATCTCTCGAATGCAGGTTTTGAAGTTTAGCCCGGTTTACCGGCTTCAAAACATAAAATCTGGATTACTCCAGATTCGACATATATCATAGCATATATACCCTAAAAAATCAATCAAAAACACCCTAAATACGCCTTAAACCCTGCACTCTCTGCACTCATTTTATCCTTAAAATACAACATATTTTGAACAGAAAGGGTCTTTGATTTGGAACAAGAAATTGGGTAGTAATATTTGCCTCTTTTAGAGGAAACGAAGGCATAATCCCCTTTTGGCAAAACCTTGTCTGAAGTAATATTTTTTTCCAAATTTTGCTCAAAATTTGTGTTTTCTGAGTGAATAATTTGTAAGGTTTGTCGATCTCTGAGCACAATCCTTATAAAAACAAAGTTAAAATATAAATAAAACAGTGCCGTGACTGTAATAATTAACCATTTTATATATGCCTTGCTTTTTTCTAGAAAATATACTATCATTTGACCACTAATCTTAATCGAAGCAGATAAATAAAATATAAATTATGTCTAAAGTTAAAGCCGGTGGAACATCAAAAAACCTGACCGATTCGAAACCTAAATTTCTAGGTGTCAAAATCGCAGATGGTCAAACTGCTAAAGCAGGTGCAATTATCGTACGACAAAGAGGAACACGATATCTTGCTGGAGAAAATACAGATATTGGAAAGGATCACACAATCTTTGCTCTTAAAGCTGGAGTTGTTAAATTCTCAGACAAAAGAAAAGTTAGATTTGACGGAAAAGCCGTTGTTAGAAAACTTGTGAAAATTGTTTAATTTATCTAGATTCTGAAACTATCTAATTTAAAAGCGCGGCCCCGTAGGGGCCGCGCTTTTAAATTATTTATATCCCTTTAATCTCGATGGTAAACTCGCCATTCAATTGTGGAGATTTTATTTTAACGACATGCTCCCCTGTTTCCTTATATTCAAAAGGAACAATATATTTTATATCAAATGAAATATTCTTTTCCTTGAAAACCTTTCTCAATTGTTCTACTTTGAATTTTGAAAAAAGATGACCTTGACCATTAGCCGGTAATTCCACAACTATTTTTTTATTTTTTAATTCCTCAATAGCGAGTTTTATTGACTCTAATTCTTTATTTTGAGCAACATTTAATCTTTCTTGATTTTCTTTTAGTGTTTGCAATGCTGCAGGAGTTGCAATTTGAGCCAACTTCTTTGGTAAAAGAGCATTTTGAGCAAAACCATCTGATACATCCTTTATTTCATTTTTCTTTCCTAGCTTGGGTACATCTTTCAGTAATATAACTTTCATATTTTTATTGTATTATTTTAATAATTCAATGGCCTTCAATAATTGTGAATCTTTTTGATATTTTTTAAATAAATCTACATCGAATTTTACTTCAGTATCAGGTTTTAAACCATTAAAAGAAATAGAATTTCCATTAGGAGTTAACCATCTAGCAATAGTTACTTTTAGAACAGTTTCAGGTGTAACTTCAAACAATTCTTGTACGGAACCTTTTCCAAAAGATTTCATACCAACCAGTTTGGCAACACCTTGTTCACTAAGTGCACCAGCAACAATTTCTGATGCAGAAGCAGAACCCTCATCAATCATTACAATCATTTTTAATTTTGAAAGATCTAACAACTCGTAACCTTTACTTCTAAAAATCTTAACATCTTTACTAGAACCAAAATCTTCTGTTACGATTGTTTTACCTGCAGGTAAGAACCAACTAGATATATCAACGGCAGCATCCATATAACCACCTGGGTTACCTCTCATATCTAGAATCAATTTATTTTTATTTGTCTTTGCAAATTGTTGGATTGCAGTCTTAAATTCTGCGGTAGCATTAGCACCAAAACTATATAACCTAATAACATAAACATCTCCTATTACCTCTGTTTCCATTGTGGGAACTATAATTTTATCTCTTGTTATTTTTATTTCTACCGGTTCACCTGTTGTTTTTTTAAGAACACTTAGAGTTACAATGGTGTTTTTGGGACCACGAATATAGGAAACGGCTTCTTCAACCTTCATATTTGAAGAATCTTTATCGTCTATTTTTAATATAATATCCCCCTTTTCAATACCTGCTTTTTGGGCGGGAGAATCTTTAAGAGGAGCAACTACTGTTAAGTAGTTATCTTTTACTCCAATTTCCATTCCAACACCCTCAAAAACACCTTCGATAGATTCATTGAATTTTGCTTTTTGTTCAGGTTTCATAAAAACTGTATACGGATCACCCATAGATTCAACCATTCCACTTATAGCTCCGTACATTCTATCTTGATCGGCTATTTTTTTAGTACTAGAAGCTGAAACAAATTTTTCATCTAAAGTATTCCAAACTTGCCAAAAAGTTGACATATCGACCTTTTCATTTGCTTGTATATTTTTAAATCCTCCATTTTTTCCAAACAAAAAACCACCCCCAAAAGACACAAAAATAATAACTAAGGAAATAAAAATTTGCTTTCTAAGATTTGAATTCATACATTCAGTATCTCAATTTGTATGCGAAAAGTCAAAAATAAATATTCAAAAAATAAAAACTTTATAAACTTATTTTTAATATAA
>CAYOAC010000006.1:0-34992 GCA_964401885.1 uncultured Candidatus Saccharibacteria bacterium
TATAGTCATTAGTTGCTAATCTATCAAAAGGGCCATATGTGTGTACACATTACCTATATCTATTGACTTTTTTATATATTATGGTATCATTTCTAACGGACGACTTTGACGATGAACGTCATTGCGTACCTCCAAAATCGAAAACTAGAACCGAAAATAATGAACCACAGATTCTACCTCAAAGACGAAGGCAAAGGATTGATTGAAGTGACCCCGCGTCTCCCGGATATGTTTATGGGTCTCTATGTGAAGCAAGATGGTTTCGGCCATTTTGTGGAAATGAACATTGACTCTCTCACTGCCGGAAGACCTGAAATCGCAAAATACTCCAAGAATATTAGTGCCAAAGGAAAGATCACTTTTTATCCCAGAAACGAGAGGACTCCAGGCATTTATTGCTTCGGTAGCTCCAAACTTACTCTTTCTGCAACACAGGCAGTATCGAGTGGAGGTGCTCATTCAACAATTACTTCCTACTTCCAAGACTACACCTGCGAAGGTATTGACTTCCTTGAAGTTCAATACTTGATCAGGAGAGTGATGGAGGGTTCGATTCTGCCCCGAGAAGCACACAACAAACCTCAGGTCAAACCTCTTCCAATTCAGTTTCGCGACTGGATCATGATGGGTTGGAGACTTGTGCGACGGGACTTGTTCCGTTGCAAAGGGGTTTACTGATCTCTCATGTTTCTTTCGTGCCCCGCAAACCGCCAGGTTTGCGGGGCTTTTTTATTTATTCCTTTATATTTATGCTCAAAAATGGTAAAACAGAGATATGAATACTTTACAGGTTGTACCTTTCAAAAAAGGTTTCCGAACTGAATATCTCACTTATTTTACGACCAAAGATGTTTCCATTGGAAACATTGTAACTTTTGAAATTAAAAGTAAAACATATCAAGGCTTTGTGATTGATGTTCAGTCAGTACAAACAAATAAATCAGATATTAAACAAGCTGATTTTACATTAAAAAAAATAAAATCTGTTTACAAAGAAACAATTTTTAATACTGCAATAGTTCAAACACTTAAAGATGCAAAAGAATTTTATGCAACTTCAATTGGAGAATTAAGCATGAATGTAATTCCTCAATTTGTTTTAAAAGATATTAATACTTTTAAAATACCTCATACGGATACTGTCGCAATAAAAGACTCTACCGAACAATACGCAATTCAAGAACCTGATAAAGAAAGATACTCAAGCTATAAAAGACTAATACGTGAAGAGTTTGCTAAAAAGAGATCTGTCTTGATTGTTTGCCCGACAATTGAAGATACAGAATATGCATTCAAAGAATTATCAAAAGGAATTAAAGAATATTCATATATTTTTGCTAGCCACATTAAAAAAAGTGAACTGACAAAATCTTGGAATGAAGCAATCAAAAATGAAAAACCGATACTAGTAGTTTCAACGGGACATTTTGCTTTTATTCCATTATCCAAAATTGGCTCTGTTGTTGTTGAGAAAGAATCTTCTCGCTTATATAAAACTCAAAATAGTCCTTATATAGATTATAGGAAAATATTAGAGATATATGCAAAAAATCTTGGAGCAAGATATATAGTTGGTGATCTCATATTAAGAATTGACAATCATTTAAAAATCGATCAATTCACTATGCATGAATATTCCCCTCTTAAATTTAGGTCTTTAACAACAGCAAGCTCTAAAGTTATTGAAATGGATTCTAAAAACCATACACACGGAGATGAATTTTCTATTTTTTCAAAAGAAATGCATGAAATGATCTCAAGAGCGCACGAAGACAGTGAGCATGTTTTACTTCTTTGTTCGAGAAAAGGATTAGCTCCTTCGGTTATATGTATGGATTGTGGTAAAACTGTATCTTGCAATAATTGTGATTCCCCTATTGTTCTACACGGAAAAGATGCGACACAAAAAGAAAATTATCTATTGTGTCATAGGTGTAATGAAAGAAGACATGCAGGAGAATTATGCAAACACTGTGGTGGTTGGAGATTAAAAACTCTTGGAATTGCAACAGAGACAATTGAACAGTATGTCCAAAAATATTTTCCAGAATCAGCTATTTTTGTTTTTAATAGTGACAGAGTTAAAACTCAAAAACTTGCCAAAAAAATGATAGAAGATTTTTATAATACTCCTGGATCAATTTTAATCGGAACCGAAATGGCTTTACTTTATGCACAAGAAGAAATAGAACACATAGGAATTGTTTCTATTGATAGTATGTTTTCTATTCCAGATTTTAATATTCATGAAAGAATTCTTATAAATATTCTTAGAGCAAAAGCCTTGGCCTCTAAAACTTTTATATTACAAACCCGAAATTCAAAATCTCAAATTATAGAATATGCCAATACTGGAAATATCAAAGAATTTATAAAATCAGAAACAAAAGAAAGGAAAGAATTTAATTATCCTCCGTTTTCTTTAATGATTAAATTAAGTCTTCAAGGAGGACCGGTTCAAATATTGGAAGAAGTAAGACACTTAAAAGAATATTTATCTGAATATGAAGTCTTCGATTATCCGATTTTAACACAAAGTAACAAGAATAAAGTCACATATGGACTTTTAATCAGAATAGCTGTAGCCAATTGGCCAGAAAAAAAATTAGTGGACAAATTAAGAGCTTTGCCGCAATATATAAAGGTAGTTATACAAACTGATAATATTTTTTAATTATATGAAAAAAATAGTTCAACAAGATGATACAGTTTTAAGAAAAATAGCAAAACCTATTCCTATTTCTGATATCCAAAAACCAGAGACTCAAAAAATGATAAAAGAGATGTTTGAGTCGCTTGCAACCCAAAATGATGGTATTGCTTTGGCCGCACCACAAATAGCGTATTCAAAGAGAGCCTTTGTAATATCACCTAAAATCTTAGAATCAGAAATACAAGTTCCTCTTGTTTATATAAATCCAGAAATCACCAAAAGATCGAAAGATAAGAAGAACATGGAAGAAGGATGTCTTTCTTGTAGATGGTGGTATGGCAAAACCAAGAGATCAAGCAGAGTAACGATTCATGCTTTTGACGAATTTGGAAAAAAATTCATATTAGAGGCAAAAGGTTTAGTTGCTCAAATATTACAACATGAATTAGACCATCTTGAAGGTATACTATTTGTTGACCATGCCAAAAACCTAAAAGAAACTGACCCTGAATAATATGTCTTATAATTTTATTTTTTTTGGAAGTGATGAATTCAGTATTATAGTTTTAAAAAAACTTATTGATTCAAATTACAGACCAACACTTTGTATAACACAGCCAGATAAACCAAAAGGAAGAAAATTAATTTTAACCCCAACACCACTTAAAGAATTCTGTATTGAGAATAATATAAAAGTTATTGAACCCGAAATATTATCTGCGGAGCAAATTAATTCGAATATAACAAATAATTCCATTGATTTTTTTGTCATAGCATCTTATGGAAAAATTATTTCCCAAGAAGTACTAGATATTCCCAAAGAAGGTTGTTTAAATGTTCACCCTTCTTTATTACCACAATATAGAGGAGCATCTCCAATAGAAACCTCCATCCTAAACGACACAAAAAATACAGGAGTAACAATAATGTTAATGGATGCAAAAATGGATCATGGTCCGATATTATTACAAAAAGAACACACCTTCGAAAAATGGCCTACAAGTAAAAAAGAAGTTCATGATTTTCTTGCAAATCTTGGAGGAGAAATGTTAGTTGAGACAATTAAACCTTTCATGGAAAAACAAATTCAATCTCGAGAACAAGATCATTCAAAAGCCACTTTTACCAAAATGATTAAGAAAGAAAATGGACAGATAGATATTTCAGACAAAGATTACAAAACTTATTTAAAGTATGTTGCATTTACACCTTGGCCAGGAATATTCTTTTTCATAAATAAACAAGACAAACAAATTAGAGTAAAAATTGAATCTGCCCATTTTGATAATACTGAGGGTTTTATAATTGACAATGTTATACCAGAAGGAAAAAATCTAATGAGTTGGGAGAGTTTTAAAAATGGATATTTAAAATAGATTATAAATAAAAGGCGCGGCCTTCGGCCGCGCCTTTTATTAAAATCCTTATTATTTAACCTCTACTTTTTCAATAATAACATCGTCCAAAGGCTTATCTGATTGATCTCTAGGAACTTTTGAAATATTCATAACGACATCCATTCCTGAAATCACCTTTCCAAATACAGCATGTTTTTTATCTAAAAACACGTTATCAGCAGTATTAATAAAAAATTGACTACCATTTGTATTAGGACCCGCATTGGCCATTGATATTGTTCCTGTAACATTACTCAAACCTTCCCCAAATTCATCTTCAAATTTATATCCGGGACCACCGGTTCCCCAATATGATTTTTTAGAAAGATCTTTTGATAATGGATCTCCTCCTTGAATCATAAAATCTTCTATAACCCTATGAAATCTTTGTCCGTCATAAAAACCAGATTGAACTAATTTTATAAAGTTCGTAACAGTCTTAGGTGCTTTTTCATTTTCAAGTTGAATTTCAAAAGTACCTTGATTGGTTGTAAAAACAACATTGTTAATATCTGAATATCCTCGGAACTCTGTTTGAGCCTGAACCTCATCTCTTATGTCTTGTGATTTCATTACCATGTTATATAAAATTACTGAAAATAATACTCCACTTAAAACAGTTACTATATGCCAAAATTTAACCATTATTTTTTCTTAAAATATTTTTAATTAATCTTGAACCTTTTTCATACATTTCAAATTTCTTTGTTTTCTTTTTTTTGATTTGTTCGTCTATCTGATCTCTTACATTATCAATTGCAGTTCTAATATCATAATCGGTAGAATCGCCTCTAAACAACTTTCCCTTAACAGAAACATTGGCTTCAGCTCTATATACTTCACCTTTTTTATGATGTTTTGATTGTTCAACTTCGACTTCAACCAAGATACTCTCCTCGTGTCCTATTTGTAAAAATTTTTCAACTGAAGAAATCTTGCTGTTAATATACTCCGCTATTTCAGGAGTCATCTCAAAGTTTTTACTTTTGATATTTATATTGATCATAACTATTATATTATAACTCTATTAAATTTTTATTCAAAAACTCAAAAAGACACTATCCTTCAACATCAATTGATATAAGTTTTGATGGGCTATGATGACCTGATATTATCCTAACTGATTTGACTTTAAAATAATCTTTTAATAAAGAGCAGAGCTTTTGATTTGCCATATTTTGTTTTGCCTCTTCTTTAACCGAAACCTCATATTTTGAGTCATTTTTCTTAATCACTAAATCTTCTTTCTGTTTAGTTTTAATTCGAACATGAATATACATGATATTTAAGATAAATGTTTTTCTACGGCTTTCCAAAGCTGTTCTGTCCCCCTTTTTTCTTTTGCTGAAAACATAATAATTTCTACAATACCGGCAACTTGAGCTCTTGTATTATTAAGGGTTTTTGATAATTCACTTTGATTTAATTTGTCCATTTTATTTAATAAAACAATAATAGGACTTTGTGTACGATATAAAAATTCCAAAGTATCTATATCTAATTCACTCAAACCAACTTGTGCATCAACAACAACGACATGTACTCTTTTTATGGCCTGAGTATCACAAATGAACCAGGTAATAAGATCGTCCAATTTTTGTCTTTGAGCTTTTGAACCACGAGCATATCCATAACCAGGAAGATCCAATAAATGAAAAGAATCATTAATGTTAAAAAGATTTATTTCAGTAGTTTTACCAGCAGCAGACGAAACCTTTGCAAAATTTTTATTATTTACAAGAGCATTCAAACTTGAAGATTTACCCGCATTTGAACGACCATAAAAAGCAACTTGAGGCTTGTTCGGATCCCAAGAATCTCCACCTTTTACAATTCCTTTTACAAATAATGCCTTTTTTATTTTCATAACGGTAGTGTATGAGAAAAAGCTATTCAAAGCAAGATATAAATAAAAAAACCATTTGATATTATCTCTTGGTTTTTATTTTTGATTCAAATATAAAATTCCAATTCAACTTCATCAGGAATCTCTTTTATCCTGACAAATTCAGCTCGACGTCGAGCAAAAGCTACTGCCCCTCCATTTTCAATGTAGTGAGTAATGAGCGGTGCAGGACCCCTTCTATAAAGTTCCCATTCATCGATTCCGTGTTCTATCATAGTTGCGCTTCTGTTAAGCGGACATGTGACAGCATCCAAAACCTGAGCAAATTGATAACCTTTTAGATCAAAAAACTGGATAATCATAAAGAACCTCCTTTTTTGTTTTTTTAAATAATAACACTTTAAAAAAAATAAAATATATAAAAAAAGACCGTTAACTCATGATGAGAAACGGTCTCCCAAAGATAGAATCTACACTTCTTCAGCAAAAAAATCACGAGCCCTCGAAAGCCAAGAGTCAAGACCTTGTTGGTTAGTTCCTATAACTTTGAATGTTCCAACATCAACACATAGAGATTGATGAGGAACAGTATCAACTTTTCCACAGTCTTTAAGGATTATATCTCGAGGACCAGGAAAGCAATCCATTCTGGGTTGATCCAATGTTCGAATACCATATGAAGCCATAAATGGGTTCTCCGTAATTTCGTGACCAGACTCATGAACATGATCCATCAAAGTGTCCAATAGACGACCGGATAAACAATTGGGGTAAATAAAGATGTACATATCAAATTCACATTAACATTATTTTGTATTTTGTCAAAAAATAAAAACCTCACATCAAACTGACGAAAGGTTTTAAAAAATCAAATCGGAAAAATTCTCCCAAACAGACGAGGCGCCTCGATAAACCACCTTGAAAAAACTTTGTAGTAAAGAAACAACAAGATAGGTACAGAGATCCAACCTGAAATTGGATAAAATCGGTAAAATGAAATTGCTGTCAAAATAATTATTCCGATAATTGAATAAATGATGAATTTTATATCACGCGTAATCCTGTATGACCCGAAAGAACATATTGGAAAAAGCAGAATTATCAGAAAGAAGTAAAATAAAATAAAGAAAATTTCTGTCTTTGCATTTTTTATCTTCATTGCGGTTAAATTAGTTGATTATTTTGAAATTATTAGATGTGCGATATCCTGTACAATAAAATTTATTTATTTTTTTGTCAAATATATAAAAATACCGCCAGATTTAAGTTTTCTGGCGGCACGCTAAGGTTAAAAAAGTGATTTCAATAAGGATTAGGATCATATGGCACCACCTCTTTCATGATTGTTGCATCATCTTCAAGTCCATATCTCTTAACCCGAGATCTTTCAACAAAGAATTGTTCCCAAAAAATTGAAAAAAGAACCTTCACTAAACACCAAGAACTATGACAACACTCTCTTGTTGTATTCATACTACCTAGTGACCTACCATCTTTCGAAGAATAGGTAATTTGACTGCGGACATGACGTTTTGCAGGCCTTCCACACTTACAGCGAACTATTTGTGTTTCCATCAAATTGAATGGTTTGTTGTTTATTCTATAATTCAAATTAAAAATACTCTCATAAAAACAAATAGTCAAGCAATTAGAATATATTTAAAATATAAAAGGAATTAAAAGTTTTGTCTTTTTTTTATATTCAAAATATTTATCCGAAAAATAAACACTCAAAAGTTTTTCCTCTTTTTTTGCTTTATAACATGCGCCGAAGAAAAATAAAACAAAGAAAATAGCAAAGGCTAAAGTATTTACATAGACGACAACACCTAGAACCATTAAAGATAAACCAGTATATATTGGGTGACGCACATATGCTTAGGGACCACTTGTAATTAATTCATGATCTTGTTTTAGAACGATATTGGCGCTCCAATTTTTATCTAAAGTTTTTCTAGCCCAAATCATTATCAACATTCCAATAAAAGTTATTACATCCGCAATAATTTTTGTACTTAAAGTATTTGGCAATATTTTTATATTTAAAAAATCTACTTTATATTGAAGATAGATAAAAAGCAGAATAAAAAAATAAAAGAAAAATCTCATAACTCCCCCTCCAGTATTTTTAACTGTTTTTTTAACCGAAGAAAGTTTGCTAACCCAATAACCAATTTTAAACAAAAAACAAAGTATTATAAAAATTAATGTATAGTCTATCATTTCATTATTCTATATAAATATAATAAAAAAGCTATTATGAAGTTTTACAACATGCTGACTAATTGAGTTGTTGAGATTGTTACATTGGACGTTTCATATCGATGATTGTAACAATAAATGCAATCACAAATGCGACTACAAAACTGCTCCATGCATACCAAATACCGTCTGAGTTTTTTTGAATTGGAGAAGAATTAAAAAACTAAACTTTCTCTCTCTTTACATACAGATAATCCAAGAAAAAATGTAGAATTAGGCCAATACCAAGAAACATTAATGGTCTTACAAATAAAAAAATTACTGAAAACAGTAATATGACTTTCCATTGTTTATGAAAAAAATGAGTTTTAAATGGATTTCTCTTCGGATGATAAATTGGTCTGGAAAATAAATGATCTAAGTCAATAAGATTTGAAAAGATGATAAGTGATAAGTCTATATAATTTAGACTCAAACTACTTATTTGTATCAACAAAATAAAGACCATCAAATTAACTATCACATGCGTAGGTGTTGTCATAGGAAAATTATATCAAAATTTACCCTCTATCTGCCGAAGGAAGTTAGAACTTGTTTTAACTTAAATAAAAAAACCGATTTCCTCAAGACTATTACTTGAGAAAACCGGAGTAGTTTTTGGAAACAGATTATCATGCTGCACTAGGAACTGTGTAGGTAGTGAAGATTTCAGCAGAATATAGTTTCTCTAGAAGTACTCGCTGATCAGGATTGAACTGGAACATTTTCGCCCGGATATCCTCACCACTAAGAGCACCGAATTTTGCATTAACACGATGCAATGCATCGAAAGTATCTGCGAGTGCCAACATCCTTCCATAGAACGGCACCATCGCCAATGTGCCAGCACTATAACCATGAAGAGGATCAGGGAGTTTATCTGGATAGCCTGCTCGTTGAAAGCGGTGATGCCATAGGATTATCTCTGCACTGAAGTCAAACTTTCCACGTAGCATTCTATATCCATCTAGGACATGTGCCATGATTTCTTCTGCGTGCTCAAGTGTCCAATTTTCAGTCTCTCGAAGAGTAGACACTTTGGTTAAAGACTTTCCAACATCATGCAGAATTCCTGCATAGAATAGTGCCTTGTTATCAAGATTTATAAATCTACCAATCTTCTGAGCTAACAGACCCACCCGAAGAGAGTGCTCATAAGTAGCTCGGTCTTTTGTTTTGACTGGTTGAAGAAAGGACATGATCTCTGCCTTTCTTTTTCTATTAATGCCAAGGCCCTTAAAGATTTCATCCACTCTTTGAGTCAGAGTAATATTCAGATCAAGATATTCAGTAAACATGTTTTGTATTCTCCTTCTAAAAAGAAGGATACAATGATTATTTGTGTAAGTCAAACTTTTGTTCTACCCTTGCTGGACAAGTTCATAACTCTGGATTGGATTAGACTAAAGAGAGAAATTGAAAAATTTAAAATTTTTGTTTTTTAAATTAAAACTCCAGAATTAAAATAAAACACCTTTGATATTATCTCGGGTGCTTATTGATTGGTTTAAACATTTTTGCAAAATTGAATTGCATAATGCCAACCTTTTAGTGTTGGAACAAATCTTGCTATCGGCGATGAATGATTCCCAGAATCACAGAAATGAGGATCTATTGATTTAAGTTTTTGAATAACGCCAAAAGACACATTCTCAAAGACTAAAATCTTGTCACCTTCGTAATTCAAACACTCTGGATATTTAACCAATACAACAACGAAACGACCAATCTCTTCATGATTAAGAATTTGGAAATTAGAAGGATTTGGATTTCCAACCAATTTACATTTTTCTATTACATGTTTGTGTTGCCGATGACATTTGACCCCTTTTGGAAATTGCTCTCCGTGTGATTTGTCAGAACAAGATGAAAACAATCTCATTACTCCCATTGTATTATTTCCTTTCTTTTTAGTTTAATATTTTGGTTAGGGCATATAAACATCCAAAGTGAATCGTCTGGTCAATTACTACATAAATTATTGTACCGAAGGATGAACTCTTTGAATCGTTACTCTTGATTAAGTCACCTCGTCCAATAAGAATCATCCATTTATGAGCCAGTGAATATCTATCAATAATCCAATGAGGTACAAACACCCCTAGTAGAAAAATCAATGAGAAATTACTTACAGATATTGCCACGATGAATGTATAGACAAGAACATGAATAGAGCACCAATAAACCCCTATCCACCCAGAACGATATTTTGTATCGGCCATTGTTTGGGTTTGAAAAAAGAAATCTCCGATTAGATGCCCGAATAGAATCTTGATTAGTAGATTTTCCATATGATTGATTTGTTTGTGTGAATGAACTTTCTTAATAAAAATAATATAATTGACACATTAGTTCAATGATGTATAATAACAACTATACAACTATGGATAAAAAAGAAATCATTAAAATATTGGAAGATATAGGGATGTCCCCTGCTGAAATTTTGGTATATATTTCTCTACTTGATGGTTCTCAATCTGTTCAAGAAATAATGAAAGTTACAAATGAAAAGAGGCCGACTATTTATTACTCCTTAAACTCTTTAGAAAAGAGAGGTTTGGTTTCAAAAACAGGAAAAGAATATGGGAATAAATTTCAAATTGAATCACTAGATAATCTTTTAGAGTTAATCAATAAAAATATCAGAAAACAAAATGATTTATTAGAAAAAACTAAGAAATTAAAAGAGTTTTATCCTAAAAATAAAACCGCTGATAAGGTTTTGATCTCTCATTTTGATACCGTTGAATCTATTAAAACCGCTGTATTTTATAGTCTATATGGAAAATCAAAAACTATTAGGACTATTGTTCCTTCAAATAACTTTTTTCATCAAATGGGAAAAGATTTTATTGAAGAATATGTTAAAGAAAAATTCAAAAGAAACATAAAAACTAAAGCTTTATGGGAAGACATTCCTAATAAAAGTGTAATTCGAAATTACTATCCTGATTCGGAGATAAAGCAACTTCCTGTAGATATGCATAATAATTTTGAAACAACAATTTTTATCTATGATGATAAGACTTTATATATTGGACCCAAAAAAGAAAGTTATGCAACTCTCATTCAATCAAAAGACCACGCAAAAATGATGGAAACTCTATTTGAAAATATTTGGAGAAATTCTATTGATATAAAGAGGAAGTAACACTTTACTTTTCTTTACAATGCTCCGCGGACCAGCCCAAATCCGAACCACTTTGATGTATCGTTAGTTCTGTATTTCCATCAAAACAGAATCCAGTACTTCTCTGGGTTGCATATTTGTAGTATCGATCACCCTGAAACCGAGGTCACTACGATTTTTAAAAAGTGAGATATTATTTCTAGCTCGTTCTTCTGGTAAGTCGCCGTTATTTTCTTGAGTTCTTTTTATTACTCTTTGTAGAGCAATATCTGGATTAGCATGTAATTGAAATTTATAACAAGGGATTTTTTCTCTCTTGAGCAAGAGTTGTGTAGAAATCAATCTCCTCTTCGGTTTTAAAAGGGTTTTCAACTATTACTGATAATCCGAGGTTTAAATATTTTTCTGCCATTACCATAGTCACTTCTCTAGCAATTTGATTATCTCTAGCTCCTCTCTCAAAGTCAGAAATAAACTTTTTAATTTTATCAAAACCTATTATTGCAGTTCTAAGAAGTTCTTTTGATAGTGAATTTGACAGAGTGGTCTTTCCAGCCCCAGACATACCATCTAATAGTATTAATTTTTGTTTCATATAAAAAGTATACCAAGGTTCGAACCTTTAGTCAGGGGTCAAAAAAATTAGTTTAAGATAAAGGTGAAATAAAGTGCTCCAAACGTGGGACGATGTTCGAACCTGTTTGATGAAGAATTAAAAAAGGCCCAAGGAGAATTGAACTCCACGGACCTTTCTAGCAACTTCAGTTTCGGGATGCTAGGCCACCTGATTTAAGTTTACAAAATCAGAAAATCTTTAAGGTTCTACTTCCTTGAAGCCAACTTGTTTGAGTTTGCGTGACAAACTTGAGCAAAGCTTCACGTCCCCCCTCTTGTTGGTTCCTTTCTGTGGAACCAACCTGCCAAGGAGACCGTTGTGGAAGTTGTTACTGAATCCTTCAGCCACGAAAGTGACTTCAGAACAGCAAGGTAGAGAAATCTTCGGGTTTATCCCTTTAGGAGCTTTCACTTTAAAACCCAAGGAAAGTAATCTGCCGTTTGTGCACCAAATCTCAATCCCAGTGAATACCGAATCGGCATCATTATGAAAACCTGAGGAATTTGGTTGCGGTGAAAGACTCTTCCCAAAAAGCATCATCAGAAACTTTTTCATTATGTTGTTTGGTTCTAGATTTACCAAGCTAAGCGTCGTGCTTCGCCTTAGTTATTTAGAGCCCAATAATTGTGAGCTACAAGTAACCAAAGCGAAACTATTTGAAACTGATATTTACTATATTTGATGAACTTATACCAATATGATAACATATTTAATATGAAAAGTCAATGTTTGCTCCCCCGGCAAGATTCGAACTTGCGACCAATCGCTTAACAGGCGACTGCTCTACCGCTGAGCTACAGGGGAATGAGTGAGTGACATGCCTGAGATTTCCCAATCTCAAGCATGTCCGAATGAATGAACTCTGTATGCTTTGCATACAGGGGAATAATTTGCTTGAAGATATGGTCTAACGTTTTTTACTTCTCCCTATTTCATTCGGGACACCAGAACCAAATCTCCAAGCAATTTAAATAGTAACAAAAAATAACAATAAATCAAATATGAAATATTGTATATACTATTGACTATTCAATATTTTAATTATATATTACGAAAAGCTTAATAGCACCACAAATGAAATTAAACGGAGGAAAAATAACCAAATCTCACACAACTTTAATCGAGTCAGCAAAACCACTTATTGACTTTGCATCAAAGAATGCTCTTGTTTCAAAGATATCTTTGGGTCGAATTACTGTCATTAAAGGAAAAGGTTCGAGCGAAAAAAGAATCAAACGCACAGAAGAAAAGGCCTGCTTAATGGTGAAAATCAGAGGAGGAAGAGCTATTCAAGAATTTCGTTTTTTTTCGACTGAAGTTTCTGAATTGTCGAAACAATTAAAAACAGAAGCAGAAAAAGAAGGTTTCTCAATTTCTTAAGACACACAAAATCGTGTGTCTTTTTATTTTAATAAAAGATAGATATACTTAATCACATGAGAATTATACATCCAAAAATAATCGCGTTATCATGTTCCCCTTCTAAAAAAAGAAATTCAGATACCATGTTAGATGCGTTTATAGAAGGTGTTAAAACTTTTCCGAATATTGACATAGAAAAAATATACCTTGAAGATATAGTTATAGAAAGATATTCTTTTGAAAACAGACTAGGTGCACTCGAAAATGAAAATGATTTTAAAATATTAACAGAAAAGATAAAACAATCTAACGGCTTAGTTATTGCAACACCTACATATAATTTTTCTGTTCCATCAAATCTTAAAAATTTTATAGATCGAATAAGATTCTTTTCTCTTGATTTAGAAAATAAAAATGGATTAGGACAACCTAAAGGCTTATTAAACTACCTAAGAACATACTTCATTGTTTCTGGTGGTACACCACTTTGGGCACAAAGAATTTTATTTTTTGCCTTTCCTCCATTTTGGCTCAGATCAGTATTCTTATATTACGGAAGTGTATGTCTAGGAGCGATTTATTCAGGAGACATAGAAACCTTTAAAAATAAGCTCATTTTAGAAAAATGCAGAAGAGCAGGAGTTAAATACGGTAAAAAAATAATTAAAAATTCCAAAAATAATTTGATAGAGAAAACTTTTTGGAGACCTCCACAAAAAATATAAATTTAAAAAAACACTCTCTTAAAAGAGTGTTTTTTTAAATTTAGTATAATTTTTTAAAATAAATTAAATTTCTATTTTTTCTCCTCCTTCAGATTCACCCATCGCTTCTGAACCTACACCAGTACCACAAGATTTTGCAGCTGTTTTAAATTCAGACCATGTATTTTTCTTTTCTGTTTTATATTCATTAGCTGCTGACTTTCTAGCTTGTTTTGCTGTTTCCCAAGCTTTTTTTACAGCCTCCTTTCTCATTTTAGAATCAGTAATTTTCCAAGCTTCTGTAAGTGAAGATTTTCTAGTGCCTAATATTGTTGCGATATCAGTACTAAATACCTCCCATGCATCACTAATAGCCTCTTCACGTACCATTATTGCGTTAGATACACATGTTACATCCACATTTTTTGTTGATGTCGCATTCTTTCTTGCTTTGTCTTTTAACTCTGACCTTGTTGATGTTGCAATTCCTCTATCATCATCTCTTCTAGTGTCTCCTCTTTCAGCATATACAGCAGTTGACACAAAAAGTGTAATTGCAAAAAAACCTATTATTATTTTCTTCATTTTTAAATTTAAATTATTATCAATAATATCTTGTACCAAAATCAATTATATATCTTTTTTATAAAAATTAAATGATTTTACCATCATCTATTCTAACGATTCTTTTAGCTGATCTTGCATATTCTTCTTCATGAGTGACCATAATAATAGTTTGGCCCGCTTTATTTAATTCCTTAAATATTTCGATAACCTGTTTTGAAGATTCATTATCTAAATTAGCGGTTGGTTCGTCAGCGAAAAGAATTTTTGGTTTATGGACAATAGCTCTAGCAATAGAGACTCTTTGCTGTTCTCCTCCTGAAAGATTTGAAGGGATATTATTTACTCGATGTTCAAGACCTACTTTTTCAAGCATAATTCTCGCATGCTTATAAGCAAGTTTTTTATTTTCTCCAAGCATAAGAAGAGGTAATGCAACATTTTCAAGCGCGGTAAGATCAGGTAAAAGTGCGTAGTCCTGAAATACATATCCCAGTCTTTCTAATCTAAATCGAGTTTTTTGTTGTTCATTTAATGAAAGGACATTTATTCCATCTATATTAATTTCTCCTTCTGTCGGAACATCAAGCATACTCATCTGATATAAAAGAGTACTCTTTCCAGCTCCCGATCGTCCCATAATTGCAACAAAATCTTTTTCTTTAGCGATAAAATCAACACCCTTCAAAACCTTTGTTTCTTTTTCTCCATCTTTATATGTTTTTATAATATTTTTTGCTTCAATCATATTTGTTTAATTACGACCCAAAATTGAATCCAATGTATTCTTTTTAACAATCATACGTGCTGGAACATAACCAGCAATTATTGTCGCAATGACAAGCAATGATGTTCTGAATAATGTTCCAGAAAGAGAAGCTACAAGAATTCCGTCACTAAATGGAAAATTGATAGGATGAGCGTTAAAATAAGGTTCAAGAAATACATACACAAGTACAAAACCTATTATTGATCCGCAAATTGCATAGAAGGACGATTGCATTACATATGAGAACTCAATAGATCTACCACTAATACCTATACCCTTTGCAATCCCAATAAATTTTCTTCTAGTAATTGCGTTAATAAATATTACGATTAATACAGTAATGGAAGCTACAACAAGACCTATAGATGAAATAGCATTTCCCAATAACGCAAAAGTATCTTTCATGTCTTTAATAAATTTTGGTTCTGCCTCAGAAAATGTCTGAACTTTTGCGACAGTATCTACACCAGCAGCTCTAAGTCTTCGTGTTACTTCATCTGGATTTATGTCTGGCACCAATTTTATCGCTATCTCATCAACGTTAAAATCATTTCTTCCAATCAAACCTCGAAGTTGTGAATCAACAAAATATACACTTGTACTTATTGAATCTACTTTTGCCTTTACAATTCCCTTAACAACAAACTCTCGAGTAGTTGTTCCAAAAGAGATTCGAACTTTTGTTCCAGGAGCAATATTTTCTAATGCTCCAAATCCCGGAGAATCAATTGGGAGATATTTTTTCAAAAGATATGCTCCGATTAATACTTTGTCATAGTCATCTTTTTTAAGATATTCACCCTCTACAACAAATTTTGAAATTTGAGTAAGTTCATCTTCTTTTTCTGGATCAATTCCAACCGCACTTCCTCCTGATGTATTAGGTTTAGTTTTATCGTCTGTTCGATTTCTATAATTAGCTTCGACGGTTACACCATCAACATACCTAGCAGAATATTTATCAATTCCTGGCGTCTGTTCTATTTGAGAAATTACTGCACTTGAATTCTCTATATAATCTTTATGTTGAAGAGTTGATACGATAACGTCTCCCGTATAATATTGTCTTACAGCTCGAACAGAACCCTCAATCAAACCAACCAAGATACCGCTTACAACTACTAAGTTTAAAAATGTAAGAGTCATGACACCGATAATCAAAAGTGTAGTCCAAAGATTTGAACGCATAATCTGACGTGTCGCAAGGAACCAAGCAATTTTTATATCTAACCAAAACATAAATTATTTTTTGGACACAATCATAATTTGATCTCCAACAATCAAACCACTTTTTACTTCAACTTCTGTAGTATTACGTTCTCCAGTTTCTATTTTTCTCAATTCAATAGTTTCTCCTATTTTTACTTTTACATAAGAAGCTCCGCCTTGGTCTATAACACTATCAGATGGAACCCAAAAAACAGGATTAACGACTTGGGTCATTATTTCAACATCTCCAGTCATACCAGATTTTATTCTTTCATCATTTTTATCAAATACTAATTCTACTTTATAAGAAGCGACTCCTTCTCTTTGTGAAGCTGCAGGATCTATAAAACTTACAGTAGCATCAAATACCTGAGTTGAACCATAGGAATTTAAATTAACTTTTGCTTTTTCACCAAGTTTAATTTGAGAAATGTAGATTTCTGGAATATAAGTATCAAGACCATAATTTGAATCAGAAATCATCGTTACCAAAGATTGATCAGCAAAAGCACTCATACCAATTTTTGAATCTTGTTTTGTTATAAGACCTTTAAATGGAGCCCTTATTAAAGATTTTTCTAATTCTGCTTGATAATTAGCGACGCTTGCTTGAGCCGATTTTACCCTCGCTTCTTGATATGGAATTTGAGATGTTGTACTTCTTAATGATTCTTGAGCATTTATTAAATTATTTAAAGCATTATTAATTTCATTTCTAGCTATCGATGTATCTGATTTATATTTATCGATTGATGATTGTAAATAATTTTCATTTGATTCGAATTTATTTACAGCAGTAGATAAAAGATTTAAATAATTCTGAATCTTTGATAAATTACTTTTTGTATTTAAAATTGTTTGATCATTATAATTTTCTTTATTGATATTAGATGACCATAATTTCCAATCCTTTAACACAAGGCCTATTTTGTATCTTTCATCATTTACGTCTTGTCTCAAATCATAGTCATTGAATATAAAAAATATTTTTGGAAATCTAGAATCTGAATCATTAAAAAATTGATCTGTTTTATTTTTTACCACATCTTCAGATACAGTGTACGAGTTTTGAATCTCTCTAATCAATTGATTTTTTTTAGTTTCAACTTCAGTTAAACCAGATCCCTCTTGATTTTTATACTCATTAAGTTTTGCAATCTCCGCACTAAGATCAGCCTGAGCTTTTAGAATATTTGCAGAAATTATTCCTGTATCTAATTTTGCAATCGTTTCACCTTGTTCTACTCTATCGCCTGAATTTTTGAGAACTTGTGCCACCCTACCAGAAACTTGAAAAGCTAGGTCAACTTCCTCTTGAGCAACAACCGTTCCCCCCAACAGTTATACCTGTAGCCGCAAGATTATCTGAATTTAAAGTAAATATATTTTGTTCAGAATTTCTATTTTTAAAAATAAAAAAAACGACAACAAGTGCAATCACTACTATTGCAATAATTACTTTTGTATTTTTTAAAAAACGTAAGATTTTTGTTGTAAATTTCATAGACTAAATAATACCATTTTTTATGAAAAAAGCACTTAAACACGTGTTAAATTTTATAATTAATTACAATATACAAACAAAAATTTAAAAAATAAAAATTATTTCCATGAATTAATTAAAATGCCCCACACCAATCATTCGGATTGGTATGGGGACAAAAAATCACTTGCGAAACAGGAACCAGTCATGAGCACAACCTAATTCGTCAAGAGTGGTGAGATGCACCTCTATCTTAATGTCAGTGCCATCTGTAAAGACACCTACAGTCTTATGTTTTTTCAAAGCAAGACATTCTTCTGTCGCAACAAGATACACACGACTCCGTCCAATAATATTGAATAAATCATGTTGTTTGAATACAGCGAAGACTTCTCGAGGATTAGTTTTTTGGTATCCTTTAGTCTCAGCCCATTGAAGTGCTTTAATCCAACTACCACAACCCATTGGGAAGTTTCGCAGAACAAAGTCCACCTTTTCTAATTTGTCAGACACAGGTGGATACGGATCTCCAACCATTCGAGAACCGTAGTTTAATGGAGTTCTAGGAGCTACATCTTCGAGTGCTTCGATATATGGCTGACCTTGATTAACAAAAGCAGAAAGATCTAAGGTAACGCAATTCTGGCGGTAAGCAAGAATTTTATCACGTTGCCCCTTCATAGATGCCACTACATTTGGCAACATTTTTTCAAACATCTCCCTGTCAATTCCTAAATCTTTGGCAGTACGCCATAGACCCAAAAATTGATCTTGAGTAGCCTCTTTATTTGTTTCCATTTTATTCTATCTTTGAGACCAATACGTAGCCTAACACACCGTGTGTTCCACTACATACCTGTCATTGAGCAATACAAAAATATTATATAATAAAATCTAAATAAGTCCAGACAGAATATGTCCGACAGTAAATGCAATAGAAGATGCTGCTGCACCAATTAAAAAAGTAACAAAACCGGTTTTGATTAGGGATTTCTTGGTAACGATACCTTTTAATATTCCTAAAACAAAAAAACAGTCAAACTTATGCAAAAAGAAATTAAATATGTTGATGGTGTAATAATTTTATTTTGCCAAACATAAAATAAAAACGGTATCAAAGGTATAGACCCAAAAATAAGAAAAGAGGAGAAAGTTACAACCCCGCTCATAATTGAATTTTTTTGAGTATCAACATCAACAGTTTTAGAATCATTAGCCAAATAATTTGAAACACCCATAGAAAATCCATCAGCAAACAAATTTGCTGCTCCCAATATAAAAATTAAAGAAGCTGACAAAGAAGCTCCGAAAACACCAGCAATAACAGCAAAAGTTGTAACAACTCCATCAATAGATCCAAAGACTACGTCTGGAAATATATTTTTATTTTTTTAATCATATCTTATCTTGTAAAAAAGCTAATGCTCCCCAAATACCATTATAAGCACCGAGCTCTGCCCTTTTAAGAGGAGGCGTTTCTGGGAAAATATGAATATTTTTTTTGACCTGATCTTCAAGATCGCCCAGATCAATATCTTTTGTAATACTTCCACCCATTACAAGAACATCTGGTGACCAATGAACAATTGTATTTGTAAGTGCAACTCCCAGAATATCATTTATCCATTCGTAAATTTCTGGTTCTTTTATTTCTTTTGCTGGTTTATGATATTTTTTAGATAATGCAGTACCACTTATAAGATCGTGAAGAACTTCTTTCTTTTTATAATCTACAATTTGATGCCCTGGTTCAAAACCATATTTTTTCTTTTGAATTTTTTGATTAATAACCAGCCCTCCTCCAATCCCTGTACTAACAGTAATATAGGCAACAATATCAAAACCTTTTCCTGCACCATAAACAGCTTCGCCCAAAGTTGCCAAGTCGGCATCATTTTCTATAAAAGGTTTAACTCCAAAAACTCTTTCCAACTCATAACCTAGAAATTTACCCTCATAGTCTGGTAAATTGGGAGATTTAAATACTTTCTGATCGATCAATGTTCCAGGAAAACCTCCTACAGCTTTATCAATTTTTTTACCTCGAGTAATCTTTCTAACACAATCATCAAAAGCTAGAATACCTTCGGAATAATTTTGAGGTGTGTCAATAATTATCGGCTCATCAAAAGATAATCCATCGTTAGAAGCTGCAAAACGTGATTTTGTTCCGCCAATATCAAAAAGTATATACATAATTAGAACTAATTAATTTTAAAATTAATTTCTTCACCGGTTTTAATTTCGTAAATTTTTGTTTCTTGTTCCAGATCTTTATTTTTTATCTTTGAAATAGCTTCATAATTATTCAGACTGTTTTCATTACAATTTTTTTTATCACAATAACTACAGCAATTTCTTGAAGAAAAATGAGTAATAATAATGAACAAAGCCGAAAGCCCAATAACATCGTAAACAATTCTTGCAAACAATGGTTCAAATCCCAACAAAACATCTACAATATCAAAACCAAATAAACCATAAATTCCCCAATTTATTCCACCTAATAACAAAAGAACATAAGCCAAGTGTTTAAAATATTTCATAATTTAATTATATATTATTTTTGAGAAAATTTCTGAACATGTCTGTGCATTTCTTTCATTTCATCAATTTGAATAACAAAAATTTTAATTTTTGAATCGTATGATGAAATTTCAGAACAAAAATCACCCAAATCTGAATTTTTTGAATGATCCAAGATGAAGCCCAACCACATTAATTTTTCGATTACCATTTCTCTTATGTAAGAAGCTCTAATACCAATTGTTCCAGTAAAAATCAAAGTATCGACCCCTTGAATATATGATGAGGCCTTACATATATATGCAGCAACAGAATCTACAAATTGCATAATTGCATACTTAGCATCTTTATTTCCCTTAAATGCTTCTTCCCTTATTTCTCTCAAATCACCTGAAATTCCACTAAGAGATTTTAAACCTGATTGAGAATAAAGATGTTCTAAAGTTTGTTGATAATTTAGATTATGTTGTTTCATATAAAATAAAATTGCAAAAGGATCAATAGAACCAGATCGAGTTGACATTAAAATTCCATCTATAGGTGAAAATTGCATTGAATTATAAACACTAGAACCATTTTTGATAGCTGTAACACTGCTTCCACCACCAAGATGAACAACAATTAATTTTTCATGTTTTATATCTTGTTTTTTTAATGTAGATAAAACTGATTCACAAGATAAACCATGATATCCAATTGTATTTAATGGTTTTTCAAAATTAAGTGGAATTTTATTAGAACTACTTAAGTGAAAAAAAGAATCAGAAATAAAATATATTAAGGTATCTCTTTCAAAAAAATCTTGTATTAATTTAATTTCTTCGATTGTTGGACTTATATGAATCGGATCAATTTCTTCCAAACTTTTTAATTTTTCAAAAACTTCTTGAGTGCAAAGAGTGTCAGATACAAATTCAGAATCTGGAACAACAACTCTAATTCCAACTATTCCTATTTCTTTTTTTTCTTTTACAATGTTTAACTTCTTTATTGAATCAAATAAGATGGCAAGAGATTCATTATATTGCTCATAAGTTATATGTTTTTTCTCAAAAATAAAATTTATTTTTGAAGAAGATAAGAAATTTGGACCATCTTTTTCAAAATGAAACCAAGCAACTTCTAAATCCCCTCTATAAACAGAATATTTTTTTGAAGCACTTCCGATATTACTTAAAATAATTAATTTTTCCATACCCATTTTTCTATTTCTTCTGGATCTGTTCCATTTTTTATTATAAATGCTCGATGTTGAGTAAGTAGTAAATTGTATTTGTCCACAATTGCTTGTTTTCTCTCTGGTATAACAACATTATCATCTACTAATTGTACTGCTTGTATTACCAAATCATAGCGACTTGTTTTATTTCTAATTTGCATGTCAAAAGAAGTTGTAGTTGAACCATTTTCTATATAACCATTTATTTTAAATCTATTTGTATTACCAGGATAATCAAAAAGAATTTGTTTTAAAGTCTGTGGATATCCGTGAAAGTTAAATATTACAGGCTTATCAGTTGTGTAAAAATAGTCAAAATTCTTTTCTCTGTCATCTTTAAATAATTGAGAAAAGTCAGAAGAAGTAAGTTTCATATTATTAACATATCTGATTTTAATATTTGGGATTTCTTTTTTTAGCAACTGAATCGCAGCAAGCATTTCTTTTGTTACATAATCTCCCATTGAAGAAAATACAATGTCTGGATTAGAATCACTGGCAAAATCCCAAATTGCGAATCCTGTTTTTAATTGAGATCGAGCCTGATCCATAGTTAACCATCTAGGTTCTACAGTCTTACCTCCAGCCAAAATATTAATACTATCTCTAGAACCAAGCATTTCCTCTATACATGCAAGAGCAGAATTACCATCTGGTGGGAAGTAGACATTAACAAAATCACCTTGTCTTTGAAGCATATCATCTATAAATCCCGGATTTTGATGAGAAAAACCATTATGTTCTTGTCTCCAACCAGAAGACGTCAAAATATAATTGAATGAAGGAACTGAATTACGCCAAGATATTTTACGTGCAATCTTGATGAATTTGGCATATTGATCAGCCATACTTGCAACGATCTGAATGAAAGCCTCATAAGAAGCAAAGATACCATGTCTTCCAGTGAGAACATAACCCTGCAACAAACCTTGAAGTGAGTGTTCTGATAACATTTCTATTACGCGACCATGCGGTCCCATATCTTGATCAAAATCTTTTTGAGGCCAAACAAAAGCTCTTTTGGTTATTTCAAATACTTTATCTAATTTATTTGAGTATGTTTCATCAGGAGAAAAAAATCTAAAATTATCTTTGTTCAATTTAAAAACATCATACAAGTAATCTCCAATTCTACGCATAGAGCTTGAACCAATCACACCAGGCTCTTCTACGGATTCACCATGTCTATGGATGTCAGGAAGAATGAGCTTTTGAGAATCAATTGCATGAGCATGCTTATTCATACCAATGGAATATTCTTGAGGTGGAATAATACTTTTTATGTCGTCGTGAAATCCCTTATATGGGTCAAAGAGTTCATTAAACTTATATGATCTCATCCATTGTTCAAGTGATTTTAATTGAGCAGTATCAGTTTTTACTTCTCCAAGAATAACTTGATGAGATGCAAAATTACCTTCTAACTTTTTACCATTAAATTCTTTTACTCCTGTCCAACCTTTTGGTGTTCTAAGAACAATCATTGGCATATGAGGAGAAACTATTTCTTCTTTTGAATTTTTGATCCTAGCGATATGTTCAAAAGCAGTAGATAATGTTTGATACATTTTATGGAATATAGCGTCAGGATTTTCTTCATCATATTCAACAAAAAATACTTCGTATCCATAACCCTTAAAAAGATGCTCCAGTTCTTCGTCTGACATTCGACCAAAAATCGTAGGTCCAGAAATTTTATATCCATTAAGATGAAGAATCGGAAGAACAGTACCGTTTGTCTGTGGATGAATAAATTTATTTAAATGCCAAGCAGTTGCTGTAGGTCCCGTTTCGGCCTCTCCGTCACCAATAAGACAAACTGTTGTAAGGTTGGGATTGTCTAGAACAGATCCATATGAAGTAGATAAGGCATATCCCAACTCACCACCTTCAAGAATAATCCCGGGGGTTTCAGGTGAACTATGACTAGGAAAGCCATAAGGCCAACTGAAATTCTTTGAGATATACTCAATTCCTTCTTGAGTATGAGCAGCTTTTGGATAAAAATTTAAAAGAGTTTTTTCTAAAAATAGATTAGCTTGAATAGCTGGAAATCCGTGACCGATACCTACAACATACATCAAATCTCTTGGATTTTCAGTTTGTAAATAATTTAACATGGTATATACAAAAGAAATCCCAGGACATGTACCCCAATGACCCAAAAGTCTAGACTTAATATCTTCTGGTTTTAGTTCCCTTTGAAGTAAATAATTATCTTGTAGATATATCTGTGATGTTGTCAAATAATTTGCAGCTCTAAAATATTTTTTTATTTTTTCTAATTGTTCTGGATTCAATTCTTTATTCATATAAAACATTGTACTACATTTAAAGAAGTATCTTAAATATATGTGTGGATTTAATTTGTATTAATAATTTTTTGAATCCAGAACTGCGATTAGTTCTTCTAATTCTTATTTTTCTTTTTTGAAAATCTATTATCATACTTACTATTCTATTTTTTATGTCAAATTTGTCAAGTTTTAATTAACTGTGGAAAACTTTTTGACAAAAAGTTAGTTTTTGTATAAGATAATCCTATTAACAACTTAAAAATATATTTATGCATCCTATTCAAGAAAAACTTTTAAAACTTATTGACCAGAAAAACTTATCCAAGATGACCCTTAGAAATATAGGTGAAATGATAAAAGAACCTCTACCCCAAAAAATAAAACACCACCTGGAACAATTAGAAAAAAAGGGTTTCATAAAATATGACAGAAAGAATAAAAATATATCAAAAGCACAGATTCATTCCAAAATTCTATCCCCTTTTATCTCTATTCCTGTGATAGGAACTGCCAACTGTGGTCCTGCAACTATTTTTGCGAATGAAAACATAGAGGGTTATCTAAAAATATCTAAAAATATTCTTAGCAAATGTAAAAATATATTTGCAATAAAAGCACAAGGTCTATCTATGAATAAAAGTAATATCAATGGAATGTGTATTGAAGATGGAGATTATCTAATTATCGATTCAGATTATAGAACACCCCGAAATGGTGATGTAGTACTCTCAGTAATTGATGATATGGCCAATATTAAAAAATATATTATTGACGAAGAGAACAATCAAATAGTTTTAGTATCCCAATCTACAAAAGATATTCCACCAATCTACATACACGAGGACGATAGTTTTATGGTTAATGGAAAAGTTATACAGGTTATCAAAAAGCCCAAAATGGTATAATATTGTAAATTATGAAAATAATACAAGAATTTAAAAAGTTTGCCGTAAAAGGTAATGCTATAGACCTAGCGGTCGGAGTTGTTATCGGTGCAGCTTTCGGAAAAATAGTTACATCATTAGTAGAAGACATAATAAATCCATTAATAGGCCTTGTATCGGGCAACATTGATTTTAGTAATAAAGTATTAAAACTAAGTATTCCTGTCGGAGATGCCACACCCTTAGTTTTAAGATATGGAGCATTTATAACAACAATTATAAATTTTATAATAATTGCTTTTGTAATATTTTTGATTATAAAACAAATGAACAGATTCAAAGATACAGAACAAAAATCTGAGACTCCAAAGATATCAGATGAAGTAAAAATATTAACAGAAATAAAAGATTTACTTTCTCAAAAATAATTTTGTTTTTTGAGCAACCTTTCTGATTTCTTCCAACCATAAGATACTTGAAGAAATAATCACAATATACACCCAATCATTCAAATTGATTGGGTGTATTTGTAATATATTTCTTAAAAATTCAGTATTAAAAGCAACAATAGTTAAGACAAAAGAAACTAACATTCCCACAAAAAGAATCCAATTAAATTGAGAACGATACAAGAACACTGATTCTTCTCCTGATCTTATGTTTAAGACATTAAACCACTGCATAATTATAATGGACAAAAGGGTTATGCTTTGAGCATATACAAGATCATTCGTATAAGTATTCATAAATATTATCAAAGAAATTAAAGTCATAATTAAACCAAGATAAATAATCTTATACCAATCTTTTTTATGAAATATTTTATTAATATTTTTATCATCTTTAGAATTTCTTTCCACAGCAAAACCTATAACCAAAAAAGTGTCCGTTACCAAGTTTAACCATAAAATTCCTATGGCCGATACCGGTAAAGGTAGAATTAGCAATACAGCAAAGACAACAACGAACATTTCAGCAAAGTTTGTAGACAATAAAAATAAAATTGTTTTTTTAATATTAGAAAAAATGTTCTTTCCTTCATCCACACCATAAACAATAGATCCAAACTTATTATCTAACAAGATAATATCAGAAACTTCTTTAGCAAAATCACTACTAATTGTCCCCATTGAAATACCTATATCAGCTCTTACTAATGCAAGAGCATCATTTACACCATCTCCTGTCATTGCTACTTTTTTTCCTAATTGTTTTAACAATTCTAATATTTTTAATTTTTGTTGAGGTGTAACTCTAGCAAAAATTTTCTTTTGCAATATTATATTTTTAATTTGTTTGTCAGTAAGATTACTTATATCATCTCCAGTTAAAACAGAACTTGCATCACAATTTATACCTATTTTTTGAGCAACTTTTAAAGCAATATCTTTATGGTCTCCAGTAATCATAATAATGTCTATACCCCTCTTATAAACTTCCTGAATAGACTGAGAAACATCAGATCTTATAGAGTCGCTAATAGCAAAAATTCCTAAACAAATTATTTTTTTATCTTGTTCAACGCAAGAAGCTAATATTCTATAACCTTGTGAAGAATACTCCTTAATCTTTTTATAAAACAAATTTCTATAATTTTCATTTATTTTTTTATGTGAACCATCAACAAGAACATGGCCACACATTTTATAAATAATTTCTGGTGCACCAGTATAAAATACTATTTTTTTTGAGCCATGTTTATAAATTGCAGAATGGTACATTTTTTGATTTGTAAAAGGAATATTTTCTTCAAAAATATACTCATCTTTTAAAATCTCCTTGGTTATATTATTTTTTTCACCCAAAACAAGTAAGGATACCTCTGTAGGATCACCAGTTTCCAACATCCAATCTTTTTTAACTTGATCATAATAGTAGGAACCATCAGACGAAAGAACAGCTGTTTTAATAAGAGTATTCAAATCTGAAAAATCAGATATATCAATGTTTTTTTCTTTAAAAATACTTTGCCCTTTTGGTTCATAACCGTTGCCAGAAACATAAATTTCTTGCTCATTGAAAGTAAAGACTTTTTCAACTTTCATCTGATTGTGAGTAATTGTTCCTGTTTTATCTAAAGCCAATATACCTATCTTACCCAGTACATCTAAGGATTGCATTTTTCTGACTAAAACATTTTTATCACTCATCCTTTTGAATCCATATGCTAATATAAGAGTTATCATAACTGGCAGACTCTCTGGAATAGCAGAAACTAGTAAGGCAACAGCAACCTTTAATATTTCGATCCAAGAATTATTTTGGGTTACACCTATAACAAAAATAAGTAAAACAAAAAACAATACGATTAAAAATATTCCAAAGGATAAATTTTTAATATCCTTATATAGAGGTAATTGTGTATCTATTGTCTCAATTTTTTGAGCAATTAATCCAATTTGAGTTTTATTTCCAACCTCAGTTATTAAAATCTGTGCAGTACCTGTAGTTACAAAAGTTCCAGAAAAAACAGAATTGGGACTATCTATTATTGATCTTGACTCATAATCATCAGTAGATGTTTTTGAAACAGACTCTGATTCCCCTGTTAAGATAGATTCATTTACATTAAAATTTTCTTCAAATATGACAATCCCGTCTGCAGGTATCCTTTCTCCAGATTGCAATAAAACAATATCTCCCACAGCAACTTTTGAACTTTCAATTTTTATTTTTTTGCCATTTCTTATTACAATCGAGAAAAAAGGTGTTATCTCAGTTAAACTTTCAAAAATAGAATCTGATCGATACATTTGTATTGACTCAATTGTAGAATTTAAAATAATAACAACTAAAATAATATAAAAATCTATCAAATCACCCAAAAAAAATAAAATGCCAGCAGCACAAAATAAAACAATGGAGAAAAAACCTCCTAACTGAAATAATAAAATACCAATAAAACTTTTTCTTTTTTTAGAAACAATTTTGTTAGTACCAAATTTTTTCTGATTTTCAATTACCTGATTTTCAGACAATCCATTTAGTGATGTTTTGAATAGCTCAAAATATTTTTGTAGTTTCATTTTCTAAAATGAGTTTTTATTAATAATTTCATATCCAAATCGTAAAAATTGATCAGAAACTTCACCCTTATAAACAGGAAACTCACCAGAATATGGATCACATATAACATCTTTAATTAAAACACTTCTTGAAGATAGGCACATAACCTCTTTATTGGTAACGGATGATTGAATCCAAATAAATCCTTGTTTTTGCCAATTATCAGGTTTTTTATCAGGAATCAACATAACAGCCCAAACCTGATTATCTGTGGTTAGATATTCTGTTTTAGAAAAATTTTGACCATTACTACTCGTATATTCACTTTTTTTTGTTTTACCATAAAAAAATTGATTATCTATACCTTCAGGATAAATAGATATATGATTTTGATTAGAAAAATAAGTTAAAAAGTCTTTAGGTTTAAATTCTGAAATATTTATACCTACACCAGTATTTTCTTTTTGTTCACCTATATACATGTAATCTGGATACTGAATTTTTTGTTTTACTACTTTTGAATAAAAATCTTTCCATTTTATTTCATAAACATTATTAGGGATTATTCTAGGACCTTCTGTTGAATCTGTTTTTAAAAACAAAAACAAAAATCCGACTATAATACAGATAGTTGATAACATAGCAACCAGAAAAATAAAAATGTTTTCTTTCTTTATCAAAAAATCTTTTATCATATTAATATTATATCAAACTAATTTTTTTTTGAATTCTTCAATCAACATAACTTCAGCTCCCGGTATATTCTTTTTATCGGCCAACATGGCAGTTAAAAAGTCTCCTAAAACAATCAGATTAAATACTTTCTCATAAATATCTAAATGTGAGATATCCAAAGATTCATATTGAATATTTTTATCTTTTAAAATTTGTTCAAAAACATCAAATCTTTTTTTGATTCTAGGATTATCTTCATTGTCTCTCAACAAAAATGGCATAAAATATTGATTTCCTTGAATATATTCATATGCCTCCAATTCATTATGATTTGATTCAGGAAATACATTATAAAAAGCCATTTGTTTTGCGGTTTCATTGAATTTTATTTTCCAATTATAAGCAAGATTAAGATTCAAATTTGAAGCATAAAATATAGGGATTTTATTTTCGAAATTTGTTAGTAAAAATTCAGCTTGTTTATAAATTTTATCTATATCAAGAGAGATATTTTGTAATTTATAAAAAATATTTTTATCCTTGAAAACTGAAGCGACAGCAATAGAGGTTATGCCCAAAGCTGTTCTTGGAAGAAAATTTGTTTGAGGCAATAAAATATATGGATCATTATTTTTTTGAGCAAGATCAATCAACTCACCACCCAATGATATACATAAAACAGGTAAATCATAAAGTTGTTTTGTTTTTTTATAAAAAGAAATTACCTCTTCAGTATTTCCTGAATAAGAGCTAGCAATTAATAATGATGACTCCAAAAAAGATTTAGAAAAAGGTGGAATATCATAATCTCGATGAACATATATATCAATACCTGGTTCAATAGTTTTTAAAATTCCCGCTGCCAAATGAGACCCTCCCATTCCACATAAAACAACTTGTTTAAAATTTTTCTTTACTAAATGTTCGTTTATAATCTCTGGAATAAATTTAAACTGATCATTATATGTCTTGATGATTTCTTGCATATTCATAACTATAGTATATCAAATTATTTGAACACTATAATAGATAAAATCTCATATAATTATTGCCTATTTATGCTTTCTATTGAGCTATGTAATGCTTTTATTTTATTTTCTAAAACATTAGTTTCTTGAGTAAAACTTTTTAATGTTTTTTCTACTTGTTCAATTTCTGCCTGATTATTTTTAAAAGCTTTTTCTGCTCCTTGTGATTCATGCTCCTCTCTTTTTTTCATAAACAATAAACGCGAGACCGATTGTACTAAGGTTTTTTTATCAGATTCTTTCTTAATATCTGCCCCTCTTTTTTCTCTCTCTAAATTATCTAAAATTCTTTGATGTTCTATTATTGTAGCTTTCTCTTGTGCAATTTTGTCAGCTATATCAGCAATAGCCTTGTTTACATCCGAATCCAATTTATGAACTCTGTCTTCAGTTTCCTTAATTTGATTTTCATGATTTAAGAGTTCTCTCTTTTCACGTAACTGAGCATCTTGTTTCAAAACTGCTTCTCTTTTTAATCTACCGAAAAGACTTTTCAATCTTTCAACTTCTTGATTTTTATAAAACAATTGAGTTTCTAATTGTTTTAAATCACGTTCCCTTTGCTGACGAAGCATAGTTGCCTTCCTCATTTCTTGTTCTCTTCGATGATTTTCCAGAGAATTTTTTGCATCATTATCCAAAAATTGATCTCGATTATACATAATTAAGTTTAGTATATCATAATTTAAAAATGAGATTACCAGACTCTAAAATCTTTTTGAATATCTTTATTTTTATATTCTTGAACCCTTTTAACTGTCGATCTGGAAGTTCCTTGTGGAAGATTATCAATATCGGACCAATAGATATTTGCTATTTCTAGATTAAATTTATTTTTTGATAAATCTATTTTTTTATTTAATTCAACAACAAAACAATAAACAGTATCGTTTTTACTTTCTGTAATATTTGAGTAAGTACCCAATAAATAATCCAATTGCTTTATCTCTATTCCGGTTTCTTCTTTTACTTCCCTTATTGCAGCTTCTTCCGGTGTTTCATATTTTTTTATGCCACCGCCAGGTGTTACCAATAAAGAGTTGTACCAATGCTTAACCAAAATTATTTGATTTTCAGAAACTATCAAAACCCTAACTCCGTAAGTTTTTATTTTAAATATTTTCCAATACCAAAGAATAGGTTTTTTGATTATCTTATAAGCTATATGGATAAAATAAATTACTAATTTTTTAAATTTTGTACGCATTGAATGAATTGATTACCTCTGTCCTCAAACGATTTGAAACTGGCATGACTATCTGTAGCTGGTGAAAGCAGAACAACCCCTTTTTCCTGAACAGATTGGACAGCAATATCGAAAGCATCTTGCATTGTTGCAACTTCGGCCAGGAGTTCAACATCTGTTCTACTAGCCAGATCTTTTAATTTATCCTTTGCGGTTCCAGGTAATAGAATTAATCCTTTTACATAATCACGCCAAACTTCGTGCATTGATTCATATGATATATCTTTATCATTTCCACCAGAAATTAATACGACATTTTTGGATGAACCAATTGTTTCAAGAGCCTTAATTGTTGCATCTGGGCTAGTAGATTTTGAATCATTTACATATATAACATTATGAACAGTGCCCACATATTGAATTCTGTGTATTAAACCCGAAAAATTATAAATCGCCTCTTGAATTTTTTGTGTAGGTTCAATATCTAATAACCTCATAACACCACAAACAAAAGCTGCGTTATAGACATTATGTATTCCCTGTAATTTCATCAAAGTTACATCTGGTAAATAGATTTCTTTTGAATCATTGGACGAATAAAATATTGAAACATCTTCAAAGGTCATAACGTTTTCATTTTCTACATTTTCAAACTGAATACCTAGAACATTAGCTTTCGGTAAAATTGGAAGGATATATTTTCGAGTATATTCATCATCAAAATTTACAATAACATCCGTCTTATCTGAATCAATTCCTCCTAATTTTGCTTTTGCATATAATTCTTTTTTACCGCCATACCGATTAAGATGATTGTCAGAAAGGTTCAAAATACAAGCTATATCAAAATAATCTTTTTGATTAATATATTCCAATTGATAACTCGAGGTTTCCAATATTATAATTGGTTTATCAGTTTTTATTTGATCGAAAAAATCTAAAGGTGAAGTACCAATATTCCCACCTAGATAAACATCAGCATCAGAAGACAATAATGCTGAATGCATCAGACTAACCGTAGTACTTTTACCATTTGACCCTGTAACAGACACAACCTTACCTTCGCCGTAATTGGCTCTAAATATTCTTAAAAAAATATTTATATCTGTTATTGATTCAATATCTGAAAGATTCGCTAATTCAATAATATGATGAGTCATTGGAACACCGGGACTTGCAACAACAAAATCGTATTTGGATATATCCACATTACTCTGACTATCCGAAAAATGTATTGAAAAATTTTGATTATCAATAAAATCTTTTAATAAATCTTTATTAAAGTCAGATTCTTTTTTATCATCAAACACATCTACTGAAACATCATTTTTAATAAAATATTTGGCAACTGAAATTCCAGAAATACCAAACCCTATAATTGCAATTTTGTTTTTTTGTATATTTAATCCTTTCATAATTGGTTTTTATTGTACTCTATTTGTTAATAAGTCTCTAACCTTAAAAATCGGCCCAGCACCTATTGTCGCAATAACTATATCCGACAGATCTTTTAGGGATAATTTATCCACAATTTCTTGATATGAACGAGCATACCACACTTGCTTAGGTTTTGAATATGTCTCTACACTTTTGATCACATCTTGGGTAGATAGACTAGATATATCATCAATAGTATCACCTAATGCCGGAACGATATCAGTAATATACACTTCTTCGGCTGATTTAAATGAAGCCCCATATTCCCTTAAAAAGGTCTTAAATAAGTGATACTGTCTAGGCTCAAATATAGCAAAGATTTTTTTGTTAGGGAAAAATTGCTTAATACTAGTCAAAAGATTTTTAACTTGAGTAGGATGATGTGCAAAATCATCAATAAAAATTGTTTTATTATTTTTAATCAATTCAAATCTTCTACCAACGCCATTGAATGATTTCAACAACTTTTTATATTTTGTAAAAGGATATTTCATAATATCGAGGAGCACAAAAACCAAAGCAACATTTAAGATATTATAAGAACCAGGTATTCTAATTACGATGTCTTTTTCTAAACATTTTCCATTTTTATATAAAGAAAATATTGATTCGTTCTCTTTTAGAGAAACATCTCGAATAACATAATCATTTGAACTATTAAAACCACAAGTAAAGACATTTCCTTTATGCTTATTACATATATCTCGTAATTTTGGAACATCGCCATTAATAATTAGATTAGAGTTAACTTTATGTTTTGATATAAATTCAACAAAAGCATTGTTCATTGAATCTTCATTTCCAAAATATTCCATATGGCTTTTTTCTAAAGCAGTAATAATCGTATAATCACCTGGAATATGAAGAAAAGACTTGTTATATTCACAAGCTTCAACAACACAATATGGACTATCACTTGTTGTTTGATAACTTTTTAATTCTTTTATATAGGCTCCAGTAACAGAATTAACATCTCCAGTAGTTTCTTTTAGAGCAAGGGTTGCTAATGCACTTGTCGTACTTTTACCATGACTTCCCGCAACACTAATTCTTATAAAATTTTCTGTTATATGTTTCAAAAATTCTGCTCTTTCTATTTGTTTAATACCGAGTTCTTTTGCTCTAATTCTTTCGGGATGATTTTCTGAAATGATTGAACTGTAAACAATACAATCATAATTATTATTTATATTTTCACCATCCTGATTCAAGCGCACATCAATTCCTTTTTTCATCAAATTTTGAATTTCTTTTGAATCTTTACAGTCACTTCCGGAAACCTTATAACCTTTTGAAATACAAAATTCTGCAATACTATTCAAACCTTTTCCTCCTATTCCAATAATGTATATATGTTCTTTTTTATTCTTTTCCATGGATAAATAATAACCGCACGGTATCAAGCAAAAATAAAGTAATGTTAATCTTTAAATAAAGTTATATAATAGAATATTATAAGAATTTAATAATATATATGGAATTTGTATTTTTGATAGGAAGATTAATTTTTGGTGGTTTCTTTGTTATGAATGGTATAAATCACTTTACTCAAAAGAAAGCACTGACCGAATATGCCAAATCGAAACATATTCCCTCACCCGAATTTGCAGTAACGTTCACAGGGGCTCTTATTTTTGCTTCAGGAGTTTCGATAATACTTGGAATTTTTACCTCTATAGCATTATTTGGACTTATTGTATTTCTATTTATCGTTTCATTTACAATGCACGCATTCTGGAAAGATACAGATCCAACAGTTAGAATGAATCATTATCTTGGTTTCATGAAGAATATGGCACTATTAGGAGCCTCTCTGATGATGTATTTTATTGAAAGTTGGCCAATGAGTTTATAGGTGTATATTGTTAAATAAAAATGCGCAGAGGCCTTCGGCCTCTGCGCATTTTGCAATAAAATTCAGGAAAATGTTCTGATCTTGCCAGTAAATTTTCTTCCGACCTTGGTCTTTGAAACCTGTCGCTTAACGACTCGACCAAGATTCTTTTTATTCCTACAAGAAGGAATGTACTCGGATTTTCTGGCAAAACGAAGGGTTCCATTCTGTCTTTCAACTACAACTCGGAAATCCATTTTTTTTCCTTGAGAAAGACCTGTTCTAAGAATTCTTTGAACAAACGTGATATCTGACTCCCAAGACGACATTTCAACTTCTTTTTTATCATCACTAACAATGATATATCCATAGGAATTTTCATCAAGAGATTCAAGACAGGCGCGACGAGTAAATTCGTCGAACATAACGATCCAGCATTTTTTGTTTTTCATAAGAAGATCAATAGTTGAATATTTTATATAATAAAATATATAAAAAGTCAAACAAAACCATCTCTATTTAATAATCACAGGAATCATCATTTTTTTAATCAATTTCTCTCCCTCTTCTCCTCCTTGAACATTTTCTGATTGAATAATAATTACAGCCTTTCCTTTATAATTTAAAGTTGAAGTGGAAAAATTAACTTCAAATGGAACTCTTTGTGTAGTCATCCAGTCTGACAAAGCTTGAACATTGCCAAAAGCAATTTCGTTATTTAAATCATCAACTATTTTTAATTGAGCAATAGCCTCAAAATACCATGTTCCAGGGATAGAACCTCTTAGCAGAAAAGGTACGCTTATTGTAGAACCTGCTATTGGAGATTTTAATTCTACATCATTATAGTCGGCATTTTGAAGTCTCATTATCTCTACTAATTTATTGTCTTTAATTTCAAGAACCATTTCTGTGGGTATGGTTGG
>CAYOAC010000007.1:0-17576 GCA_964401885.1 uncultured Candidatus Saccharibacteria bacterium
GTAAACTTATGTCAGATGCTTTTGCTGAAAGTAGAACTCAAATTGCACAAAGAATAGATGTTGTTATATCTGGTATTTCTAGAACGGGGGTGAGAGCTGCTCAGCTTGGTACAGAAGAAGTTATTGAAGTATTTTATCAATTATTTAATCCAGGTGAAGCAGAAAAACCTTTAATAATAAAATAATATGGGAATCTTTAGCTTTTTAAAAAATAATACAGAAAACAAAGAAATTCCTAAGATCAGTTCTTTTCTTCCACAAGAAATCTATCAATCTGGGACTCTTGAATTGCAGGATATAATTGCCCCTCCGGCTCTTAAAGTTACACCAAGAGAAATTCATCTTGGGGATAAAATAGTTAGAACTCTTTTCGTTCTTTCTTACCCAAGATATTTAAATGACGGATGGTTTTCTCCGATAATTAACCTTGATAAAGTTTTCGATGTTTCTATTGTGGTTCATCCAATTGATACTGCTCAAGTATTGAGAACTTTCAAAAAGAAAGTAGCCGAAGTTCAGAGTCAGATTTCATCGAGAGAAGAAAAAGGTTTAGTTAGAGACCCAATGCTTGATACTGCTTATCAAGATTTAGAAAATTTAAGAGATAATCTGCAACAAGCTCAAGAAAAGATTTTTGATGTTGGGCTTTATCTTTCTATTTATGCTGATGATGTTGATGAATTAAATAGATTCGAATCAGAAATAAAATCTATGTTAGAGGCTCAAATGGTTTATACAAAACCTGCTATTTTCCAACAAGAACAAGCTTTCAATAGTGTTATACCTGTTGCCCAAGATCTTTTGGGTATTTATTCAAAATTAAATACATCACCTCTATCAAGTATTTTTCCTTTTGTTTCTTTTGACCTTACAACAGATAAAGGTATTCTTTATGGAATCAATCGTCATAATTCAAGTTTGATATTGTTTGATAGATTTTCACTTGAGAATTATAACTCAGTAGTTTTTGCAAAATCTGGTTCAGGAAAATCTTTTGCAACCAAATTGGAGATTCTCCGATCATTAATGTTTGATACTGAAGTTATTGTTATAGACCCAGAAAGAGAATACGAATATTTGGCAGAATCTGCGGGTGGAAGATATTTTAGTATTTCTTTAAATTCTGAACATCATATTAATCCTTTTGATCTTGCTGTTCCCAGAGAAGATGAATCGCCATCTGATGTTTTGAGATCAAAGATTGTTAACCTTGTTGGTCTATTTAGAATTATGCTCGGAGGATTAACTCCAGAAGAAGATGCAATAGTTGATAGGGCTATTACTGAAACATACGCCTTGAAAGACATTACTTCTGATTCTGATTTTTCAGGTGCACAACCTCCTTTACTCTCAGATTTCGAATTAGTTCTTGCTGGTATGGAGGGTGCAGAAAGTCTTGTTCAAAAACTTTCAAAATTTACAAAAGGAACTTGGGCAGGTTTTATCAATCACCCAACAAATATTGATATTAATAGAAAATTTATTGTGTTTTCTATTCAAAATATGGAAGATGAACTTAAACCTGTTGCGATGTATTTGATTACTGACTTCATTTGGAGTGCTATTAAAAAAGAATTAAAGAAAAGATTATTGGTTATTGATGAGGCATGGTGGATGATGAAATCAGAAGATACTGCTTCATTCCTATATGGTCTTGCGAAAAGAGGTAGAAAATATTATTTAGGTATTTCAACTATTACTCAAGACGTTGAAGACTTTCTACGTTCTCCTTATGGTCTACCCATTATTACAAACTCTTCAATTCAATTATTGATGAAACAATCTGCTTCTTCAATTGATATTGTTCAACAAACATTTAACCTTACAGATGAAGAAAAGTTTTTATTGCTTGAATCAGGTGTAGGAGAAGGTATCTTTTTTGCGGGATTGAAACACGTTGCTATTAAGATTATTGCTTCTTATACTGAAGAGCAGATTATTTCTTCTGATCCAGCTCAAATTATGGCTATCAAAAAAGCAAAAGCAGAATTTGATGCGGAAAAATAATAAATCATGTATTATTTAATATATGGCATTACCAACTAAGGATTCAGCTGTTTCCGGAAATATTACCAGATACAAAAGATCTGAACCTTTAAATAATAATAGAAATAATTCTGTTACTAGGAGTAAAGTAAATGAACCTCAAAAATATAGCAGTAAAGGATCTACAGAGCAGTCAATTGAAGAAAATGAATCTTCACAACAAACGAAAAAATCTTCATCAGGGAAACATATCGGTATTTTTGTAGGAGCCCTCCTTTCTTTTTTTGCTTTATTTCTTGATATAACAGAATTACTTTTGGATGCAGCTGGTACTTTGCTTGCTGCGGTTGGAGTTGTTTTTGGATATTTAAAAGATTTCACTACTTTAATAATTTTACCGGCTTTATTTTGGGCTTTAGGTGCACCTTTTTGGAAAGGCAGAAAAGCTAAGAAAAAAATGATTTCTATGGTAAGCGCTTTTCTTGTTGGTCTAGTGCCATGGCTTGGGGCTGTTATGCCTGAGACATTAATTTCTGTTATGGTTACAATACATTTAATTAATCAAGAAGCTGATGAAGAACCAGAAATTAAAATAAATCCAAATATAACAAGGTTTAAAAGGTAATATTGGGTTAAGGAAGGGCGGCCGTAGGCCGCCCTTTTATGCTAAAATACTTCCATGTCAAAATTGTCTGCAATGAGAAATATTGAAAATACTTTACTTAATTTAAAGAAATCTCCTTTATATAAATATCGTGTTGAAAATAATTATTTTCCAGTAATCGGAGAAGGAGATTTAAATGCAAAAATTATTTTTATTGGTGAGGCTCCCGGTAAAAAAGAAGCTTTAACTGGCAAACCTTTTTGTGGTGCATCGGGCAAAGTTTTGGATCATCTTTTGGGGAATATAAAACTCGAAAGAAAAAATGTTTATATAACCAATATTGTTAAGGATAGACCTCAAAATAATAGAGATCCAAAACCTGAAGAAGTAAATCTGTATTCTCCATTTTTAATTGAACAAATTAATATTATAAAACCAAAAATTATTGCTACACTTGGAAGATTTTCTATGGAATTTATTTTGAATCATTTTAAACTATATAAAGAAATAAAGATCATCTCAAAAATACACGGAAAAGTTTTTAAAGTAAAAACTAATTGGGGGATAGTTGTTATTATCCCTTTATATCATCCTGCCGTTGCTATTTATAATAGATCAAAATTGGTTGAACTAGAAAAAGATTTTGAACAACTGAAAAAGTGCGTCATCCCAGCGAAGGCGGGAGTCCTGGAATAATTCATACTGGATTCCCGTCTTCGCGGGAATGACAGAATGATGTACAATATTGTTATGAAAGGTTTTACACTCATTGAAGTTATTATTTCAATTGCAATTATCGCTGTTCTTTCGGGCATTGTTGTTAATTCTTTCCAAACTGCTAAATTAAAAAAACAACAACAAGGAATTGTTCAATCAATAGTTTCTTATCTAGAAAAACAAAAATCTGATGCGCAAGCAGGCAAAGATGGTTCTAATTATGGTGTTAGATTTAATTCTGTAGATTTTGTAATGTTTAAGGGGAACTCTTATGCAACCACAACAGAATCAAATATTATCGTTGCAATTGACCCTCAATTTACTCTTTCAGAGACAATTACTAATTCTCAAAATATAATATTCTTTTCTAAGTTAAATGGTGACTCAAATGAAAATGCTACCATAACTATTTCTCATCTAGGTAACAGAGTATCGCCACAGAGTTTATTAATAGAAAAATCTGGAGTTATTTCTGTGATAGAATAAAAATATGAAAAATTCTTTTAAAAAAGGAGTTAGTGTTGTGGAAATAATAATTGCTGCTGGGATTATTGCGGTTTCAGTGGTTGGTATTGTGGCAGCGATTCAAATCTATCTTAAAATAGTGTATCAAAACACTCGTGAGACACAGGCTGTTTTATTATTGGATGAGACATCAGAAGCATTACAATATCTTCGTGATGAAAGTTTCAGTACAAATATCGATAATAAAACTTTGAATACCGTTTATACAATTTTTTGGAATGGTACTGGGTATGAAATTGGGACCACAACAATTACTTTGCCATATGGTATGAGTCGCACAGTTACATTTGAAAACATTAATCGTGACGGTTCTGATCAAATTGTTTCAAATGGAGGGTCGACTGACGAAGATACAAAAAAAGCCGTAATCACTATTCAATGGCCATATAAAGAAGAAACCAAAACTCTTACATCAGAATTATTAATTCACAATTTATATGAAAATTAATGTTAAAAATATAAAAAAATCTGGTTTCACTATTGTTGAACTTCTTGTGTATTTGGCAGGACTACTTGCCCTAGGTACAGTGATGGTTTTGATTATTGTTCAATTTTATGGAATGTATAAAGAAATTATTATGGTCCCACGATCAGATAGGGTTGCGCTGTCTCTTGTCGATCGTATTACAAAAGAAATTCGTTCAGCTGATTCAATTGATACTTTACAAAGTCAATTCGGAACAACATCAGGTGTTTTTGATTTTGATTCTGTATCGAGCGGAGTTACAACAGAAAAAAGATTTTATGTTGAAAATGGAATTGTGAAGTATTCAGAAAATTTAGGAACATTTGGTTCTAAAGTTCAAAATATTACTCCAAAAGATTTATTTGTTTCTAATTTTAATTTTACACTTGTATCAACTCCAGTATCGGAAGCAGTTCGATTTAATCTTGAACTTGAATTTGAAACACGTAATTCTATTGAAACAAAATCTTATACTGGGTTTGCAATTTTAAGAGAATCATATGAATAAATTAAATACACAAAAAGGGCAAGTTATAATTATTAATACTCTTTTATTTTTTACTCTTTCCACTTCGATTATTTTTGCTGTTACATCTCCTGTTATTTCAAGTTTTCAAATAACAAAATCTTTTACTAAATCTAAACAATCTTTTCTTCTTGCAAACTCAGCTGCAAACGAAGCTCTTTATAAATTAAATACAAACAAAGACCTAGCTTCATCCGAGGTTGTTAGTCTCGCTCAAGGTAGTGCCATTATTACTACGGCAGATACAGGATCAGGAAAGACAATTTCTGTTGGATCTGATGTGGAATCTTTTGAAAGGAATTATCAAATCTCTCTATCAACAGGAGAAGGTGTTAGTTTTAGTTATGGGTTGCAAGTCGGGCAAGGAGGGTTTGACATGGCGGGGGGAGCTGGGGTTATAGGAAATATTTATTCAAATGGGGATGTTTTAGGAAGTGGTGGTGTATATGTTACCGGTTCTGTTGTTGCGGCTAACGTTTCTGACCCCCTTGTCGTAACATCAAATAATAGTGGGACAATAGACCCTCCTACTCAAATTAATTTTGGTGGTAATACGACCCCACAAGATTTAGCGCAAAGCTTTACTGTAAGTACTACTACTCCAGTATCAAGTGTTCGTATATTGATTAAAAAATCCGGGACTGCTTGGATGAATAACATCACCATGAGAATAGTTGCTGATAATGCTGGTAAACCAAATAAAACAACTCTTGCTCAGGCCACAATTAGTGCACCGACTGTTACAAGCACCTTTAATTATTTGACTGTTCCACTTACATCAACCGTTGTACTTACTCCTGGTAATATTTATTGGGTAGTTTTTGATACTGCAACTACATGGGGGCAATATTATGCGCTTGGTGCAAATGACGCTACTTTTTTAGGTGGGCAAGCAAAAACATCTGCCGCGGGTTGGAGTTCAAGTAACGGTGGTACTTGGGTAGCAACCTCACCGACGACCCTTGATGCATATTTTGATGTTTATGTGGGTGGGAGTACAGGGATTATTAAGGGTATAACAGTTGGAACTGGAGGAGTTGGAGATGCTTGGAGTTTTGAAGTTAAAGATTCGACGGTCGCAGGAAATGTTTATTGCCAAGCGGGTTCTGGTAATAATAAAGCGTGTGATACTTCTAGATCTAACCCTGTACAGCAATCATATCCAATTTCAGATGGTAATATAGATGATTGGAAAGCCGAAGCAATTGCAGGGGGATCGACAACAACAATTTCTCTTGGTGGTTCTAGTGTTAAATCAATAGGCCCAATTAAAGTTAATGGAAATGTTACAGTAGGTTCTGGAGCGATTTTAAATATTAACGGCCCAGTATATATTACAGGAAATCTTAGTGTTCAAGGAGGTGGAAAAATTAGAATCAATCCTTCACTCGGCGCAACTAGTGCTGTAATTGTTGCAGACGGGAGAGTTGATTCGGGAGGAGGAGGGGTATTCCAAGGTTCTGGTACTGCAGGAAGTTACATATTAGTAATAACCACAAGTACATGTCCAACAGGATCGGGTTGTTCGGGGAACAATGCAATTGAAGTTTCTGGTGGTTCTGGTGCTGTTGTTTTAAATGCACAAAAAGGAACAATTGAATTTACTGGTGGCGCTCAAGCAAAACAAGCTACTGGAAATAAAATAATTATGGAAGGTGGAACAACTGTTACTTATGAGGCTGGTCTTATGAACCCAAATTTTGTTAGTGGACCATCTGGTTCTTGGAAAGTAGATTCTTGGAAAGAAGTTGAATAGAAAATTAAAAAAAAGCGGTACCACAAGAGTACTTCTATTTTGATAAATCAAAATAAGTCGCCTTAGGGCCGTTTTTTAATTTTATAAATATAATCAAGATATGATACAATATTTTTATGACAGCAATTTCAAACAATAAAACAAAGCTTATTGTTGCTAATTGGAAGATGAATCCTAGAACTTTCAAAGAGGCAAAAAAGATTTTTACAGATTTCAAAAAAGAAAAAATAAACTACACAAATAAAACAGTAGTTTTTTGCCCCCCCTCTGTTTTTTTAAAGGATTTAAAATCTTTATATACTGGTTCAAAAATATTTTGGGGTGCTCAAGATGCTCATTTTGAAGAAGATGGCCAATATACTTCAGATATTTCTATTCCGATGATAAAAGATATTGGTGCAAGATTTGTAATAATTGGTCATTCAGAAGTTAGGGCTAAAGGTGATACTGATGAATCTATTTCAAAAAAAGTTTTTAAAGCTCTTCAAGAAGATTTGCATGTTTTGCTTTGCGTAGGAGAAAAAGTTCATGATGCGCAAGCAACTTATCTTAATGTTGTTTCAGATCAGTTAAAAAGTGCATTAAAATATGTCGCCCCTAATTTAGCAAAAAAAATAAATATTGTTTATGAACCTGTTTGGGCTGTTGGAAGAGGTAATAATGCAATGAATACACATGATATTCATTTTATGAATTTGTTTATAAAAAAAGAATTAATCCATAAATTTGGTAAAAATATTGGTAATCATGTTCCTGTTTTATATGGAGGTTCTGTTGATAGTTATAACTCAAGTTTAATTTTGGGAGAAGGAATGGTTGATGGGCTATTGATTGGACGCGCAAGCTTAAACCCTGGTGAGTTTTCTAAGATAATAAATTCAATATCATGAAATCTATTCATGAAGTTTCACCTGAGTTTTTGAAGGGTAAAAGAGTTATCTTAAGAGTTGATTTTAATGTTCCCGTATCTTCCTCTGGGGGTATCTTGGATTCTTCCAGAATAGATTTTGTTATGAAAACAATTTCTTATTTAAAAAATAGTGGAGCAAAAATAATTCTTATTAGCCATATCGGTAAAGACGGTTCACTAAGTTTAAAGCCTATTTATGAGTATTTAAAATCAAAAATAAATGTTTCTTTTATGCCTGATTGGCATGAAGTTTCCATAGCTGAAAAGGTGGGGGATCTTAAAGATGGGGAAATTATTTTATTGGAGAATCTTAGAAAAAAAGAAGAAGAAATGGAAAACAATTTTATGTTTTCACACTTTCTAGCTTCTTTGGGGGATATATATGTCAATGAAGCGTTTTCTGTATCACACAGGAAACACGCAAGTATTGTTGGTATACCAAGTATTTTAAAATCCTATTGCGGTTGTCAATTTAAAAGCGAATTTGATTCGATTAGTAAAGTTTTTACACCAGAAAACCCTTTCGTTGTTCTCATGGGTGGATCAAAATTTGAAACTAAAATTCCTGTAATTGAATCACTTTTAACAAAAGCTGAAACAATTTTTGTCGGTGGTGCATTGGCTAATGATATTTTGAAAGCTAATGGTTATGAAGTTGGTCAATCAAAAGTTAGCAATATGGATTCAGAATATGCTAAAAATATTTTTAATAATAAAAGAGTTATCCTTGTTGAAGATGTTAAAGTAAAATCTTTTCTTTTTGTAAAGAATAAAACCTTACGAGAAATCACAGCTGAAGATAAAATTATTGATGGCGGTAGTGAGACAGCAAATATTCTTGCCCAAAAAATAAAAGAGGCAAAGTTAATTGTTTGGAATGGTCCATTCGGTACTTTTGAACAAGGAAATAGTTTTCTTTCAAAAAAAGTTATTGATGCTATTACAGAATCAAAAGCTTATTCTATTGTAGGTGGAGGTGATACTGTTGCAGAAATAAAAAAATTAAACAAGTTCAAATCTTTTTCTTTTGTTTCTTTATCTGGTGGCGCAATGCTTGAGTTTATCGCAAAAGGAACTTTGCCAGGGATTGAGGCATTGGAATAAAGTTTTAATAAAGGTGGCTACCACAAGGGTACTTCTATTTTGATAAATCAAAATAAGTCGCACCACAAGAGTACTTCTATTTTGATAAATCAAAATAAGTCGCCTTGGGGGCCGCCTTTTGGTGTTAAAAACGTTGTCCTATAATTTGATATAATACACGAATGTCCAATATTAACCTGAAAAGACAACTTAACCCAGAAGAAAGAAAAGAATTAGTCTCTTACAATGATTTTGAAGCACATCTATTATTTCATCGAAACATAAGGAATAAAGAAGATGCAGATATATTTTTAAATCCAAAATATGATCTTCATTCACACCCTGCACAATTACTCAAAGATATAGATAAAGGTGTTACACGGGTTTTGGATGCGATTTCAAAAAATGAAATCATTTGTATTTATAGTGATTATGATGCTGACGGTATTCCCGGGGCGGTAATCTTAAGTGATGTTTTTGAAAAAATAGGTTACACAAATTTTTTTGTATATATACCTCACAGAAACAAAGAGGGTTTTGGTTTGAATACTCTCGCAATAGATAAAATTAAAGACAAAGGTGCGTCTTTAATAATTACTATTGATTGTGCTAACGCGAATGTCTCTGAAGTTGAATATGCAAATGAGTTAGGAATAAACGTAATCATTACAGATCATCACGAGGTCCCTCGTGTTTTACCTGATGCTTTTGCAATAATTAATCCAAAGCAAGAAGACTGTAATTATCCAGAAAAAATGCTTTGTGGAAGTGGAGTTATATATAAATTTGTTCAACATCTTTTAGAAAAAGGTAAATTTGATGTAATCAAAGGATGGGAAAAATGGTTGTTGGATATGGTTGGTATTGCAACTATATCTGATATGGTTCCGCTTACTGGCGAGAACAGAATTTTTGCATATTATGGTCTTGAGGTCTTAAAGAAAACTCGCCGTCCAGGTTTGTTAAAGATTTTTAATCTTAAAAAAATAAATCAAAAGACTATTACCGAAGATGATATTAGTTTTCTAGTGACACCCCAGATTAACGCAGCATCAAGAATGGGTGAGCCAATCTTGGCCTTTAATTTATTAAAGTCAAAGACAGAAGAAGAGGCAGATATTCATGCTAGAGAATTAATGAAAATTAATGATAAAAGAAAAGTTGAAGTAACAAAGATTGTAAAAGAAATAAATAAACATATAAAAGACAAGTCTCATAATCTTCCTGTAATAGCATATGGTAATCCTAACTGGCAACCATCTTTAATGGGTCTGGTTGCTTCAAAAATAGCCGAAGAACATCGTAAACCAGTATTTTTGTGGGGACGTGGGGATAGCACCGAATTGAAAGGTTCTTGTCGAACTTGGGATGGTATTAGTGTTTATGAATTATTACAAAAATTGGGAGATGATTTTTTTATTCAATATGGGGGGCATGAATCTGCTGGTGGTTTTGTTATAAAAATAGAAAAAGTTGATGAATTTGAAGATTCTCTTTCTTCACACATGAATGAATTTGTTCACAAAGAACATGTTTACGATTGCGATACTTCTTTTGAAATAAATGATTTATTGCTAGATACTTATAAATCTATTGAAAAATTAGCACCTTATGGCATGAATAATTCTAAACCCTTATTTGTTATTGGTGGGGTTGTTCATTCTCTTAAAAATTTTGGTAGCGCCAAAAATCATTTTGAAATTGCCTTTAAAAAACAAACAGGAGAAATTATACGTGCTATAGCCTTTTTTAAAACTCATGAATCCTTTAAGCTCATTAATATCGGAGAAAATGTAAAAGTTATAGGTCATCTTGAAAAAAACTTTTTTGCAGGAAGACATACTTTGCAGATTAAGATTGTGGATGTTTTATAAAAAGAGGGGACCGCAAAGAGGTCCCCTTGAAATAAAAGAGATTTAGAAACGAACCAAATCTTTCATGGCTTTACCAGAAAAGAATTCTCTTACTGTGTATTCAATTGCAGTTCCTCTTCGTGTTCTGCAATTATAATGAAGCACATAGTAGAAAAGACTTACCTTGGTACCAATGACACGATTTTTAATAATCTTGTCCTGAAGGGCGGAATTTTTCAAAATTAATGTAAAATTATCACCATTGTCTTCGTAATCATTTTTCGTGAAAGATCTGACTGCACCCTGAAGAGCGTTCGGACCATTGATTGTGGTCATCCCTTTAGGGATAGGCTGGTCAAGATAGAATACACAATGTGAGCTGTATTCACCAAAGATTCCAGAATTGAAAGCAAGTTGCTTGAATCCTGGACCGTTTATTATTTTTAGTTCTCGTGGCATAACGCCTCCTTGTTTTGTATGTACTGTTTTTGGTTCACGTGTGAAAGTGTACGTGAGAGACACTTTAATCATTGAGTTATCCAACTCGATGATTATCAAACCATAATGGTGTGACTTTTTGAATTTACTCCTTTGATAATGGTCTGTCAATTAGTTTCATAATCGGTCTGACCATTATCGGTCGGAGTGATTATGCTATAATCTCACCTATGCAATCAAATATAACAATTTTTACGGATGGAGCATCGAGCGGCAATCCGGGTCCTGGTGGGTGGGGAACAATTGTTTCTTATGATAATCAAGTTATTGAACTTGGTGGTCGAGAAGATAAAACAACTAATAACAGAATGGAATTACAAGCCGTTCTTGAAGGGTTACTTTTTATAATAGAACAAAGAGCCAATTCTCAGCCAATTGTTCTTTTTACTGATTCAAGTTATGTAGCAAATGGTATTACGACTTGGATAAAAGGTTGGCAAAGGAAAAATTGGACAACCAGTCAAGGCGGGCTTGTTGCTAATGTTGATATTTGGAAAAGATTAGCTCAAATATTAGGGGATGTTCATTTAACTATTAAAAATATTAGTGGGCATTCTGGTATCCCTGGTAATGAAAGAGCCGATCAAATCGCAACTGGTTATATAAAAGATTCTACTTTTTATCTATATCATGGTCCAAAAGAAGGATATGATGTCGATTTAGAAAATATTAAAGTTGACCCTCAACAAAAAAAAGAAAAAGATAGAAAAAAAGGTAAAGCTTATTCTTATTTGAGTTTAATTGGAAAAGATTTACAAATTCATTACACTTGGGACGAATGTAAAAGAAGAGTAGAGGGTCAAAAAGGCGCAAAATATAAGAAAGCAGTTTCGAAAGAAGATGAAATTACAATTAGGAGAAGTTGGGGAGTTTAGGATTTAAAAAGGGGTGGCCCGAAGGGCCGCCCCTTTTGAATTAATAATTCTTTATTATTTCAATAATAATCTTTGCTATTGGAATACAAAGACCAATTAATATAAAAGAAAAATATACCCCCGTTAATGTAAACTCATCAATAATATTTGTGTTCATTTCTATCAAACTATAAATAATTCATCTAATATATTAATTAAGAATAAATAGGGTAAAAATAAAATAAATACTTTTGATAACTTGTATATTCATATACAAGTTATATGTGGTAAACCTTTCTGTTTTTTATGTTTTTATATTTACTTGTATAAGTGTACTTATTGGCTATCAAGATTTTTTTTATGCATCTTTCATCTTTATATTTTCTACTCCACTCATTATTTTTCGGTTTTTATTTCAAGTAAAAAAACCATTTTTTGTATTAGTAATTTTTATTTTATTGGGGTATTTAATTTTTAATTATGTTCAATTTAGTATAAAAGATAAAGAAAATATTTTTAATTCAGGCTTTATTTATAAGGATAAAACAGAAATCGATACAAAGGTAAAATTAGAAACTTTTCCAAATTATAAATACTCAAACAATCAATATGTTTTTCATGTAGAAAATTCCAAAACAAACATTCTTGTTTTTACAGAATTTTTTCAAAAATTTCCATATTTAACCGAGTTGAATTTATCTGGGAAGTTTAATGACATAAGAAACGAAGATCTTGTTTGGCAAAAATATTATAAAAAATTAAATGTTCAGTATATTGTTTGGAACCCTAAAATAATAGAAATAAATAATTTAAAACCAAAAACCCTGAAAGAAAAAATTATGCTAAAACTTTTTAGTTTTAAGATTTTTGTTAGAGAAAAGAGTTTAGAAAGATTTTCTCCTTATACAAGTTCGTTAATCCTTGGTATGTTCCTGGGTGAAAAAGATGAATTATCAAAAGAGGAAAAACAAATTTTTAATAATTCAAATCTTAGCCATATTCTTGTTGTATCGGGGTACAACATTTCTTTGATAATTTTATTCATCTTTATTATTCTCAGGAATTTTAATAGGTATATTAAGGTCATTTTCGCTTCCGTTTTTATATTTTTATTTGTATTGCTTGTTGGTTTTGATGCTTCCGTAATTAGAGCTTCGATGATGGGGGTTATCTTAATTTTTTCAAGAATATTTCATAGATCAAATAATGGTATAAATGCTTTGTTGTCAGTTTCCTGCATTATGATTCTAATAAATCCTTTTTCTATTTTTGATATAGGTTTTCATTTATCATTTCTTGCTACATTTTCCCTTATTGTGTATAGGAAAATAAAATATATTCCAGAATATGTGGGGACAACCATTTGGGTTTTTATTTTTATTTCTTTCTATATTCTTTATCTTTCAGATTCCATATCTCTATATGGAATATTATCTAACATTCTTGTTCTTTTAATTATACCGATATTCATGTTAATTTCTTTTGTGGGCTTAATTTTAAATATTTGCCATGTGTTTATAGGAGTAGATACATTAGTATTGGAAATTATGAGCAGATATATTTTTGGTGTTGCACGGGTCACCTCATCTTTACCTAGAATAGAATTAAAAGTTAGCCCGAATTTTACGTTTATAATATATTTATTTACTTTGTCGGTTATTATTTTTTTAAATAATAGATATACGACTATTGAATTTATAGAGAAACACTATCAAAAATTTGTTCCACAAAAGCCCAGTTAATTTGTGAAAGATAATCGTCTATATATTGAGGTTTACCACTTGGTTGATAATCTGCAACAAAAGAATGTTCCCACATATCGAGAGCTAGAATAGGTTTTAAACCGACTAGATGACCAAGATGTTGTTCGTCTACCCAACTATTGAAAAGCGAATTAGTTTCTTTATCATAATATAGAATTGCCCAACCTATACCTCTTGTTTTAGCTAGAGTTTTAAAGTCGTTCATCCAGTTTTCCATAGAGCCAAAGTCCTTTGTAATTTTTTGACTTAATTTTGAACCCTCAGAAAGTGCCTCCGATGCACCCTCCAAAGCACCAAAATATAATTCATGATTTCTCATTCCATCAAATTCAAACCCAAATCTTCTTCTTGCTTCTGACAATTCATAATTTGAATCAGGATTACCTTTGAGAGATTCAATTTTTTCTAAAATAAGATTTGCATGTTTTACATAGCCTTCATAAAGTTTTATGTGTTCTGCAATAGTTTTTTCACTTAATCCTTGTAATGTTCTGATATTAAATTGTTTTGCTGTGAATTTTGACATGGGTAGATTATAACATGGGGAAAAATTAAAATTTTAATTTAGATTTAATTTATAGATAATTTATATTTGATAGATTAGAATAAACAAATGAAAAACTACATCTTCTCTTCAACTCTCGGTCTTTTAATTTTAACTATTTTGCAATTTTTGACTTTGACGTCTTTTAATCAGGATTTAAAAGTTTATTTTCTTGATGTAGGACAAGGGGATTCTGCCTTATTTAGATATCCAACAGGAGAAAATATACTTGTTGATACGGGTAAGGATTCAAAAGTTTTTAGACAATTAGATAAAGCTCTCCCTTGGTATGATAAAACAATTGATTATGTTTTGTTAACACATGGAGATCTTGATCATGTTGGTGCAATGATAGATATTTTAGATAGGTATAAAGTTAAAAAAGTTTTTGTTAGTGAATTTTTTGGTCAAATAGAAGTAGAAAAAGAAATTTTACAAAGATTAAAACAAGAAAATGCTACTGTAGAAATTTTAAAAAAGGGAGATAATTTTACTTTTGGAACAAAAATAAATAACGATTTTAAAATAATTAATCCAGATTCAAATTGTTTTAATATATATAAAAATGAAAACGACTGTTCATTGGTTGCTTTGGTGTCATATGGTAGTAGCACAATATTGATGACGGGGGACATAAGTAAACCTGTAGAATTAAATATTATGAATAATATAAAAACTCCAGTAGATGTTTTAAAAGTCGCACACCATGGTTCAAAATATTCTAGCGATGAGCAATTTATTCAAAAAATAAAACCAAAATTTTCAATTATCTCAGTTGGTGAAAATTCTTACGGTCATCCAAGTAAAGAAGCTTTGGATATTTTAAAATTAGCGAGTTCAACAATTTGGAATACAAAAGAGGATACTACTCTCGTAGTATCCTCTGATGGTAATAGTGTTGAAATAAATAAATTATTTGACCAAGCCAGCTTTTTTCAAAGTAGTATATGCACCATTTTTCTTTATGGTTTTGATACCCCTTGTTGATACTCTAACTTTTACAGATTTATTTAATTCTGGAACAAAAATCTTTTTGTCTTGTAAATTAATTTGTCTTCGTCTCTTTCCTGTTGGGTTGAATTGAGTAGCACGGGTTCGGTTTGAATAACCGCCGCCTACTTGAGATTTACTTTTTGTTATTGGGCAAACTTTCATATTTATTTAGTTATGTTTTGCCATGTTACCATAAATCCACTATAATGCAATAACTATGTCACTAATAATATTTTCAATCATCGTTTTGGTTTTTTCAGTTGTTGTTCATGAAGTTTCTCATGGCTATATGGCTTATCGTTTTGGTGATTTGACTGCCAAATATCAAGGCCGTTTAACTTTTAACCCTATAAAACATATAGACCCGTTGGGTTCTATTATATTGCCTTTAATTATGGCTATTTTGCCAGGAGGTTTGATTCTTGGTTGGGCAAAACCGGTTCCAATAAACCCTTATAATTTTAAAAACAGAAGATTGGGTGAATTTGCCACAGCTATTGCAGGTCCTATTTCAAACATTATTATTGCGGGAGTTTTTATTGTTCTAATTAGGATGTCTGGGACTCTTGGTATGGATCCAGTTTTTGTAGAACTCAGTTCTATTATTGTAATCATTAACTCAGTTCTAGCATTCTTTAATCTTATACCAATTCCACCATTGGATGGATATCGAATTGTTTCTTTGTTGTTACCATCAAAAACTGTAGAAAAGTTCGAATATTTTTCTCAAAGATATGGGATCTTTATTGTTTTGTTTTTTGTTTTATTTCTTTGGAATCCAATTTTCATGATCATAATGTCTTTTGTTGAAACTTTGGCAGGAATAAATCTTTTGTAAAATTTTAAAAATAAATTTTGAACGAAATATCCACAAAATATAATCTATTTTTAATATTTTTGTTTTTTCTTTGATACAATGTAATTAATGATAAAAAGAACCGAGGAATTAAAAGGATATCTATCTTCAAAAGATGCAGGTTCTTCTCTTGGTTATACTCATGATTATATTTCTAGATTATGTCGTCAAAATAAGATTGCAGGTATTCAAAGAGGGCGAGAATGGTTCGTTCTGTTAGGGGAATTAGAAGATTTTAAAAAAAGACACGAAATTGAACTTCAAGAAAAGAAAAAAGAATTATCCAAAAAATTCTCTAAAATAAGATTAGAATTTGAGGCCAATAAAAGAAAATCTAAAGAAAATGCAAAAATTCCTCAAGAAGAAGTTAAAAGAGAAATTTTGAATAATGAATCCAAAAAATCTATCAAGTTCTTTATTCCTAGTCAGTTCGTTGCTGTTGCTGTTTTGGCTCTGGTTCTTTTTATACCAACTTTTATTAAAAATATTTCTAAAGAAAACTTTGTATTTAGTAATCAAATCCCAACAAGTTCCATATCGGTGACAGATTTTTCAGGAAATATAAGTCAGGGTATACAGGACACTATTTATATGCAAGCCACCGTTATCCCAAAAGTTGCAAACATCTTTGCTTTTAGCGAGTATTTGGCTGATGGATATTGGCAATATTTTAATGTTTTGGGTGAATTACCCTATAGAACTTATGTTTCTCTAAAAAATATCGGTAATGTTTATCTTGCAGCGTATGTCCTTCAAGGAGAAGCTATTTGTCAATCTGCTCAAAATTTACCCAATATTGGTAATTTTGTTTTAAAAGGTTATAAACTTGTAGGAGAATGTTTTGTTGTCGGAAGTAGTGATATTCTCAATAAATATGCAACAATACTAAATATCGAAGAACAAAGTAATGTCGCCGGAATTAATATTAATGCTTTCTCTGCGAATGTTTCGGGGGGTTATAAATATGCTTCTGAGAGCATTTCATCAAATATTCTAGATATATTCGTTCAAAAAGTAGCTTATTCTTTTGGTTTTATATCTTTTAATATTGGTAGAAATTTATCAGAAATAGGATCTACATTTTCTCAAATATCTAGCTCAACAACTGCTTATGTTGGAACACTTTTTGATTTTGATTTGGTCAACAAACAGCCTAAAATTAGAAAACTGCCTTAGGTTTTTGATAAAAATTAGATATAGCCAAATAAAACACTTGCAAAATTAAAACTTTTGTATTAAAGTACGACCTACATACATTTAAATATGCCAACAATAAATCAATTAGTTAAAAAAGCCCGAGGAACAGCTGGACGAAAATCAAAAGCGGTTGCTCTTACTCGTGGATTTAATACCCTCAAAAACCGACCTTCATTTTACAATGCTCCTTTCAAAAGAGGTGTTTGTACAAAAGTAACAACAAAGACACCTAGAAAACCTAACTCAGCTATTAGAAAGATTGCTAGAGTTCGACTTACTAACGGTCTTGAAGTAACTGCCTATATCCCAGGAATGGGTCACAATCTACAAGAACACTCAGTTGTTCTATTACGAGGAGGGCGAGTAAAGGACGTTAACATTAGATATACAGTGGTTCGAGGAGTTCTTGACTCAGAAGGAGTTCAAAAACGAGGCAAAAGTCGAT
>CAYOAC010000007.1:17586-29347 GCA_964401885.1 uncultured Candidatus Saccharibacteria bacterium
AAAGCTGCTAAATAATTTAAAATATCATGCGAAGACCAGTAAAAAATAGAAATATACCAAAACCAGATTCACGATATAGTTCAGTGAAAGTTTCAAAATTCATTAATCATATTATGGAAAGAGGTAAAAAAGATATCGCTCGAAAGATTGTATATCAAGCTTTTGATGAAATCAAAAAGAAGGCAGAAGTTGAAAATCCACTAGAAATTTTTGATATGGCACTTAAGAATGCTTCACCTGTAATGGAAATTCGTTCAAGACGGGTTGGGGGAGCTAATTATCAAGTTCCACGAGAGGTTCGACCAGAAAGAAGAAACTTCTTAGCTATGAGTTGGATGATTCAAGCTGCTCAATCAAAAAAGGGTACACCTATGTACAAAAGACTTTCAGAAGAACTTCTACTTGCAAGTAAAAACGAAGGAACAGCTGTGAAAAAGAAAGAAGATACACACAAAATGGCAGAAGCCAACAAAGCGTTTGCCCACTTCGCTTGGTAATCTAATTTTATATAAACAAAACTGCCGAAAATTTTTTGGAGTCTGGATGCCGTAATCGGCGGGTCCCACGACAAAAAATTTTCGGCAGTTTTGTTTATTTAAAAATCCGCATAATACATAGTATTTATACGGATTATCAGACAGAATGAAACATCAAGGTACTGAATCTGGCATTCTCCAACATTCTTCAAGTGGAGTCGCTAATCCTGCTAGTAGTTTTGCTCGCATTTCAGGATCTGTCCAAAGACGTTCACTTATTTCTTCATCAGTCCCTTCGAGAGGATCATCAATAGACAACAATTCTCTGATTTCTTCGATAAGAGGATTTAAAGGGCCCTCTTTTTGAACATATCCAGTATATAAATCTGTATTTGCATCAAAATCGATAGTTTTTGCATCTAGAATTGTAAAATATATCCATGGAACAGTAGGGAACATTTTACGGAATTCTTTCCACAAGCGGGTTCCAGCAGATCTCCAAGAATCATTTGAAAAACCATATGGAGGTGTTGTAAAAAATTGTCTTCTTCTGGTTTCCGAATTAAACCAAGGCATCATAACGCCTGAAACGACAAAATATGGGCCCTTCTTCAGTTCTCTGATACAAATCAGAGCTGAATCTTCATCGGTTAGAGTTAAAATATCTTCTACATCAGGAAAGACTTTTTTGAGAGCATCTACTATGGTCTTTGTCTGCTTGGGGTCATCTTCAATAAGAAGTACGATCGGTTTCATTGTTTTATTTGGTTGGTGATGAACTTACATCTTCTATATAACACCTATTTTTATTAATAGTCTATACTTGACATATTCAATAAAATATGATAACCTATTTAAAGGTGATTTCTTTCCGGAAGAACCTAATTTGACGGCTTCTCGTAAACCGTCTGCTCTGCTAACTGCTCTGCTAACTGCTCTGCTTGGTGCGTCGATGGAAACCCCATTGACGCACCTTTTTTATTAAAAAACAAAACTGCCGAAAATTTTTTGGAGTCTGGATGCCGTAATCGGCGGGTCCCACGACAAAAAATTTTCGGCAGTTTTGTTTTTGAAGAAATAACACAATATTCATTGCTTTTTCTTCTTTTTTCAGTACAATGACGATACCTTATTCAAGAGGGGTTTTATTTTATTTAATTAACAATTTATACAAATTTATGAGTCGAGATTATCCTTTGAGCCACGTACGAAACTTTGGGATTATTGCCCATATCGACGCTGGTAAAACAACAACATCAGAGAGAGTTTTATTCTATACTGGTGTGTCACACAAAATCGGTGAAGTTCATGAAGGTGCTGCAATCATGGACTGGATGGAACAAGAACAAGAGCGAGGTATTACAATTACATCTGCTGCTACAACTTGTTTTTGGACACCTACATACACAGAAGACAAAACAAATAAAGAATTTAAATATAGATTCAATATTATCGATACACCTGGTCACGTAGACTTCACTGCTGAAGTAGAACGATCTCTTAAGGTTCTTGATGGTGGAGTCGTTGTATTTGATGGAGTTGCTGGTGTAGAACCACAATCAGAAACAGTTTGGAGACAAGCTGACAAATATAAAGTGCCAAGAATTTGTTTTATCAATAAACTTGATAGAACAGGTGCATCTTTTGAAAGATCATTCAAATCCATTATTGATCGTTTAACAAAAAAAGCTGTTAGAGCTCAAATACCAATGGGTGAAGAATCAGATCTTTATGGAGTTATCGATTTGTTAAAAATGAAGGCTTACACATTCGAAGGTGATATGGGTAACAAGGTAGTTGAACAAGAAATTCCTGCACAATATAAAGATGATGCTGAACTATTCCATAATGAACTTGTAGAAAAAATTGTGGAACATGATGAAGAATTAATGAACAAATTTTTTGCTGGTGAACAGATCCCTCTTGAAGATCTAAAAAGAACAATGAGAAAAGCTGTAATCGCTAACGCTCTAGTTCCAGTATTTACAGGATCAGCTCTTAAAAACACAGGAGTACAACTTGTACTTGACGGTGTTGTTGATTATCTACCTGCACCAACTGATGTACCTGCAATCACAGGAGTTGATACAAAAACAGATGAAGAAGTTGAAAGACCTTCAGATGATAATGCGCCTCTTGCAGCTCTTGCTTTCAAATTGCAAACAGATCCATACGTAGGACAACTTACATACATCAGAGTTTATTCGGGAACTCTTGAAGCTGGTTCATATGTTTTGAATGCAACAACAGGAGAAAAAGAGAGAATCGGACGTATTCTTCGAATGCATGCCAATGATCGAGAAGAAGTTAAAGTTGTTTATGCTGGAGAAATTGCTGCTGCTGTAGGTCTTAAGAATACACATACATCAGATACTCTTTGTGATATTGACCATCCAGTTGAACTTCACAGAATTGTTTTTGCAGAACCGGTTATCAATCTTCGAATTGAACCAAAAACAAAAGCTGATCAAGAAAAAATGGGTATGGCTCTTAAAAAACTTTCAGAAGAAGATCCAACTTTCAAAGTAAAAACAGATGAAGAAACTCTTGAAACTATTATCGCGGGTATGGGTGAACTTCACCTAGAAATTCTTGTAGACAGAATGAAACGAGAATTCAATGTTGAAGCTAATGTTGGTAAACCACAAGTAGCGTATCGAGAAACTATTACTGGCGAAGCTTCTGCTGAATACAAATACTTGAAGCAATCAGGAGGTAAGGGACAATATGGTCATGTAAAAATTAGAATCAAACCGATGGATAGAACAGTTGATGAATTAACTCTTCCAAAAAACACAAAACGATCCGATGGTCTTGAATTTGTGAATGCTATTAAAGGAGGTGCTATCCCTGGGGAATTTATTCCTGCTGTAGAAAAGGGAATAAAAGAAGCAATGACAAGAGGTATTGTTGCTGGATACAAAATGGCTGATGTTTCTGTAGAACTTTATGATGGATCATTCCATGAAGTTGACTCATCAGAAATTGCTTTCAAACTTGCTGGATCATTTGCATTCCAAGAAGCAGCTGCAAAAGCTAGACCTGTTCTACTTGAGCCGGTTATGAAAGTTGAAGTAACCGTTCCAGATAAATTCTTGGGAGATATTACCGGAAACCTTTCTTCAAAACGAGGTCAAATCCTTGGTACGCAAGATAGAGGAAATAATATTGTTGCTATTGATGCACATGTTCCTCTTTCAGAAATGTTTGGTTACACCACTTCACTTCGATCAATGACAGAAGGACGGGGTTCTATGGTTATGGAATTCGATCATTATGACACTGTTCCACAAAATGTTGCTGACGAAATCAAGAAGATGAGAGGATAATTAAGTTTGTTAAATAAAAGGTGCGACCCCTACGGGGTCGCACCTTTTATTATTAATTATCTTTAATTTATCAATTGCTAATACTCTTTTATTTGGTACTATAACCCTATGTCAGAAATCAAAAGTGCTACAGGAAATGTATATTATCCAGTTATTGGCTTAGAAATCCATGCTGAATTAAATACTAATTCAAAGATGTTTTCTTCATCAAGAAATAACCCAGATGAAGAACTCCCAAATATAAATATTAACCCAATCGATCTTGGTCATCCTGGAACTCTCCCTACAATCAATAAACAAGCTATCGAAAATATGATTAAGATTGGTCTTTCTGTAAATGGAAAGATTGCAAATTTTACTGAATTTGATAGAAAAAATTATTTTTATCCAGATATCCCAAAAGGTTATCAAATTAGCCAATATAAATACCCAATTGTTTCTGGTGGAGAACTTGCTGGTGTACAAATAACCCGAGTTCATCTTGAAGAAGATACTGGCCTTTCAAAACATGATAGAGGAGATATTTCTTTGGTCGATTTTAATCGTGCAGGTGTTCCACTTATGGAACTAGTAACAGAACCAGTTATAACTTCTGCTATTGAAGCAACTACTTTTGCAAAAGAGTTGCAGTTACTTTTGAGGTATCTTGGAGTTGGTGAAGCCAATATGGAAAAAGGTGAGATGAGAGTAGAGGCAAATATTTCTATATCAAAAGAAAAAGGAGTTTTTGGTACAAAGGTAGAAGTAAAAAATCTAAACTCTTTTAAATCAGTTGAAAAAGCGATCGAATATGAATTTGACAGAATGATTACACTTTATGAAGCTGGTAGAGGTGATGAAATAATTCAAGAGACTAGAGGTTGGGATGAGACAAAGCAAAAAACTTTTTCACAAAGAAAAAAAGAGACTTCAGATGATTACAGATATTTTCCAGAACCTGATTTACCAAAATTATATTTACATGAATTATTTGATATAGAAAAAATGGCTTTATCTCTTCCTGAGATTCCATCTCAAATAAGAATTCGTTTTGCAGAGCAATATAATTTATCATCAAAAGATATCGAAATTTATGTTCAAAATAAAACTCTCGCATTATTTCTTGAAGAAGTTGCGAAACAAATTTCTGATACAGAAGTATTGCAAAAGGCTTCAAATTTTATTTTGTCTGATATTGTTTATATATTAGAAAATGAAAAAGATGTTCAACTGCCAGATGTGAATATTTTTGTTTCTATAATTAATTTATTTTCTAATCAAACAATCACATCTAGAACAGCGAAGGATATATTACTTTTGAGTATGACTTCAATGAAAGATATTGACCCAGAAAAATATTCTGTTGAAAATGGTTTAACACAGCAAAATAATTCAGATGAATTAAAACCTATCATAGAAAAAATAATTCTGAATAATCCAAAAGTTGTTGAAGAATATAAATCAGGAAAAGAATCAGTCCTTCAATTTTTTTTAGGGCAAATAATGAAAGAAACTAAAGGTAGTGCAAACCCAAAAACAAGTATTGAAATTTTGAAAGAATTATTAAAATAAAAATATTTTATGGCAACAAAAAGAACATCAAAAAAACAAGAAGGTGATAAGAGTTATTATTTTATTTCTGGTCTACCCAGAAGTGGATCAACTCTTCTTGCAAATATACTTGCACAAAATCCAAGGTTTCATGCAACAGCGACAAGTGGAATCATGGATATAATGTTTGGTGTTCGTAATGTCTGGAATAATTTAATTGAATTTAAAGCTTCACCAGATTATCCTGCAGAAATTAGAGTCCTTAGGGGAATATTAGAAAGTTATTTTTCTAATATCACAAAACCAGTTATTTTTGATAAGTCCCGGGGTTGGTTATCAGAGTTAGAAATGATAGAAGAAGTTCTTGGTCATAAAGTAAAGGTACTTGTCCCAGTTAGAGATATCAGAGATGTACTTTCTAGTTTTGAAAAATTATGGAGAAAGAATGCTCCTTATATCCAAAACCCGCAAGCTCAAGAGGATTATTTCCAATTTCAAACTGTTGCAGGTAGAGCGAATATGAATCTGAGATCAGGTCAGCCCACAGGTCTTGCTTATAATCGTGTCGTGGATGCTATAAATAGAGGATTTGCAGATAGATTATTTTTTGTTGATTTTGATGATTTGACTAGAGACCCAGAAGAAATAATGAAAAAAATTTATGAATTTTTAAATGAACCTTTTTATAAACATGATTTTGAAAATGTTGAGCAAGTTACTTTTGAAGATGATTCTGTCCATGGTATGCGTGATTTACATAAAATTAGATCTAAAATAGCCCCAGTCGAATCTGATTGGAATAAGATTATAGGTGTTCAATTTGCAAATTTAGAAAAACTAAATTTTTGGAAACAAAGTAATAGAGAAAATATTCAAAACTTATAAACACTTTTTGTTTTGTTTTTAATTTAAAAGCTGTATACTTCTATTATAAAAAGAAGTGGTTTATTGTTTTAAAAAAAGATGTCTTATTTAAAAATCAAAAAAATATTTTCTCAAACTCTGTTCTCAACATTAGTTCTGAGTATTTTATTTTCTGTTTTTGAACCAGATATATTGGGCGCTCAAACAGCAACTGATACTGTTCGGGTTACATTAACTGTTACGTCAGGTATTTCTATAACTTCTCCGGTTGATGTTACTATGACAGCATTAGATATGAGTACAAACACTTCAGTTGCTTCAACAACATGGAATGTTAAAACAAATGATTATAGTGGGTATACTTTAACTGTACGAGCTTCAACTTCTCCTGCAATGAAAAACGCAACAACTTCTATTGCTGATTACACACCAGCATCTGCAAACACACCAGAAGTTTGGTCTGTTACCAATGCTGTTGAATTTGGATTTAGTGCAACAGGAACAGACGTTAGTACTGGAACATGGGGAACGGGTGCGGGGTGTAATACTGGCATCGTCCCATTGGCAACCAAAAAATGGTTAAATTTTGCAACAACAGCTTCACCAACAGTTGCGACAAGGGCTGCAACAACTACAACAGCTGGTATCGATACTGTAGTTTGTTTTGCTGCTGAACAAAATGGTGTATATGCTCCAGCAGGAGTTTATGTTGCAGACATTACTGCTACAGCTACAGCATTGTAGCGGTATGATGTGTGTGGTAATATCATTATAATATGAAATCAAAAATACAATCATACCTATCAAAAAACTTGTTTTACATATCTATTGCACTTCTACTCTTTATTTTAATACCTAGAAACACCGAAGCTTACACTATAACTAAGTTAAATATAGACAATAACGAGGATTTTGTTGTTGAACCAGGTAAAACTGAAATTTTTTTAAACCCTGGAGAAACTGTTACAAAAAATATATCTGTAACTAATAGAACCAATAGAACCCTTGATTTCAATGTCGGTGTCGAAAATCTTATAGGAAGTAATGATGCAAATAATTCAGTAGTGCTTATACCATCAGGTCAAAACACACCATATCCATTAGATGAATATGTTGATTTTGAAATTGATCATTTTACACTTCAATTTGGGGAACGAATAACTTTTGCTATAACGGTAAATGTGCCAGCCAATATTGAACCAGGAGGTCATTATGGAGCTGTGGTTATATCTAACAAATCTTCAGGAAACATTGGGGAGAGCGGGGATACTGTTAAAGGTGGGGCACAACTAACTTCACGTATAGGTTCTTTGATTTTGATGAGAATAAACGGTGATGTTAATGAGTCCGGGAAACTAGAATCTTTTAAAATAAGCGGTCCTGGTCAATGGTTTCATCAAAAAATGCCTACGTCATTTGAAGTAGTATTCAAGAATGATGGTAGTGTTCACCTTGTTCCATATGGAAAAATTGTAATTAAGAATATATTTGGTTCTGATATCACACAAATTCCAATTGATGCCTATTTTGCTTTACCTGACTCAAGAAGATATCAGACTATTACATGGCCCGGAAAATCTTTTTCACTAGGTTTATATACTGCTGAAATAGAATTATATAAAGGTTATGGTCAAGAGTTTGATCATTCAAAAATAAGATTTATTGTATTCCCACTAATAGTAGTTATCCCAACTTTAATTGGTCTAATGATTCTATTTTGGTTATTAAAAGTAGTTTCAAGAAAGTTTGAATTAAGGAGAAAATAATGTTTTCTTTAGAAAAAAAATATATAACAACAATTATTGTTTTACTATTTTTTATCATACCTGGCTCTATTTTTTCTGGTATGCAGAGTACTAATTATCAAATTCAATCTGATAGTGTTAATTTTGGTGGTGGTTATTCTTCAAGTAGTAATTATCAATTAGAAAGTACTTCTGGTGAAATTGCTACCGGTAATTCTAGTTCAACTAATTATCAAATGAGAGCAGGATATCAACAAATGAATAGCGCGTACATTGCTATTACTGGTCCAGGAATTAAAGATATTGGAAATGTATCTGGACTTATGGGTGGTGCAATTGGTTCAAGTACTTCTGTCACAGTTATAACCGATAGTTATGGTGGATATCAGATGACTGTTAGAGCTTCAACTTCTCCCGCAATGAAATCAGGCTCATATCAATTTACTGATTATGTTCCAGCTGGTTCTAATCCAGATTATGTTTTTATAATAGATCAAAATAAGGCAGATTTTGGTTTTAGTGTTTCAGGAATTGATGTAATTCAAAAATTTAAAAATGATGGGTCTTCTTGTAATGCTGGTTTGAATACAACTCCGGAAAGATGTTGGACAGGGTTCGCTACTTCTTCAATGATTATTTCAGAAAGACATAATTCAAATCACCCAGCTGGTACAGACACCAGTTTTTATTATAAAGCTGTTGTGGGGAATAATAAAATTCAGGAACCGGGAGCTTATCAAGCTGATTTGATTGTTACAGCGATCGCATTATAAATTGTGTGTTAAAATATTTAATGTGAAAAACTTTTTTCAAAAAAAGAGTGTTTATTTGTATATATTAATTTTTTTTATATTTAATTTTAATATTTATATTGTCTCTGCGGGTGATGACATAAATGTAAAATTGTATGTAAATGGATGTAATAACAATTTTATTTGTGAATCAATAATAGGGGAAGATATAAATTCTTGCCCGAATGATTGTTCAAATATACCTCCAAATCCGACATCTACACCACCATCAGGAGACAATGGTAGAGAAAGTGGTCTGAGAGCCATTATAAGTATCACATCAATTGAAACCACGAGTTCAAGTATCAAAATTTATTGGAAATCCAATATACCTGTAAATGCTTCAATTACTTGGAATAATAATATTTCTTTTCATAATGGTGTCATACAGGAAGTAGGATTTAATAAATATCATAATTTATATATTTCTAATCTGGATTCTAATTCACCATACACTATTACTTTTGATATCGTAGATTTACACGGTTTTAAAACGACTCATCAGATTCGTGTAAGTACAAGTATTGATATGTCTATAGTTCCAACAGTTGAAAATTTTCAGATTTATGAAAAAGAAGGGAATTTAGTTTTAAAATGGGAAAATCCTGCCTCAAGTTTTGATTATATAAGAATTTTAAAATCAGAGAGTTTTTTTCCGGCGAATCCATTTGATGGAAAAGTTATTTATGAAGGTAGCGCACAAAGTTTTCTTGATTCTGATATTTTGGAAGATAAAAGATATTTTTATTCCATTTTTGTCAGAAGAGAAGAAGATTATTCGACTGGAGTTATTCAACATTATACCAAGAAATCAGCACAAGATTTTGATAATAGTGGTCAACCAATAAATAATCTCGGGCCATTTTATGATTATTCTTTTATCTCAGATTTTGATAAGAGCGATATTAAAGAATATGTAAATTTCTTCCAAAATGGAAAGGAAATAACCCAATTAAATAATGTATTTTTTATTGATAGACAAAAAGAAGTCTTGGTTGCAATTGATAGAAATAAAAATATCCCTATAGATTCCAAAATTTATATAACTTATTTTGATTCTGGTAACTTGTTTGGTTCAAGAAGCTTTATTTTTAATTATGATACTCAATTAAAAAAGTTCATATCTAGTTTTTTGGTTAAAAATGAAGATCCAGCTACTCCTTTTGTGATATATGTACAGACCGAAGACTCAATAAAAGGATATGTTGGATATTTTAGTGGAGAAATAAAAAAGCCTACAGCTAATATCAAAAAAAATTACTTTATTTTTGATGATTTAATCGTCTCAATCGTAACACTTTTACTGATAGTTTTGATAATTATGTGGTATCTATTTTTATTTTTTCGTAAAAAAGAAGAAGATAAGAAATAATCATATTTTAGTGGATATTTCTTTTATTTTTTAGAGAGAAGCATGATATAATTTTCTTATAAAGGCATAAATATGTTGTTTAATTTTATTAAGAAAATATCTTCCGTAATAGCAATACAAATAATTTTTTCTTTGATATTTTTTATACAATCTAGGAATCTATTTTATAAAGAAAATAAAGATGTTTTTTTGAAGAAAGATGAGAATGATGATACTGATTTTGTAAATACAAATTTTTCAGATTTTTATACTCAAAAAAAACATCTGCTTTTACCTTTTGCATTATTTAATGAAAATATTGCATATGCTGCTTTTAACCCACAAATAAACTATCAAGGTAAATTATTGAGTTCAACAGGTCCAGCTGTGTCAGATGGTTTATATACTATGGTGTTTAAGCTTTATACCGTATCGTCTGGTGGTAGTCCAATTTGGACAGAAACAAGAAATGCCGGGGATAAGGTTCAGGTAACAAGCGGAATGTTTAGTGTTATGTTGGGTAGTGTTACTGATATTTCTACTGTAGATTTTAATCAAACACTTTATCTTGGTGTAACAATAGAATCAGATTCAGAAATGTCACCTAGAAAAGTTTTCGGTGCAGTTCCTGCTGCAATGGTTGCTGATAAATTGGGTAGTGCTAGTTCTACACAATATTTAAGATCGGATGTTTATGGAACATTAAATGCAAGTACAACAAATACAGCTTTAACAATTAATCAGGGTGGTACAGGGGATGTTTTAAATTTGTTTAAGGGTGCAAGTGAAGTATTTACTGTTTTAGGAAATGGGAATGTGGGGATTGGAACAACTAATCCAAGTACTACACTAGATGTTGTTGGTAGTATAAGATCTTTAAATTCAGTTGGTACGTATCCATCTATATCTTTAAATACTAGTTTGTATGGGGGTGAAATTGAAGTAAATAAAAATGGAGGAACTTATGGGATTTTATATTTGAAGTCTGAATCAGGTGAAACAAGAATGTGGGATTCTGGTGTTAGTTCTCAATTGACTATGTATGATAGTTCTATTGCTCAGACTGTTAGAATAACTTCTGCTGGGAGTAGTTTTTTTAACGGTGGAAGTGTAGGAATTGGTACTACGACACCAGTAACAAATCTTGCTGTTGTAGGAAACCAATATATCAGCGGTGGTTTGGGGATTGGAGTTCTTAACACAAATGCAAACGATATTGCTCTGGGTGCCGGAGGTCAGTTAGATTTTGCTGATGAAGTTGGAGATAAGATTTATTTATACTCAACAAATTATGGTATTGGGATTACATCAGCAGAAACAAATTGGTGGAGTGGCGGTACCTGGAGCTGGAGAAATACAAGTAGAACAGGAAATGAGGTTATGAATCTTTCATCCGGGGGTAATTTACAATTGGATGGAGATCTCACAGTTTCAGGAACCGGAAACTCTACATTTGGTGGTAATGTTGGAATCGGAACAAGTACACCATCTACATCTCTGCATATTGTTGGTACAGCAGGTGGGACGGGGCTATTACAGTTACAAGGAACACAAGCCAGAATGGTATTCAAAAATAGCACAGGGATAGTCAAGGGGGGTTTTGGTATAGGCTCAGATGAAGAAAGAATGTTCCTTGGAAATTCAACAACTGAAGTAATATCTATCTTACAGAACG
>CAYOAC010000008.1:0-2222 GCA_964401885.1 uncultured Candidatus Saccharibacteria bacterium
CTTTTTTTACAAAGTATCGACTTTTTTGTTTGTATTTAATAACTGTAACTTTTTTGTCTTTAGTTACTTCAAGCACTTTAGCTTTTACTTTTGAAGATAGGTAAGGAGTTCCAACTTTTACTTCTGAACCATTATCAGTTGCAAGAACCTTATCAAAATCAATAGTATCCCCAGTTTTAAATTCTGGAATTTTTTCTACTTTTAATTGATCACCTACAGAAACAATGTATTGTTTTGCCCCTGTTTCGATGACTGCGTATTCCTTTTTTTCTTCAGCTTTTTTCATATGTTTGCCTATTCTACCCTATTTTGAGAGATTTGCAAGACATAAATACATTTAAAAATAAAGCCAAAATTTGACTTTATCTAAGCCCAGGCTTAATATCCTAGTAAACTTCCCAAACAACGAAATGAGTACACCAAAGGATCGAGACTACAAAAACGGTTTCAGTTTAGTCGTATTTATTATAGCATCTATTATACTGGCACTATTAGTGTTATCAGTAAAAATATATGAATTTTTCCAAAAATAGAGACAATATACTCAGAATTAAACTGAGTATTTTTATTCATCATCATCCATAACAACCCCTTCTTCTATCAAAACAGGGTCCAGTCCGGCAGAACTTTCTGTAATTTTAATAATATCCTTATCTATTTTTTTAAACTCTTTATTTGAAATATTATATTGATTTACAACCGTTCCAAGATTTTTACCTAATTTATTGTGATAGTCTTCATATGATTTAAGATGCTTTCCTAACTCTCCTACATATTTACGTATTTGTTCAGCACCCTGAGCGATTTTAAAGGCATTAAAACCATGTAATACTGATTGAAGATACGCAGCAAAAGTTGTTGGAGAAACTATAATTACTTTTTTATCATTGTAAGCATAATCAATAAGACTTCTAGTGTTAGCGTTTGAACCAACACCATTAACTAAAAGATCATAATATATACCCTCTGCAGGAATATACATGAATGCAAATCCTAGAGTTTTTTCATCTGGTTTAATATATTTTGAAGTTTCATCAATTCGACGCTTAAGATCATTCTTAAAATCTCTTTCGAGTTCTGCTTTTATATTTTCATCATTTTCATTTACGAAACGTGTATAATTTTCTAAAGAAAACTTTGCATCAACAGGAATAATTCCGTGTGGAGTTTTTATTATGGCATCAACAGTATCTCCATTTTTAAAACGAAATTGAAATTCATAATCTGTTGGAGAAAGAATGTTTGAAAATAGAAGAGATAAACTAGCTTCACCTAAATTACCCCTTTGTTTTTGATTTTTTAATACTTTTTCAAGATTTTGTAATTGATCAGCAATTGTAAAAACTTGTTTTGTAGATTCTCTCACACTTGTAACCCCTTCAGATACCGTGAGCAGTTGATCTGTTACAGATTTATTAATGTCTTGAATTAATCTTTGAGATTTATTGAATTGATCTGAAACAGTGTCTGACATTTGTCTTTGCGAATCCCCTATCTTGGCATCAACGGTTCTATTAATTTGATTTATTTGATCCAAAATTAAAGAAAAATTAGATTGATTATCTTGAGGTTTATTTTGAGAAATTCTAGATAAAACAATAAATAAAAATATAAGCACAGCTAATAACAAGATTGAAATAATTATCAAAAGTATTGTAGTCATTGACGTATTTTATCATAAAAAGATTTGTGATAATATGGGGATATTAATCATATAAATATACAAACATGAGTATCATCGAACAAATAAAATCAGATATGAAAGACGCCATGAGAGCTAAAGATCAAGCAACCTTAACTACTATTCGGGGTATTATTTCTGCTTGTACAAATGAACTTGTCGCAACAGGCAAAACTCCACAAGATGAAGTAACAGACGAACTTGCCCTAGTTGTTCTTAAGAGATCTTCTAAACAGAGAAAAGATGCTATCGAACAGTACAGTAAAGGAGGAAGAGAAGATCTTGTAGAAAATGAGAAGATAGAATTAGCTGTTATAGAAAAATATTTACCTGCAACAATGAGTAAAGATTTGATCAGAACTATCGCAGAAAAAAAGATTGCGGACTTCGGTGGAGATAAATCAAAAATGGGTCAAATTATCGGAGCCGTTTTAAAAGAAACTGCAGGACAAGCAGATGGTGCTGATGTAAAAGCCGTTGTAATCGAGTTGTTAGGATAAAACAAAACGGGTTTATATCTTTCTCGAACGATTCTGCAGAC
>CAYOAC010000008.1:2232-18805 GCA_964401885.1 uncultured Candidatus Saccharibacteria bacterium
AAAAACAAGTCCTCGGGTCGTCAGTCCACTTGTGGACTGACTCAACCAGACTTGTTTTTTTCTTATGTTTATTTGTTTATATTTTGTTAGGTCGCACCACAAGAGTATTTCTATTTTGATAAATCAAAATATGTCGAGCCTAAGTGAGAGAAGATATAAACCCGTTTTGTTTAAATTTTCTTTAATTCTAAACACATAAACATCGGGAATTCTTTTCGAGCTTGATCTTCGGCTTTTGCTCGTGGTCCTGGTTGACTTTTTTTATGAGACATCCATTCTTCTATTTTTGTAATGGCAAAACCATATTTTGCAAATGATTTTGAATAAACTTGTAATGGTCTATGAAATGAAGGTGTGATTTTTTTATCGATATTACTACCAGGATTCATATCTATAGAAATTTCTTTTTCTGTCATATACATATCAACTCTTCTTGATTGAATTTGAGTTTGATCATCAAAAGACCAAGTACTGTTTTGAGGTATTCTGAAAGATGGATGATTTAAAACAATGTAGACTCGACCTTTTGCAGAAAGTAACCTTGAAATATTTTCAACAACAAGATTTAAATGTTTCATATTTTGAATTGCAAGGACAATAGTGATGACATCAAATTTTTCACCATTTAAAATTTGTGGATCTTCTGCGCTTCCAACAAAATATTTAATTTCTTTATTTTTATTTTTTGCAATATCAATTAATTCTTTTCCAATATCAATACCCGTTAAAGATTTTGAAAATGGTAAAAATTTTTCAATAACAAAACCTTGTCCACAACCAATTTCTAGAAGAGATTCTTTCTTTTTTAAATCAATTAAACGGAGAAGATTTGGAACTACAACTTGTGCATGATAGGTATCATCCTCTTTCAAATGCTCATCATACCAAGTTGCAACTTTTCCCCACCCTGTTTCTTTTTGTGCTTTTTTGTTTTGCATGTTGTAGTAAGTAAAATATTTATAAAGCATACAACAAAAACCCTTTTATATCAACTTATTTTTGACTTATGCACTTATCCACTTTTTAAAAAGTTGACACCTTTTACTCATTAAGAGTTACACTATGAGTAGGTTACATTCATCATTTTTCCACATTTTATTTTTCAAAAGGGATTCTGGTAAAGTAATTAACATTGCTTTCTAGAAACCCACTTATATCAAACATTGGATTAAAATTTTATTGTAACCTTGCTTGCTAAAAGCCGCCTTTATGAGAGGCGACTTTTGGTAAAAAATTTTAATTAAATATATTTTATTTTTCAATAAATGTATTTTGAAGCAAGTTAAGCATCTCTTCTAATTTTGCATCCGGTTGTGCCCCTCTACTTTTTTTAAACTCAATTTGAGATTGAATTAATGCTTGTTTCATTTTTACCCACCTTTCAAATTCTTCTGGTGTTTTACTGTTAAGTTTTTTCTTTTTTATATAGTCATCATTGAAAACAACTTTTGGAGCATTCAATATAATCGCAATGATTATTCCTGCAATGATTATAATTACTGGGATTTTAAAACTATTGTCCAAATTATCGTACAAAAAATTACACAAACCAAAACCCAACAGAACATAAATTAATTGTCGTAGAGTTAATGGACCCAAAATTTTATCTTCATCCATATTTTATTTCTTAACAAATCCTTCTAAAGCCTTAATTGCTTCTACAGGAACCATATAAACAACAGTATTACTTTGATCTGAAGACATATCATTTATTGATTGAAGTGTTCTCAAGTGAAGAGCGCCTGGTGTTTGCGCAAGCATTGCTGCTGCCTTTGCTATGTTTTCAGATGCAGCCAATTCTCCTTCTGAATTAATGATTACGGCTCTTTTTTCTCTCTCAGCCTCAGCTTGTTTACCAATTGTTCTTTCCATTTCTGGAGGTAAACTAACATCTTTCAGTTCAACATTTTGAACCTTCAGTCCCCAAGCATCAGTTTCTATATCTACAATCTCTCTAATTCTATCTGCAATTTTATCCCTACTTGAAAGTAATTCATCGAGTGTAACTTCACCGACAATATTTCTCATTGTTGTTTGAGCATATTGTGAAATGGCATATCTAAAATCTTCAACTTCTATTACGGCTTTATTTGCATCACTAACTTTATAGTAAATAACAGCGTTTACTCTTACAGAAACATTATCTTTTGTAATGGCGTTTTGATCTGGAACGTCAACAGCTTTTGTTCTAACATCAACTTTTTGATAACTTTGAATTATGGGCCAGACCAACCTCCACCCCGGCTCCATAATTGAAGTAAATTTACCAAATGTAAATTTGACACCTCTTTCATATTGGTTTACTTGCCGAATACTTGTAAGAATTAAAAATAAAATTATTGCTAAAAATACATATCCCATAAAAAAATTGTTAACTATTAATTTTAATAATTATATCACAAGCTTTATTTTAAAACATTTCTGCTTATTCTATTATTTTTTCCTCTTCAATCGATTCTTTAATTTCCTGTATTTTACCCTCTACAACTTTTGCTAAAAATGTTTTTGAATTATTTTCTAATGAAACATCGCCTTCAATATTATCTTTATAAGAAATACTAACGGTTTGATTTTCAATAGTTATTTTTTCAATAGTTATTTTTTCACCAACAAATATTATATTTGTTCCATTGTATCCATCATCTGTTTTAAGGGAAGAAGAAAGATAGTACATATCTCCTCTATTGTCACCATCGTTTCTTACCATGATAAAAGCAACATCCTCTTTATTGTCGTTATTTAAATCACCAACAGCTTCATTGCCAAAATATTTTTTTATTTTCTGTTGAGTTGAAGCAAGATAATTTACTTGAACTGGCGAACTTTCTGCTAGATAACCAGGTGTTTCAAAAACTTTTTTCTGTTGAAAACCTATGCCAGATAAAAGTAATACTATAATTAAAGTAATCATTATATTAATCTTTTTACTGATTCCAAACAAAAGATTTATTATAACTGCGTATATTATAAAAACTAAAATATAAAATATAAATTTGAATATAATAGAATCTTGGTATTGTATCGGAAAGAAATTAATTAAAGGAGATAAAGCAACAAAATTTAATATATTTCCAACAAACCTTCCAGTAGATGCTACAAATAATATGTAAGTAGAAGCAACAATTCCAACAAGAAAACCTATTATAGCTGATTCAAAAAAATTAAAATCTTTCATATATTTATAAAATTATATCATAAATTTATTATTAATAATTTAACATTTTTAAATAGATTCTAAAAGAATAGTAATTAAATTTTTCATAGAAAGTCCATAGACATCAGCTTGTGCAGGAATGAATGAAATCTTGGTCATTCCCGGTAAAGTATTTGTCTCTAAAACATATACTTTCATTTCTGAATCAACAATAACATCAGTTCTAGATATTGATTTACACCCAATAATCTCATGGCACCTCAAAGAGATTTCTTGAATTCTATTTGCTATTTCCACATCAATTTCTGCTGGCGTAATTTCTAAACAAACACCCGCAGTATATTTGGCCTCATAATCAAATATTTTATTAGATTGTAAAATAACCTCAGATACAGGTAATGAGATATTTTTAGAATTATCCTTAATGACACCACAAGTAAATTCTCTTCCTGTAATAAATTCTTGAACAAGCATTTTAGAGTATTTTTTTAGAATGTCTTTAATATCTTTTTTATATTCTTCAATAGAATTAAACTTGAACAAACCAACACTAGAACCTTCACTAATAGGTTTTATTATGATTGGAAAATTAATTGAAATATTTAAATCTTCTATTGAAATAATCTGACTTCGAGGAATTAATAGCTGGTTTTTTAAAAATATTTCATTTGAAATATTTTTATCAATTGCTTTTTTTGAAGCAATACTTCCCGAACCTACAAAAGGAATATTTTCTTTTTCTAAAAGTTTTTGCAATGTACCATCTTCTCCGAATGTTCCATGAAGTACAGGAAATACAATATCACATTTTGTTTTTAGTTCTTTTATAACTTCTTCAACTTTTAATTCATTACTTTCAAAACTACACAAACCACCTTTTGAAATAAAAATTTCAATTACATCAAATTTTTCCTTATCAATATTAGCTAAAACGTTCTGGGCCGATTTAATAGAAACTTCATGTTCACTAGAAGGACCACCGTACAGAATTGCGACTTTTTGTTTCATTTTTAAATTATAACACACAGCTTTCCACCATTATTTATTATATTTATAAATTTGAAACTCTTTCACCAAAACTCAAACTATATTTTTTGTTTTTATATTTTCTTACAATTATATAATTCATAAACCAAGTTAATAAAAATAAAATAATAAAGTATATTATTCCTTCAGGACTAATAGTTGGAACTTTAGTTAAAGATAAATAACCTAGAACACCAGATATAACACCGATGCTTGTAATTGTTTGTAGAGATTTTAGATTATTACTTGTGCTTTGATTTTTTATTTCAACAAGATTTGCTATCGCTTGAGACAGATAATCCGATGTCATCTTCCAAATCTCTTTTATATAAGACAAAGTATCATTTAAAGTCTCGAATTTATATTCAAAAAGAGAAATTAATTCTGATTCAATATCAAAATGCTTTGCAATAGAAGACCTAGTATTACTATAAGACCCCATTTGATTAATTCTATTACTGATTAGATTAATTGTTTTTTGATATCCATCTAGTTTTCCCCTAATATCATCGACTTCTTTTCCATGTATAAATTTTGCTTCTTTAATATTAGAGATCTCTTCCCAAATAGACCTATGGATTGAAAGATACTTCTCTAATTGATCTTTAAATTCTCTAAAGAAAATCTGCATTTCAATAAGATTAGTCAAAGACTCCCTATATTTCTTTGGTGCTGTAATCAAAATATATTTTGGAGTTTTATATAAATTTATTTTATTACTTGAAATTTTTGTATAGACTTCACCAAAAATTTTGTTCTCTTCTTCAAAATCAAACCCTTTGTCATCTAATAAACTTACGACAACAGGATGTGTTGTCTTTATATTTGCTAAAACTTTTGGAGTTGGAGCACCCAAAGAAAATATATAAGAAATTGCTGGGCTTAATTTTTCTAAAAAGTATTGTTCTAAAATTTTTTGTGATTTCAAAAAATCGTTACTAGATATTTCCAAAACATATAATCCATCTTCATAATATCGAATTTCAATTCCTGATTTGGTAGTAGCTTTTACATATTCAAAATATCCAGATTCCCTTGTTACTTTTTCAAGTTCAAGTGCATCATAAAATTTTGTTACTTCTTCTTTTGATAAATTTAAACGAGATACACCAGCTGAAAATAATTCATATATTTCTGATAAATGTAATGTGGTTCTTTGAAACCAACCCCCATAAGTAATTTTGTATTTATTTTGTATCATTCATTAAGTATATTTTAAAAATAATTTACTATCAAATTATTTTAAAATAAAATTAACAATTTTTACTTTCTAACAGAAGAAGTAGCGATAAAATCAACATCAGGCATTTCTTTTGAAACTTTTTCTATATATAAAAATAAACCACCTCCAACTAAAGTAATAAACAATAATAAACCTAGTAAATTTGAAAATCCTTTTTGTGTATTCATGAGAAAATAATATCACCTACTTATAATGTTAACAATATGTAAAATAATTCAAACACTGGATAATGTTTTAAATAAAAAGAATTAAAAAATCTCGCGACAACAGAGTTGTTCGCGAGATTGAATTGAAATCAAAAATTTCAGGAGAGTCCCATCTTGTCAAGAGATTCACCTGCAGTACTTTGATGTTTAATAGATCCTGGCATTCCAATAATAGCACCACCTTTCGCAATACGAAAAGCAATTTTACCATCGTCACGCATTTTGTTAACCACCGCAACGGGGTCAGAATCTGGACCAAAATACTGCCTGAAAGCCTGATTGAAATTTGAAAATACAGTGTGAATTGTACTTTTACCAGGCTCAGGAAGTCTCTGGATAGCTAAAAAAACAAACTCCTCCGGAGTGATTCGTTGCGCTTGTTTCATATCGATGATTTTGTCTTGGGTCAATTGAGCCCCATTTTTTTAAGGGCACTATCAGCGGTGCCACTCGAGGCTTTTTGATTTTTCACCAAACTTTTTTTGGACAATAAAGAGCCGTCATTTTTGGTTTTGACCTCAAACAACTTTTCAAAGCGTGCTTTCCACTGCGTTTCCTTACTTTGGTACCCTTTAAGAAGTTCGGTGTAATGCAAAATAATTTCTTCGGCATCACGTTCAGAAATAACCCCATCCCTGAGACTATCCCGAATATTTGCCATGATCTTGCCGATACTGTGATTGAAAGTTTCAAACTTTTTGCTCAAACGAGTTTTAATTGCAGCAATGTTGCTACAAGACTCACCCTTAGGTTTGCCCGATATTTCAGCCTTAAGACTTTCAACATTAACATCGTATTTTACGGCAGCCTCATTCAAATTCATGTCACCCGATGCTATCGCACTGACAGCTTCGGCCAACCTTCGTTTTGCAACCAGAGATTGAATATCATCAATATGACGCCGTACAAGCTTTGGTGGAAATCCAACTTGTTCACTAATCTGCCGGATGATAGATGCTCGAGGCACTTTTTCTGCCAAAAGACATTCAATAACATGACTGATATCTTTTGAACTTGGAGGCAATGATCCACCAACGTTAGCCTTCAATGCAGCAAGAATCATTTCATTCCTGGATTCATATTTCTTTTCATTGCACATGACCTCGGTATAACCAAGGTTAGAATATGCAAGAAGACGATGACGACCATCGATAAGATCCATTGATCCTTCTGCTATTTCGAGAGAAGGCAATTCAGCCCCGCTCTCAATCAAACTTTGCAAATATCTAACATGATCACTATTGGTGCATGTCCGTACAAAAAAGGAGACTTTAATCTCCGCCAACGATACGAATCGTGTTTTCATTTTAGCCATAAATTTCCTATTCTTTTGTGATTGTGCTACAAACGATTTAGTTGATAATAGATGTAGTCAACTAAATTCACCTGACAAAGATATTACATAATTATTAGAAATTGTCAATAGTAAAGAATTATCGTTTAATTGTGTTTATTCTTTCAACAATTAAAGTGGAGTCATTCTCTTTATATTTTAAAAATAAACACTACATTTTGCCTCTTTAGAAAAATAAAAAAGTCGTCGTTTTTTAGACGACGACCCGTTCTTATTCACTTGTAAACGTAAGGTTTATAAGTTTTTAGAACAATTTCAGAGTTTTTGGGACGATACTTGGGAAGTTTAACATACTCCCCAAGACCATAGTTATCCAAATCCAAAGACATACTTTTGATGTACTCATCAAATCCCGATTTCTGACCGTTGATTATCATATTAGGATTCAACTTGTTAAAGTCACTACGCAATTGAGCAATGAATTTCTGATCCTCAAGCAATCTCATCACGTAAGCAACTTTATCAAAATACTCCTTTCTACCGGAGTATCTGTACAAGGCACGCCTCAATGGACCAACTTGGCGAAGATACAGATTTGAACCAGGAGGTTTATCCATTGCTTCTGCCAACATTCTACCCACAGCATCAAGACACAAAATGGGTTGCAATCGATCGTCAAATTTTACTAAAACAGACCGATTGAAATTTTCCCTTTTGATAATGGTGTGAAGTTGTTGTGCATGATTCACAAATGAACCTTTATGCTTGCAACTACCCCTTTTCCCATTGTCTTTACCATTACAAACAAGTGAGTAGCACCCACTGTAAGTATTGAGTCTGAAACGCTTAGCTGTACTGCCCTGCATGTGGCAGATGCCGAAGCCTCCATCACCAACACCATTAGGCAAAACATCTGCACCGCTGGTCTCTTGAATCAACATAGCAAGAATCAAATTGTGAGGAAGATTGTAGCGTTCTTCGACAGCTTGTGAAGCTTTCTTGAAACGCAATCCCCTCAAAATCCGACCCTGCCAACCACTAACCCCATTAGGACCAACAACACCAATCATATTGATGTTTTTAATCTCAAGAGGTTTGTGGACTTTTTGGTAAAGCGGTATCTGAGGTTTAAGGTTTTGATATTCGTGGTGTTCTACGACCATCCGAGTTTCTGCACTCAAAGGCAAAGCCTTAAGCAGCAACATTGCAAAGATCATAATTCTCTTCATTTCTTGGTAAAAATACAACAAAATATGTGTTTTGTCAAAAAGACTTGAATCAAAAATTCATAAATTAATTATTTATTATTTTAATAATATTCAACAATCTAAACAACCTTGCAATTAAAATCTATATGAGTAATATTAATTTTGAATAAAATGTAACCTTGAAAAAAATCAACCAACAACAAAAACATTTCTATGAAAGTAGCAAAATTCGGCGGGTCTTCCCTTGCAAACTCAGCACAAATAAGAAAAGTTATTGATATCATCAAATCCGATCCCCAAAGAACGGTAATTGTAGTATCTGCACCAGGAAAACGAAATTCAGAAGATGATAAGATAACAGATCTTCTTTATATGTGGCAAAAACATGCATCAACAGGACTTGATTATCTAGGATATATGAATAAAGTGCATGTGCGTTTTTTCGAAATTGTACAAGGACTAGGAATAGATTTTGATATCACCAAAGAAATCAAACGGATTGAACATGTCCTTAACAATCTCAATGGGTCTCCGGCTTATGCAGCAAGTCGCGGAGAATATCTCTGTGCTCGCATTATTGCACAAGCAATTGGATTCGACTATATTCATCCCGAAGATTGTATTCGATTCACACATTCTGGAAAATACATTCGAGAAGATGAAAAGATAATTCAATGTGTGTCCGGTAAAAATTGTGTTATTCCTGGATTCTATGGAGCAGTACAACACGATAGCACAAACATCAGAACATTCTCTCGTGGAGGTTCTGATTTGACTGGTGCAATTGTTGCACGAGCACTAAATGCGGACGTGTATGAAAATTGGACAGATGTATCAGGACTTCTAATGTGTGATCCTCGCATAATCGCAGATCCACTTCCAATTAAAGAAGTACCGTACAGAGAATTACGTGAATTATCATACATGGGAGCAAATGTATTCCATGAAGAAGCAATGTTCCCTGTTCATGAAGCGAATATTCCCACGAACATTCGCAATACCGATGAACCTGATCACCCAGGAACCATGATACTTCCTAGCCGACAATCAACCCAAGATAGAATAATCACAGGGATTGCTGGACGTGGAGGCTTTGTAATAATAACAGTCAACAAAATGTTGATGAATAAAGAGATAGGATTTGCACGAAAAATTCTGAGTGTTCTCGAAAACAGAGAAATCAGTTTTGAACACATGCCAGGTGGTGTAGATACTTTGAGTATTATCATAGACAAAAAGGTTCTAGGAGAAAAACTCGATCTCATAATTTCAGAAATCAAAGAAGCGGTCAGTCCTGACACGATTAAGATTTCTGACAACATGGCAATGATTGCTGTTGTAGGAGGATCAATGACATCAACTCCAGGAATTGCTGCCAGATTTTTTTCTGCATTAGCACAACAAAGTATTAATGTCAGAATGATCAATCAAGGATCAAGTGATATTAGTATTATTATTGGTGTTGAAGAACAGGATTGCGAAAATGCCATTCGAGCAATTTACAGATCCATAATGTAAATGTTCAGACACCTAGTGAAAGCTCGGTGTCTTTTTTATTTATTTCAAAAAACCATACAACATCCAAAAAATAGATTTCATATAATCAGCAAACCTTTGATCTCTTATTATAATTGCTTTTTCAAGTTCAAAATCAATAATTGCTATTTTGTCTTCAATAAGAAGTGTCGTGAAATTAAAATTAAAAGGTAAATATTTTTGTGGTACACCTTTAGAAAAACGATTGAGATTCTTTTGTCTTGTATTCATAGTAAGAGGATTTGTAATAACAAATTTTTCAATATCTCCACCCGCACGAAAACCTGCTCTGTTCCAATATAATTTTGGATAATATTTTTTTATTTTTTTATAGTCTTGTGGTGATTCAATTCTACACAACTGTGCTTTTTTCTTTGCATCTTTTACCAATATTTCATATAAAGATCCTATACCCTCCTTACCACTAAATACTTCTACTTGAAATACATTTTGTTTGGTATCAAATATTTTACACATCTCTGTAACTCCTTCAATAATCCTAGATTCTTTTTTCTTTAAAATTGAATAAATAAGTTCCGGAGAAACAGCTTCATATTTTTTTCTTTTACCAACCTTTACTTGAATCACTAATTCATGCAACATCAACTCCCCTATGTATTTATAAGTATCAACTCTAAACTGGCGGGTTCCTTTTGAAATATCTGAAAGGCTAGAAATACCATTTTTTATAAGAGTCACATAAACGCTTTCCGCACCTGATGACAAACCCAATTCAGAAAAAAAACCTTGATTTGTAATACTTTTTATCTTTATATCATTATTATGTTTCATAAGTGTAGTTATTATACTACATTTCTATATCTAAATACAATCTTTATTTTAAATGTCACAATTAACAAATAATCTTTATTTACTACACTTTATATTAATTGTTCTGACACAAATATCATCATATCTTATACTAAAAATGTAATAGAACATTAACAAAAAAACAACATGAACACACCAACATCAACATTGAATCTTAACTGGCCTTCCCTAATAGTCTTTGTAAGGCATGGAGAGTCAGAAGGAAACAAACATGGAAGACATCACATGACACAAATTCTCAAGAAGCCTTCTCATAGATTTGCTCTTACCGAATTAGGAGTAACTCAAGCAATTCAAACCGGAAAATATCTTGATGAACGTTTTGGTTTGGACACATTTGATGCGTATTTTGCTTCAACATACCAAAGATCCCAAGAGACCTTTGAACTTATCTTCAAAGGAAAACAAAAAAACAATCATCAAATAACCCCAATAATCGATGCTCGTATAAATGAAATTACTCGAGGTTATGGCAGTATGCTTGCTGAAGAAGATCTGCTTGCAAATCACCCTCAAGAAATAGTCACACTTCAAATCAACGGCTGGTTTCACAACATTCCTTTGGCAGGACAAAGTTGTGTACAAATCGAACATATTATTCATTCTTTCCTTGCATTCCTTCGTGAAGCATGTAGCAACAAAAGAGTAATAATTGTAGGTCACGGAACATGGATAAACTTGTGTTGCAGAATCCTAACCAATAGGTCTATCGAAGAAACAGAATCACGTCATCATGAACAGTTCTATGTAAACTGTGGAGTAACTGTATTTGAAAAAGATTCGACAACACAACAACTTGTGCTTGCCGAAGAGAACACCGCTGCATGGATGTAAAAACAAATATCTCGCAACAAAGTTGCGAGATATTTTTATTTAATTGTCTCGACATTTTAAATCAATATTTATGAAAATTAATTAATTAAAAAAACACCGTCCTTGCTAAGTTATGCCAATATAAATATAAAAGACCACTAAGCAAACTTAGTGGTCTTAAAAAACTATCAGTTATGAAGCAGGGGTCCCCAAACTCTCCAAACCTATAATTGTAAGGAACGAAAGTAATTGATTCTCGTTCCATGCATGAACTTCAAGATTACTTGCAATCGGAACATCTGTTTTCCATGCGCCGTCTGCCACATAAGTTGTTTCAACTTCCATGGCAGCAGCACGAATAACTTCAGTACTAATTCCTTTCGGGGCATTGACGATAATTGCAATTACCCTTTTACGAGGACCAACAATTAAGGTATTTTCTCCAAGAGTAAACTTAAACCATGGTTCAGCTTTTGCGCCACAATATCCATTTGGAACATGTTCAATTGTAAAATCAATTCCCAGTGATTCTTTCAAATCAGTAAACACTTTTTCATAAAAAGCATCATGCCTTACTCTAATTGGATCAGGAGGCACAACTTGAGAATTACTTTCTTCTCGATTAACTTCCTCCCATTTGAAAAAATTCTCGCACCCTTCAATCAAGAGATATGCAGTAAGACCTTCTGGTAAGAGTGGTGGAATGACAGGTTTCTTAAAAGCTTCTCCAGGTATGCGATACAGCACATACTTATTCAAAGTATCCCAAAAAGCTCTCCATTGTTCTCTGCGATCTTCTGGTACTTTATCATAAGTAGTGCCACGTGGAACGTCAACTTCATCACATACATAATTCCACCAACGTTCTTCAATAGGTGAACGAGCTTCTTCAAGGCATTGCTTACGATATCTCCATGTAGGCAAGAGAACTTCATTCAACCATGTATTGATAACATCATCAGACAGAGATTCGTTTTGAGGAGGAAACATTAAAAGAACATTTCCACCCCCATTAGACATAAATATCGAATGACGTTCACAATTTGGACACCAAAAATTGTGTTGAGACAAAGTTGGAGAAAAACTCCCACCTCTTGGATCCCAACTTTTAGCGCCACAAAGACAATTCGGCAAATCACTTCCTTTCATTTTTTTCAATGGTAAAGCAAAGGACTATTCCTAAGCTATTTCAAAATTACGATACCATACTTATATAAGTTGGACAATAGATAAGGTATTTTCTCAATACATTGTAGCCTAAATGATGAGTCTTCTAGTGATAGCGCCAAAGCATACATTGCAGGACAATGTTGATTAGATAGTTCTAAAGGGTACACTTCTACCCTTCTCGAGCAAGGTAAAAAGTGACAAATAGTGAAAGTTTTCAATGTTTCATTTTGTATATTACCATTGACTAAAGTGCATTTTAATTTTAGATATTAAGACAAATTATGAGTACATCAAAATTAAATCTAGGAATTGATTTCGGAACAAACAACACCGTTTTCGCTTTTTCTAGTGAAGGTGGAACGAAAATTGCAGACCACTTCAATCAAAATGAAATTGGTTGCAAATCTTGTTTGTTTTTCTCAGAATCAGAAGAAGGGTCTGAATTCAGTATCGGACAAAAAGCGACGGATGATTATTTATCATCTGTAAATGGAGGTAAGGGAGGGAGAAGAATTCTTTCGATAAAATCCCTACTATTTGACGAAAAAATTGATTCAATCCCAATCTATAAGACTATCTGGACTCCTGCGGAGCTGGCCGGTGCATTTCTGAAAAAACTCAAAGATGATTTCGAAGACAAATACTGGACAAAAGCCCATAAAGCCACTGTCTGTAGACCAGTTAACCTTTCAGAAGATCTCCGGTGCGACAAGTATCTTGAAAACAGACTTCTTCTAGCAATGAAGTTTGCCGGTTTTGATCAAGCAGTTGTCATTCCTGAACCAATAGCGGCACTATTGAACATGAAGTCAAAATTAAAACCTGATTCAAAAGTTCTTGTGGCTGACTTTGGAGCAGGAACGAGTGACTTCTGTATTGCTCAAATACCCGACAATCCAGAAGATATCGATGCACTATGTGCATCGGTCATATCAACAATCGGTGTCAGTATTGGAGGCGATGCATTAACTCAAAATTTATTTCTAGAGTTTACACCTCCCTATTTTGGCAAAAGTGCAAAGTATAGACTATCAGGAGATTCTTTTACAGACACACCCATCCATATTTACAGACAACTGACGGATTGGCGAGGATTATGGAAGCTTAGAAGTGCAAAAAGTATGGAAGGGCTTGATCGGATTATTTTCAATGCCAAAACACCACTGGACAGAACTGAATTGCTCCGTCTAAGGAGACTAATTCAAGAAAATCTTTCATACGAACTTCTTGAGGCGGTTGAAAATACCAAAAAAGCACTATCTGAATCAAACAGTGCTTCAATCCAATATCGCAAAATCGGCAATCCAGAAATCTCCCTCGACGTACACCTAAGTATAGGGATGTTCGAAGAAGTTGTCATAAATGAGATCAATAGAATCAATTCAACAATTAACCAAGCGTCAGATCGCGCAGGATTGTCCTCGAATGAAATCGATGTTGTTCTTATGACAGGCGGAACATCATTAGCTTTACCAGTAAGGAAACTCTTGGAAACCAGATTCCCTGGCAAAGTTACAATTAGTAATTTGTTCACGGCGGTTGCTGAAGGGGCAAGTCAATATTCAGCAATCCACTAAAGATCACAACCAAACAGTCCTCCGGCTTCAAAACCCGGAGGATTTTATTACTTGCATTAATTTAACATATTAGATATATTAAAATCTTCATATGACTGATGAAAATAAAAAGTCTATACTAGACATGTCAAAAGAGCATGTCGATGCTATTCGGAAGAAAGTAAAATCTGAAGCTAGTCGGATAACGGAACTAAATAGCAAACAATTAAGCCAGGTCGCAAAAGATGACCAGGCTGTTTTTTTTCAAATAAAATATGGTTTAGATAAAAGATTAGATGAATTAACTACTCTTTATGGATCCCCATATTTTATTAAATGTAAAATCAAATTTGAAGATTCAGAAAAAATTGAAGAAGCTTACTTTGCAAAATTTGAATTTATAGATAATTCAATATATTCATGGGTTACACCTATTGCATCAATACGATTTGAAAATCCTGGAGATGTTTCATACAAATTACCTGATGGAAGAACAAGAAAGGTTCAACTTCTATCAAAGGAGCAATTTATGATAGTTGATGGAGAAATTCTTTTTCAAACAAGTGAGAGCTTGGAACATCCAAGAGAGCTTATTTATCAAAAACATTTTTCAGATAAAAAGAAAGGTTTTATACTGCCTGAAATAGTTGCACAGATGGAGAAAGCTCAGGATCAAGTTATTCGAGCACACTACAAAGGACCTTTCGTAATTTCTGGCCCAGCAGGGTCAGGTAAAACAACTCTTGCCTTTCACAGAGTCGCATATTTAGTTCAATCCCCTGATACGGCTGATAAATATCCCCGTGAATCAATAATGCTTTTAGTTCAAGACAAGGGTGCTATTGATTATTTTTCACATCTTCTTCCTGAACTAGGAATAAAGAATATAAAAATAACAAGTTTCAATGAATGGATAATGGAAATTTTAAACATTGAAAATATAAATTACATAAATGATTATTCAGAAATTGAAATTAATAGTACTGAATATGAGCAAGAAAAATTAAATATTCTTAGAAATAAAAAAATACCCGAATACAAAAAGTCACCCTTCCAATCCCTAGATTTATTTTATTCAAATACTCTTTCAAGTGAATCATACTTAAATTTTAAAAAGCAAAAAAGTAAAAAATTTCTCGATCGTTTTGATTTAATATTTTTACTTAGTTCCTATATTAAAAAATATAAAAAATTAAAGATAAAAGGAAAAAAAGACGAACTTAAATATTCAATGGTGCTAGTAGATGAATTTCAAAACTATCTACCAGAACAACTTAAAATTATCAAAAACATAATTAATGAAGATACTCAATCTATTATTTATGTAGGAGACATGAAGCAACAAATTGCAATTGGCACAATAAAAGAATGGCACCAAATAAATGAAGTCATTTCTGAAGAAAGAAACATACTCCTAAGTAAGATATATAGAAATACAAAACAAATCTTAACCTATATAAGAGATTTAGGATTTTCAATTGACATTCCAGAAGGAATTAAAGACGGACCAGAAGTTAAAGAAGAAATTTTCAACAACTCAGAAGACCAGATTACTTACATAAGAAAAATAATCGAAGAAAATGAAGGTTTGACAATTGGTGTCATAGCAAAACATTCATCTGATCTAAAAAAATTCCTACCCCTAACGATCGAAAGAGAGAATGTTCACCTTGTAAGCATGATTAAATCTCAAAGTTTGGAGTTTGATATTGTAATAATTACGGACATAGATAGACACTTTGAAGATTTAGATAGTACACAAAAAGTTTTGAGCGATGAAAGAAAAACTATACAAAAAGATTCACTTTATATAGCACTAACAAGAGCAATGAGTGAATTACATGTAATTGGATCAATTTCATTAAAACAAAAGCTGAATGGAATTTTAGAATAATACTTGATATTGGTTATCTCTCGGTTTTAGGAAGAGATATTTCACCACTCATTTTATACTTTATTATTTTAGCATTTAACATTATATCAAAATTCTGAACATCTACTTAAAGTACAAAAACTATTATGAGAGAAAAATAAAAACACAGTAAATAAAATTGGAAGCAAATTGTTACTGATTTATATAAATATAAAATATTTGGTCAAAACTTAAAAAACAAAAATATAACCTTATAAAATAAATCTGGAATAAAAAAAGCACTTGTAGATAGAACTACAAGTGCAGGGTTGGATTTTCAATCAGGGAGTATCACACACCCCAGTATTCAATTCCCTCTCTACAAGTTTCATCATCAAATTGTAATCATAAGCGAACTTATCGACGCGAGTCATACGCTTCGACGTATCCGCTTCAATTCGATAGAACTGAACCATGCATCCATGAGATGAGGGTGAGCCATCTTTAATACTTACCAGTATTTTTGGATCTCCGACAAAAAAGTAAGCATTTGCATTCGCTGGAGCAATATTTTGAACCTCGCTTACACTGAATCTGAAAAATCCAGGATATCCATCACCTATGGAGGTTTTGAAAATGACGGGACGACCGATCTTTTCAGCAGAAGTAACCACATGCTCTGGT
>CAYOAC010000008.1:18815-20599 GCA_964401885.1 uncultured Candidatus Saccharibacteria bacterium
GGTTCCCAAGTGTCCATTCTTTGTCCATTTTTTGGATACTGAGTGAACCATTGATCACCAATTTGCATGAGACCACGGAAGCCAATATTACCCGTCTTTTTACTAGGTACAAGCAAGTCGCGCCAATGTTCCCGCAGAAGTCTATAGGGGTCCGGACCTTTGTTCAATCCCGAACGAATATTGCTACCCTCCTTGATACCTACGACTCGAACTCCGTTTTGCCATTCATGACAACGAACATCAAGTACAAGGCTTTCATTACCTTCGCTACAAACATGGCCAAGACTGCCAGTTGAGATCAAATGTCCAATTGCCATTCCTTTTTCAATTTCTCGAAAAAAATCTCGAAAAAAATCATGGGAACCTCCAAAGTGATAACAACAATTACTTGCATCACTCAACTTGAGAATATATGGATCAGAATTCTTAGCTCCATCACGCTCGTGCTGAATTCGACGGCGATCGAGAAATTGCTGGTGATTCGGCAAATCGTATTTATTCTCCGGTTCAAAACATGCTTGCCGACAATGCCATATTCTTGCAGCTTCAGTGTGAGCCTGTACGTATTCCTCAGCCCGTGGACCCAATCGAGCCTTAAGCAAAGGGTCAGTTAATGCTTCAGAAGACCTAAGTATTTGAAGAAAAGGATATTTGTAACGTTTAGTATATTCTTTCAAGTCAATAATACTAACTTCTCCAAATTTACCAGCTTCAAGTTCCAAAAACTCTTGAGCTGTGATACGTCCTCCGCGACGATTACGATCTTTATCTTTATACTCCCAACTGTATGATTTGTGAACACCTTCGATAGTGGACATCGGCCCAATACCGTGAGCAACAATTAGAATAGGATTTCCTTTTTTGGAAAAACCATAATATTCAGCAGTGAGAGTCGTGAAATACGTCTCCCAAGGCAAAGCACCTGGTTTGGTTTCAAGTCGAGCATCAACAATATCGGGCATCGTAGCCAATCTACCGCCTTTGCCGGCGAAATGCATAGCTTGTATCCAGGCGGCTGCTAAGCCATCCTTGTGATGAAATGCCATCGCTCCTACAAATGGCCGTTTTTGTGTTGTCATAGTACTGTTTCCTTTCCTCGAATTAGAGGTTTTAGGTTTAATTTATCATTGAACATCTGCAACGATAGCAGGGTCCAGAAATACAATAAAACATATTATATTAAAAGTCAATTTGTAACCCACGTTAGACACAACTTGACATCATCAAATAAACGTATTAATGTCACCACAGGCTCGTTTAGTCTAAAACTGACAAACGGGGGGTTCAAAAACAAAAAATATACAGAAGAAACGATTATGAGTGAAGTATTGCTAACATTCTTGGCAGCACCTTTTATTGCCTTTTGGGCCTTGCTCACCACTTCTTGGTGGGCAGGCACTATATTCATGGTAATGTTTGGCACCTCGATATACAAAGTCCATGACGATAAACCAGATAATATCGGAGCTTTTATAACCTTCGTCTTCGCAATCATCATTGTACTGTTTTGCAGTCAATACTTTGGAACAGAACACACTTTTTGGGAAGCCGCCAAACTTTCAGGATTAAGCATCCTAAATGGTTTGAAATACTACGCAATTTGGGGAGTGATTTCCGTCATCGTCCTTTGGATTTTTGAAGCTTTATCTTTCAAAAGGAAATATCGAGACGCTTCAAGATTATACTCCGAACAGTATAAACAAAGTGACAAAAGCCAATACCATAATGAAGAAGAGTACGAGGCGTTTTTATGGAGAAGTTGTTTGAGTACGGTCGGTCTTGCG
>CAYOAC010000008.1:20609-26203 GCA_964401885.1 uncultured Candidatus Saccharibacteria bacterium
GAATTTCAAGAATATCAAGCTTCTTTTTCATATGGCCAATTCATCTGATCGATAAGGCTTTAGGGGAATTGTTTAAACAGATTCCCGAACTTCTTTCAAGCGTGTTTGGTGGAACTCTGAATTTCGTCACCAAAAAACTAACTGGTGGAAATTCGGGAAGACCCGACCAACCCAAATGATCTTTTTAATGTTCTACACTTCGCGGTGTGGGACTTTTTTTAATATAAAACCATTATTTTTTTAACACAAATCTGTGAGCTATATTAGATAGAATTGGAATCAATTAGTAACAGAAATGGATCTTTGTTATCAAGTGTAATGGGGGCATTCCACCCTTCTTTAGCACTTTATCCACATCTCTAAATTGTGACCAAAGTTAGACAGAATTGGAAACAGATTGTTGCTGATTTATATAAATATAAAATATTTGGTCAAAACTTAAAAAACAAAAATATAACCTTACAAAATAAAAAACCACCGCTGGGTCGGTGGTAAATTGAAGTTGATTAAGACTTCCCAGTAGTCGTATATTTGCAGTTGCTTTTACACACCTGCGCCATTGAGTGCAAGATTGATGAGTGTTGCGATTGACCGCTTCAAGCACCAAGGCCACTGGAAACGAGCATTGCTGAGATCGGCCGCAACTTTGTAAGCTGCTCTTACACGACCCTCAGCAATTCTCAATTTATCGCATAAATTATTAAGACGATCAAGGTGTTCACGATTCAGACTTTCGGCTTGAGCCAGTCGATCTTGAACACCCTTGAGCTCCTGATTCCGCCTTTCGACCAGATCAGTAGTTCTACGGAACTCCTTCTCCAGATCCTGACGTGACATTCCTTGTTGGGAACCATCGTAGCTTTCAGTTGGACGAATCACGCCGGTCTTGATTTTGCGAACCAATTCACGACAATCTTCGAGTTTCGTACCTCTAACCTTCGCCATGTATCCCAATCGGTCTTTACCGACACTTTGAATTTCGACTTCCGCCTGAGCACTTTCGTGATTGTAAATCCCCAGCTCTCGATTGACACGATTAGCCTCCGAGATTTTGGCGTAGTAGCTCACATCGGTCACGAACTCTGCAATGGTCGGCGGGAGAATATCATCATCTCCTAACATGGCATACAATCGACCATTACCATTGAAGAGGCTGATTTCTTTGAACTTGATCCCTCCTCCTCCTTTTTGGTCATAGGGGGTTTCACTGAATCCTGTAGCTGCACGGATTTTTTTCTTCGTCTAGATATGCGTTTGTTGACATTGTACTATTAATATTGCCAGGGGTATTGCTAAGGCTTACTGGGCCTAGTGCATTCCTAGTCAATCTTCTAAGATAAGAGCACATATATTGATATATGTCAATCTGTGACCCTACCGGGAATCGAACCCGGATTTACGCCTTGAGAAGGCGCTGTCCTAACCGTTAGACGATAGGGCCAAACTTAAATATATTTAAATTAAATAATAACTTTAATTTAATATCAAATATAAGTATTTGTAATATATCAGAAAAAAGAAAAAATTCTATACTTATGAATCATAATCGATCCTCTCCTCCGCACCGCAAAGTACAAAGTAAAAATATTCTTCTAAGGAAAATCAAACACCTTAGGATGGTCATATTGAAAAGAATGATTATTGTATCTCACTCACACCTATTGTTCTATCCCCATTCATAATTAAATCACAAAGAGTCCCGTCTCCATTTAACTGTCCAGAATCACAATTTTCGATTGATAACCCAATGAATTCTTGCATGACCGAATTATAGGCTGATGCAAATATCGTAACATTTTCTCCTTGTGGAAATGATACAGGGCTTACAATTGGTTCAAATACAGGTTCACCAAATTCACCTGAAGATTTTACATTATAAAGACGAATCAAAGTATTATCATCACTCGGCATTGCAACATTTATAGTGAGAGTATACATTTGAGGTTCAGGTATGTAGTGAGGATTTGTTATTGTAACAGAAGCCGTTTGTACAGGGCAATTTTCTGTGCCGTATGTGAATTCTATAGTACGACTTGGGATGTCTGTGTCTGTAGGGTAAAAATTACAAACAGTAGCATTAGGATTAAGAACGTTACAAGCATTTGTTTGATTTGGAGAATAAGTTAAAATAATTTCTTTTTCTTCTGGATCTATAATTATCATTTCCCTGATATAGTCATCATATCCATTAGCATATTGCTCATTAATTTCATCTATATATGGCGGTAATCCACAATCATCAGAAGGCTGAATAAAAGAACACTCTTCTAGCTTACAAGGCGCTGAATGTACTTGACCATCTCTTAATTTGACCATAAAAATTGCATTCTGCTTATCAGTTGAAACCCCATATGCGTAACTTTTTCCGTCTGAGCTTTTAGGAATACTTGGTATTAATCCTTTATTGACCAGTGGTTGTAAGTTTTGGGCATATTCATCAGTATCTTCCATATAAATTCTGCCAGCAGATGAAGAGATTGATAGTGGCATAAAACCGGTTTCTTCTTTATACATATCTAAAGCAATTTCTATTTGATGAGATTCGGAAACCATTTTAGCATCCTGAGCCTTTTCTTTTGCCTGTGTTGAGTTAAAAATAAATAAAGAAGCCAGTACAGAAACTATCGCTACTACTAACAACAATTCAATAAGTGTAAATCCTTTTTCGGATTTTATTTTTTTCATTATAGATATTTTAACACACTTTTTTTATATAAAAAAAAGAAACCCTCAGCTTGCCGTAGCAGTGAGGGTTTCGACGTGAATCTTGTTAATCGACGTCGGCGATTTTATTTGAACCTAGAAAGACTTAGCCAACTTCTTGAAGAAGCCGACCACCATTGAGGAAACTATTCACATCTGCAACTGCTTCTCCTTTTGGAGAAACTTTAATTGCGTCAATGAAAATATCCTTGATTGTATCGAACGGCATCGCTGTGGGTGAGTACGCCAAAGGACGACTGTGACTGCGATGATAAACCGCAAAGCACGAACGCTGACCAGTAGCACCTTGATGTCCATGCCAGCTCGGACAAACTTCTAGTGTCCCTTCACCGAAACACTCACCGAGTTTATCCTCGGACAATAACCCGCGGTGCATGAGTTCATACTTTCGCAATTCCTCCAACACATAGGAGAAACAGAGTCCAGTCTTGTGATGTTGCTGAAGCATAATGCCAACCTGATCGAAATCAAGCAGACCTTGCATCAAAACAATTTCACACCCCAGGCTTCTTGCGGCAGAGCTAATACGTGCGTTGGTCTGAACAGTCGACGGAATGTAGGCTTTAACAGTTTTACCCAAATAGGTTTCAACCATCACAAACTGTTTTTCCGAATCAGGCAGTTCAATGTCCTCTTTCATGGCTTTCGAAATGATCGCCATAGCCTTGGAATACTCAGCTCTGTCCCAATTACTGGACCGCTCAACGACAGCGTACCAATCTCTGGCAGATTGCTCATTGAACTTTGCTTCAATCGACATAGCAATTGCTTCGCAGTTCAAGCTAAATGGCTTAGGTGCATGCTTGCTCGTAAGGGCAATGAATGCAGTCTTGAACCATTTATAAACTTGAGGAGCAGACCACCCCATGTCGTAGAGGTTTTTGATGACCTGTGCGATATGGTTTTTAACGCCATCAGCACCGTGACGATCTTCACGAGTAACCTCGTGAACAATAGGCCATGATGCAATACCGAGCCTTTCGGCCACGAGTTTGAAACAGGATGAATCCTTATCATTCTTGAGAAAATGCTCATTAGCCCAACAGGTCTTACCACGACCGCAGCCGAGATAAAGTGTTCCTGGAACATCTTCCATGGGCGGATTCTCGAAGTCACCGTTAGCCATAAGCTCAACGGGTGTTTCAGGAGTAATCCCGAACATTTCGTAGCCATGACGAGACTTGAGCGCAGCTATCGCTGCGAGCTCGTCAAGTCCGGGTCTATGGTGAGGCATCAAGCGGTTGTATGTTGTTTTCAAAACGTTTTGTCTTTCTATGTTGTTGTGAAGAGCAATTCAAACCCTTGTGGTTTAGCACAATAGTAAATTTGAATCCTTTTATATAATAACACATTTTTGATTAAAAGTAAAGGAATGCAAAAGGGTGGCCCGAAGGGCCACCCTTTTGCACCCATTTAAAAAACTTTTATTTTTTCAACCAAACGTTATCATGTCTAACTAATTTTTCTTTTGCAGAATTTTTATCAGCTAATAATTCATAAGAAACTTTTTCCATCCTAGATGATTGTGAACCTTTTATCAAAACAATAGTATTCCCTTTTGCCCATTCCAAAACTTTTAAAGCCGCATCTTTGTGTGACATTGCATTAAAAACGTTTTTTATTTTCAATTCGTTAGCTTCCTCGATAATAAATTCTGCTTTTTCTCCAAACGTAATCAAATGAGAAATTTTATTTAATTGTAAAATATGTGCAACTTTTTTGTGTTCTGATTGTGTATATCTTCCCAATTCTGCCATTTCACCCAACACGGCTATTTTGGTATCAGCAGAAATATCAGCAAGAGTTTGAATAGCAAATTCTACAGCAATCGGTGACGCATTATATGAATCATCTATAATTGTAATTCCATCAAGACCTTCCAAAACATTCATTCGACCAGAAGGAACTTTATATAAAGTCATTGATTGCAAAACATCTAAAACATTTATCCCGAGATCTTTTGCAACGACGAGAGAAGCAAGTATGGGATAAGCATGTTGAACTCCTAATGCCCCATTAATAACAAAAGGTACAGAATTGGAACCAAAATTTATTTTAATATTTTGACCTGTTACCCTACCATTTTGATCATAAATCATTTCAATATTTGAAACGGCAACACCATTCTTTTTTGCATTAAATCCATACCATAAAGTTTTGAAAGTGGACTTAAGAGCAAGTTCTGAAATTTGCTCATCATCAGCATTCAAAACAAGAACTCCTTCCTTTTTGAGCCCAAACATCATCTGAGAATCTTCTGCATTAACATCTTCAGGCTTTTTGAAATTTTCAGAGTGTACAGGAATTTCTGGAAATCTAGTAAATACAGCATAATCAAGAGAAATCCAAGAAATAAGTTTCTTCATATCTCCAGGATAATCTGTTCCAAGTTCCAATACCAACCACTGAGGATAATCTTTTGAAAAAATTACTTTAAAACCAAGATAAATATTTTTGATCCATTCAATAGGATTGCTCCAACCAGTTTCTAGTCCAAGAATTGTAAGAGGAACACCTATCTCACTATTAAAACTTTTTTTATTTTTTCTAATTACAACAAAATCTTTTAAAGACGCAGAAATAGCGTCTTTTGTAGAAGTTTTTCCCACACTTCCAGCAACACCAATAATGCGAGGTTTAAATCTTTTCAAAACAAGGATTGATTCCCATTTTAAAATTGTATATATAATTTTTTTAAATATTGTTTTCATAATTATTTTATCTATCAGGTTCTATTTCATAATAATTTATCAAATATTTCACAATATCCATGAAAGGCATAGTAAGTGTTGCTGAGGCGTATTCGGCACCTTTTGGTTCAACAGTATAAAGTAAAACAATAAACTTAGGATTGTAAGAAGGAAAATATC
>CAYOAC010000008.1:26213-28267 GCA_964401885.1 uncultured Candidatus Saccharibacteria bacterium
GTTGTGACAGCAGCGATCCAGGCCATGAAAGCGGCAGGAAAATATCCAAAAAATGAATGTAGGAATCTATCTTCGTAATATCCTCCTCCAGGAACAGGGATTTGAGCGGTACCAGTTTTGGCAGCTATTGAATAATGATCTATCTTAACTTTACCATTTAATAGAGCTTCATCCACCACCTTAGTTAACATTCTTGAAATTTCTTCTGATGTTTCTTTAGAAAAAACTTTTTCTAATTCTCCGTGACCAATTTTTTTGGTAACACCGTATTCATATCTGATTTCTTTTACTATATGTGGTTCAACAATATAACCCCCATTACCTAAAGAAGCAAGTGCTCTAATTGTTTGAATTGGACTAACAGCAATTCCTTGACCAAAAGAAGCTGTTGCCATCTCAATATCAAGATTTTCATCAAGGTTCGCGATAAGAGCCTTTCCTTCATTAGGTAAATCTATACCTGTTTCTTCTGAAAAAAAATTCTTCATAAAAGTAGAGAATTTTTTATTACCAACTTTTGATACGACAAAAGCAACTCCAGTATTTAGAGAATTATTTAAAACGGTTTGCATATTGACTACACCCCTTCCTTTTTTATCATAATTATAAAAAGTTCTTCCATTTAATGTTAATTGCCCTAAATCATTATAAGTTGTATTTGCATTAACTGCTTTTGTTTCGATTCCAATGGCCATAGTAATAGGTTTTATAATTGAACCCATCTCATATACATCTTCAACACTAGTATTATTATATTGAGAAACTGAATCAACATTTCCAAAATCATTCAAATTAAAAGTTGGATATTGTGACATTGCGATAATTTCTCCCGTATTTGGATCCATAACTATTATCCCTGTATTTTTTGAATTCCATTCTTTCTGAACAGAGTTGATAACTTCTTCGATATGAGATTGAACATTTGGTTCGATAGTTGTAACGATATCACCATTAAATCTCTCTTCACCAAAAGTCTTTTTTAAACCAGAATAAAACTCAACAAAAATATTTGAATATAATTCTTCATTTTCTTTTTTTAAAACATCATCATAATGTCTCTCCAAACCATATTGCCCTCTTAATTGCCCGTCTTTCTCTGCAATAAAACCAATTATTTGAGAGGCCATTTCATTTCCTGGATATGAACGCCATCTAGTTTTATCTAAAATAACTCCTTTTAATTTTAGATCTGCTATCTTTTTTCCTAATTCTTCATCAATTTTTTTAACTAATTCCTCATATGGGTCTTTTGTCTTTGATACTTTTTTTAAAAAATCATCTCTATTTATTGGAACTATCTTTGATAATTCTTCATAAACTTTTTCTGGCTCCTGAATATTTGAAGGGTCAATTGCTAAATTAAAACCAGTTTTATTTGAAGCTGCAAAAAAATCTCGTCCATCTTTATATGAAAAAATTATAAGTCCACGGTCGAAGTTCTCATCTTTTTTTAAAGAAACATATTGTCTTTCTGAAGCATCTTTAAAAGATTCGCCTTTATTAATTTGAATATCATAAAGTCTAATAATCAAAATAAGAGCAAACAAAACTATGCTCATAGAAAAAAAATGTATGAATGAAAATTTCTTTTTATTATTCATTTAGAAACGCAGTCTTAGATGTATCAGTTTTTATATATGACACATTTTTGTTTTCAACAAAACCTTGTGCCAAAGCAGATTCTTTTGTTACTGATTTTCTAAGTGCAATAATTTCTTGTTCTTTTTGTGTTATTTTTGTTTGAGTTGAAACAATAGATTCTTCTAAAGTTACAAGCTTTTTAGAAGTAGAAACCACAGCATTCATTAAAATCGCATATCCAAATAAAACTACAACAAAAAGCATAATGAAAAGTATCATTATTTTTTGATATGAAATTGTTCTTGTTTTTGTGGTCATATTTTTTCAAAAATTCTTAATTTGGCACTTCGTGCACGTGGGTTTTCTAATAATTCTTCTGATGATGAAATAATGGGTTTTTTGGTTATTATCTTTCCTTCACCTCTTTCTACTAAATCCTTAAAAGTTTGTTTTACAATACGATCTTCTAAACT
>CAYOAC010000009.1:0-23018 GCA_964401885.1 uncultured Candidatus Saccharibacteria bacterium
AGGCACATGGGAATAAATCGGTTATCGATGCTTCTACATTTGCTTAGGTATGATCAGTGTCATTTTCTCAAATTGGATGCTCGGCACATTTATCGGGTATGTAATTGGAGGGGTCTGTATCATTTTTAGCTTAAAAATGTTTGCTGAAAAAGAAATAGTTCCGTGTATTTTTGGGATCCTTTTGATAGCACTGGGCAGTTCAATTATATGGATATGTTCATTCGTGGACCCAATCTTTTGGTTGTATAATTGGATTATTGTCCCATTTCTTCATTACGCCAGCTTTGGTCAATTAGATTCCATTCTATATAAAGGAAACTCTCAATTGTTTGTAATGGGTGCAATATCGGCCAACTCTCTATTCAGAGATGGCCACAAATACCAAGGACGTAGAGGGATGTTAAATTCTTGGGTAATCGGATTCGTTCTTCTTCACGCAACGATGACTTATGGTCTTCTAATAGCCATCATTATCCACGCGGTCTATGATATCAATTTTGCCATAATTCATTATGTCATGAGGAAAACCAGAGGTTAAATTTCTCGTGAACATTTAATGATTTATGACACAAAACCACTTTACTTGAACAGTAGTTTCGAGGGGTGGTTTTTTAATTATGTTAAATATCCGACTTTCAAAAATACCCTTATATATAGGGGCATTTTCTGTTACATGAAACTTATTTTGATTGACTTTTTATATCAAATGTGTTATTATATATATTGAATGTGCATCACGCACGAACCTTATGCAACAGGTTAAGTTGCATCAATACTGAAAATAGAATGAAACTGCAAGAATCGACGTACTTTGATACAATTGAACAAGCAATGCGTCAGCAAGGATTTTCACTCCTTGCCAGAACAACGGTGGATAATACGGATCATCGTTACCATGTAACTGCTTCAACCGCACGTAGCACTGGAATGTTCTTCTACATTCCGCAACGTGCATTGATTATCCAGATGGTTTACACTGAATCCGACTTCTACGATAGACTCAGCGAAGAGTCGGGCCTGGCTTCTGACAACAAAGGAGTTTGTGGTCATTGGTCTATTACCTTCCACAAGAAATTCCTTCCTGCCAAAAATATCTTCAGTCGCTTGCGTCAACAAGGAGTAGATGCCGACGACTGGAACGATACCCTTAATACTCTTCCTCTTTATTGGCGTTACCCTGAAAAGATTGGAGATCTCACTTATCTGGGTAATTCTATGTACGAGGGCAATTACGGAGAAAACGGAGCAATAGAATCAGAAACGTTAGCTTCACTTATCGGAGAAGTTGTTTGGAAGATTGCTGATTGGCTTGATTATAGTTTTAATGAACTACAAGTTACCAGTTTTCCTCCTCATTACACTTTCCCTGATTGTACGGAAACTTTCTGGGAACGTTTTGACCGTAAGAAGTTACATCGCATTGTACAGAAACCCTGGGGGTCTACCAACCTCAGACGTTAAAATTTAAGGCTCTGAAGAATAGCCTGTCAACTTCAACAACACCTTTACCAAAGAGACACCTCGATTGTCTCGGTGGTCGAGGTGTTTTCTTTTATTTAAATATTTTTTACTTTATTTAGAAATACTCTATTCTAATTTTGAAAATATTTAATCTTTAACGATTTATTTCTTTCTCTGCCAAATCTGCTAATTCAATAATTGTGCCGATTTCTTCCATGCTCAATATTCTAGGTTTCGTATCTTTCACACAAAAAACGCCTACTGGTTGTTTAGTTTTATGATCAAAAAGTGCACATCCTGCATAAAATCTTATAAAAGGAGGACCTACAACCATTGGATTATCTAAAAAACGAGAATCTTCTAATGTATCCTCAACAATAAATATACTTTGCGACAATAAGGCATGCCCACAAAATGAAGCACCTCTTTCCCCTTCCTTTGCATCAAGACCAACACAAGATTTAAACCATTCTCTTTTTGAATCTAAAATTGTAACCATTGATATGGGGACTTTTATTTTTCTAACCGCTTCCCTTGTAATAATATCGAAACGTTCTTCTGGTTTGGTATCAAGAATAGCCAATTTATGTACTGCTTCTAATCTTTTATCTTCATCTTTTGGAATAGGAGCCTTTTGCATAAAATAATTATACAATATTAATTTTATATCACACCCCCCTTGCCCACACTTTTAATTGAGGTAATATAGCTTCAGATTCAACGCTCTAAATAATGAAAACTACAAAAGACGCAATTGATGCCATTGCATCCGAATTACAGAATCTCAGAAAAAAATATGAAATGGTTGTTATTGTCGGTCGTTTTTGTCCGATGCATGTTGGGCACGAAGCGATGATCGGCGGAATGATACAAGCATTCCCCAACAAACACATTGTCCTCATAGGAAGTTGTAATGAAAGAATGTCCATGAGAAACTTGTTCAATTTTAATGACAGAACGAGTTTTATCAAAGCAGTTTTCCCTGATTGCAGAATCGCGGCAATGCCAGACTTCCCCGATGATGATAACTCTTGGTTCACCGCACTAGACAGCATACTTTTTCTTGCAGGAGTAAATCCCCAAAAGGTAGCCTTCCTTGGCGGATGCGAAGAAGATGTTGAATGGTATTATCGTTTCGGCAGAAATGTTCATATTGTTAACAGATTTCAAGGAACAACCATAAACGTAAGTGGTACCGAAATCAGAGACCATTTAATCAGTGACAATCTTGAAAAACTATCGAAACTTGTTAATCCTTTGATGCTCGAATTGATTCGTGAACGTTTCAGAGATCGCTGGAAAGAATTCAGAAATCGATAATTCATTTATCAAACCTCCCCGTTCCGGGGAGGTTTTTAAATAAAATTAATTGTACATCTAAATCTATCTATATTTACTATCTTCCATCATCCTTTTAGCATCTTCCGCTTTTTTAATAGCGTCTTGATATGTATTAATTTCAACTTTTTTAGAACCAGCAGTTGGATACATTTTTATAAACCAAAAACCAATTATCAAAGCAACAAGCATTAAACCTAAAAGGGTGATAAATCCATTTTTCATCTTTATATTATATCAAATCAATATGATAAAATATAAACCATGAAAACAGTAATACTTGCAGCTGGTAAAGGTGTGCGAATGGGAGAATTAACAAAAGACACACCAAAACCACTTTTAAAATATAAAAATATTAATTTAATAGAGCACAAATTAAACATAATTCCTGCAGATACAACAGAAATTATTCTTGTAATTGGGTATCTTGGCCATAAGATAAAAGACTACTTTAGAGATTCCTATAGAAATATACCGATCAGATATGTTGAACAAACTGAAGCAAAAGGAACCGCTGATGCGCTGTGGCAATGCAAAGAATTCTTAAATGAACCTTTTATCGTCTTTATGGGTGATGATATTTATTCACAAGAAGATGTTGACAAACTATTAGCGATAAAAGATGGTGCCTGGGCAATTATTGCTTATCCTGACAAACCAACTGCAAAAGCGGGTAAGATTGTAAAAGATGAAAACGGAAATCTAAAAGAAATATATGAGGATTATGAAGGGACATCCCAATATAATTTATTATATACAGGACTTTGTTTATTAACTCCTGAAGTTTTTTCAAAGCCAATGTTTCAACTTTCAAATGGTGAATATGGTCTACCTCAATCATTTACCCAATTCGCAAGAGAAAAAGAAATAAAAGTTTTTGAAACTAATAACTGGATTAGAATTACCTCCCCTGAAGACTTACTTTAATCTTTCCCAAAGAATATCAAAAGTTTTTATTTTATATTGAGCAAAAACCTCATCTTCTATAATAAAAATACTACTTTTATTTCTCGGAGAAATATATGCAACGAATTTTGAACAGATTATTTCGGTAAATTCCAACTTTGTTTGAGCCGGTAAAAATCTGGTTTCCCTATTTTCTTTCTTATCTTTTGGAACGATTACTTCTAAAGCGTACTTTGTTGCTGGTATAATTTGCATACTTTTAAACCGATCTTTTTTCTTCTCTTCTATAATTTCTTTTGTTAAATATTTAAAAGTTACATAGTCAAAAAAAACAGATCCATCAGTCATTATTCTATATTCTTTATCAGAAGATTTAAATATTTTACTCCATACTTCCTTAAAACCAGATGGTCCATGGAGAAAATCTATTTTTTGTTTTTTGGTATTCTTAGTTACTTCTTCTTCTATAAGTTCTATTTTATTTTCTAAATCCGCAACATTTTTCTTGTAATTATTCAAAATTTCTTTTATTGAAATAGCCGCATAATAAACTTTCTTGTCATGTTTAATTTCATAAATCAAACCTTTTTCAATCATATCTTCTATAAAATTATAAACTGAAGTTCTTTTAATTCTTGAAAACTTTGCGATATCTTTTACACTTGCCTCACCAATAAAAAGACACGATAAATACGTTCTGGCTATTTTTTCTCCAAAACCGAGGTTTTTTAATATTTTAATTATTTCTTCATTCATATATTCATATTATCTCTTTTTTAAACTTTTGCAAGTTTTTGTCTATATTTTAGACATTTTATATTGTTGTTTCGCCTAAAAGTTTTATTCTTTATGAGGATCAACCAAGATACCACCATGAAAACAAAAAGTAGTTCCTTGAAATATGAGTCTTCAAATTTTAGGACTCTCAAACTGACAAACAGTGGAAAATTAGAGATCTACTGGATTGGCACAGCACCTATGCTCACAACTAATCAAACCAATACTTCCCTATTGGTCGTTAAGGGTGAGGATCATCTATTGATTGATTGCGGAAGAAATGTTCCAGAAGCAATCAGTAAATATCATCTCAAACCTTCTTTAGTTAAAAACTTTTTCATCACCCATTTGCACGGTGATCATGTAGGAGGTTTGTCGTTTCTTTTGACCACTCGCAGATATTCGCCAGACGGTTTACCTAAAGCAAATATTTACGGATCAAAAGAATTCAATGATTCTTATCTCTGGCCTTATTTATCTTTTGATTTAGGGGCAAATGAGAACAATGAACCAAAGAATACGACTCATACCAATTGGTATAACTTTGAAGGAAATTCTCCTGACAAGAATGTCTTTTGGGTTGGGAAAATCAAAGTTGAGTTTTTCAGAACAAAACATGTACCTGCTAGTGGTAAAACACTAGATGAACATGCTATTTGTTTTGGAGTTCTTATTGATGACAAAGTCTGGTATTCCAGCGATACAAAATTCGACCCCGAACTTATACTGTCCTGTGCTGATAGGTGCAACATTATGTTTCATGATGCATCAATTCTTACCAATCCGGTACATGCATCAATCGCTGAATTGAAAACACTACCAGATGAAATCAAGAGTAAAATGCATTTAGTTCATTACGATACTACACAAGCAAATAATGTGACCCTCGGAGGTCTTGCGAGTTTAGTTCGTCCCGGAACAAGATTCACTGTTTTGTAAACAACCCAGACCACTTCAAATATTGAAGTGGTCTTTTAAAAATATGTTTAAAATATTTAAATATTTTTCAATCTTTTTATGGTTTCTTCTTTTCCTATAACCCTCATAACTTCAGAAAGATCTGGAGATTGAGTTTTGGTTGTTAAGGCGACTCGTAAAATTGTTGCAAGATCACTCACAAATCCCTTATAAGAATCTTTGTTTTCCTTATATTCTTTCATATTTGTTGAATACCCAAGTTTTGTAGAAATTCCTTTTAGATGCTCAAACCATTCTTCCCTACCATTATAAATTGGATAATTTTCTATATATTCTAAACACACTTTTTTAATTTCATCTTGTGAAATATTTTCTGGAAATTCTATTGGATTATTTGAAACATATTCTTCAAACATATCTGAATAAAAATAAAATATATTTTCTTTCACTTCAGACCAACAAGCAAAATCTTTTCTAGGTTTAACACCCCCTCTTTCAACATTTAAAACCTGAAGAGTATAATCTTTTGTATCTATAATTTTTTGTGCAAAATCATTATCGTATTCTTGTGCCCAAGTTAAAAGATTATCAAACACATCTTGTGCGCTCATATCTCCAATAATTGTTTTACTGATATCATTTAATTTATTTCCATCAAACAATGCCCCACTTTTACTGAATTTCTCTAATTCAATTTTAAAGTCAGTATATGGAATTGTTAGATTTTCTTTTCTCCAATCTTCAAAAGATGAATTTGCAATATTTATCAAATATTCAATAACAGAAAGTTTTGGGTAACCCTTTTCATGATAATAAGAAACGGCTGCTTCAGGATCTTTTCTCTTACTTAATTTTCTTTTTGTCCCATTGTCCAACTTCATTATTGGTGAAATATGACCATATTTTGGAGCTTCAAATCCAAAAAATCTAAAAAGTTGTAAATGAAGTGGAAGAGAAGAAAGCCACTCATCAGCTCTAAGCACATGTGTTGTTCCCATCAAATAATCGTCCACTAAATGAGCAAAATGATATGTTGGAAAACCGTCTGATTTAATCAAAATAGTATCTTGATCATTTGGTGTAATAGAAATTTTCCCTTTAATTAAATCAATGTAAGACTCTTTATCATCAATATTTCCATCAGATTTTAATCTAATAACAAATATTTTTCCTTTTGAAATATTATCTTGAATTTCTTCTATTGAACATTCTCGATGCTTTGCCCATTTACCATAATATCCTGGTCTTATTTTTTCTGCTTCTTGTTGAGTTCGTGTTTCTTGCAATTCTTCTTCAGTACAAAAACATGGATAGGCATATCCTAATTGAATTAGTTTTTTGATATATGCATGATAAATATGCAACCTTTTACTTTGAAGATATGGCCCATATTCACCTGATTCATTATTTTCATCAATAGGACCTTCGTCCATTATCACACCAAAAGATTTTAAAGATTTTAAAATACCTTCAAATCCATCTTCTACCTCCCTTTTCTGGTCAGTATCTTCAACTCTTAAATAAAAAATTCCACCATCTTGATGAGCGAATCGTTCTGAAACAAGTGCAGTGAATAATCCACCGATATGAAGAAACCCTGTTGGACTTGGACCAAATCTTGTTACAATTTTATTTTCTGTATTAATTCTTCTTGGATATTTTGAAATAACATCCTCAACTACAATATTTGGAAATAATATTTCAGCTATTTGAGCATTTTTTTCATTTGACATATCGCCACTATATCATTATTTAAAAAGGTTTGCATTATATAAATTCCGGCCCCACACTTCGTGCGGGGCCGGAATTTAATCTCTATTCTCTATTATCTTTCTTTACCTTTTTCTTTCTTTTCTTCAACTTTGCTTTATCTTTATCTTTGATATCTTTTGCAACCTTCTTTTCTGCTGCTGCAATTATTTTACCTGCGATATCAAATTTCGTTGCTCTTTCGATACCTTGTAATCCTGGTGAGGAATTAACTTCAATCACAAGTGGTCCCCTAGAAGAAATGAGGAGATCAACTCCTGCAACTGTTAAACCTAAAAGTTTTGTTGCTTCGAGAGCGATGGATTTTATTTTTTTATCAATTTCAATAGCTTTTGCTGTTCCCCCTTTATGTAAATTAGATCGAAACTCATCAGCTTGTCCACTTCTTTCCATCGCTCCAACAACTTCTCCATCCACAACTAGTGCCCGGATATCCTTTCCTCCTGCCTCTTGAATAAATTCCTGAACGATAAGATCTCTTTTAATACCAGAAAAAGCTTCAACAGCAGATTTGGCAGAAGAAATAGAGTCGGCTTTTATTACACCTGTTCCATGAGTTCCTTCTAATAATTTCAAAATCACTGGAGTTCCTCCAACTTCTTGAATGAGCTCTTTAACTTCTTCGGCTTTAGGGTGTCTAGCAAAAACAGATTTTGGAATTCCAATTCCTGATTTTGAAATAATTTGCAAACTTCTCAATTTATCTCTCGATCGAATAAGTGCGGTTGAAGTTAAAAGTGAAGGTACCCCCATCAAATCAAAATGTCTGATTACAGCAGCTCCATATGTTGTTACTGATGCACCAATACGTGGAATTATCACATCAATACCCTTTATAGTTTCACCACCAACTTTGATAGTCGGGTTTCCTTTTTCCATTATCAAATGACACTTTGTATGATCAATAATCACACATTCGTGACCAGCCTTTACTGTGGCTTCGACTAATCTAGTTGTTGAATATAATTGTGGGCTTCGAGATAAAATTGCAATTTTCATAATTTATTTGTTATCTGTAAAAGTTTTGCTGGTATCTACTATAAAATTTCTCCTTATAGATCTTCTACCTAATAATAATGGATACCTCAAATCTTTCCTGTTACTTAAGCTTAATTTAACTTTTAACTTCATACCTTTTAATATTAAAAGCATTTTAATAAAATATCTTTCTTCTACCCCACCATTTGAACTTTTAACTTTTCTTTCTTCAAATTCACATGTTTCATAAATTGTGTTATTGAATTCGGGCCTTCCGTCATCTAAGATTGTGAATTTGATCCACTTCTTTCCATCTTTTTCAAACTCAATAATCGAACTAACATGTATCGAACTATTATAAGCTCCGGTATCAATTTTTGCTTTTATTTTAAATAAATCAAAATCTGGAATATCAATATATTCCAGACGACCAATAATCATTTTTTCGATATGGTTTTTCATTTTAATAAAATCCTTTATATACTTAAGCAACTGTATTTTGAACTTTTTTTGAGATATGTCAAGGTTTTTTTATTCTTCATTATTCAAAATATTAGTTGAGGTAGAATTAATGTTTTGTTCTGTTTCAGTAGTTGTAGAATTTGTCGTTGTAGAATTATCTTCTTTGATACCAACATATTCATTGTCTATTTTAATATCTGAAGTTGAAGTGCTCTTTTTTATATCTTCTCTTAAAATTGGTGTTTTCTCTACAATCGGGCTTTCTGCTGTTTTTTGTGTAAAGACCAAAACAGTAGCTAATGACAACAAAAGGAGGATTAAAATAACTGGAGCGATATATCCCTTGTTTATATGCATAATATATAAGTTAATTTAATAAACTTACTATAATTGTACTCTTTTATAATGACAGGTCAAAATTTTGACTTATATATTAAAAAGCATAAAATTAGTCCGAAACCAATGAAACCAATAGTCCTTCGAATATATTTAGGGCTGAATATCAGGGGCTCTAATTTTATCTACATATTTCACTATTTCGCTTCAAAAAATCCTGTTGAAATAGTAGCGAATCCTCAAGACGCAGACATTGCCATTTTTGAATATAACTTCGACATAACTGAAGAAATCGGTAGAAACATTCCCACGGTCTGTCTATCAAAGTTCAGAACAATAAATGTACCCGTCGATTCTTATGCGGCATGTCTGCCAAGAGGCAAAAAACCAATGGTTGTTTATACTGATTCATATTTTGTTGTAATAGAGCAGATGACAATTGCTCTCAATGCTTTAAAATTGAAATCAATAATGAACCCATGTTAAACCTACCTTCAAAAGTCTCCTATCGGAGACTTTTTAAATTGCATGAAAAAATATATCTGATAGTATGCTTTGATAATAATGAATGCCATCGTTCTTTGCCTTATTGGATTCTCAGAAAAGAATTTTATTTCCTTAGTTAGAATACTTGATTTAATGTCAAAAAAACATGATTTCGAGTACAAACTTCAAAACGAACCCGAAAAAGCGGATATTATCTTTATTGAAAACTCCGTTCCTAAGGAGTTCCCAAAAGACCTTCCAATGCCTCATTTAATTCTCTCTGATGGGAGAACATTCTATGGATGCAGAGAAAATCAACATAGAATAACCTGGGGTTCTCTAGAGGTTCAAATCGGCCTGATTGTAAACATAATCAGACATTTTCGCACCCAAGCAACATGACCACTATATCTCAAGCTCGGACCATAGGTCTGGGCTTTATTTTTAATAATATATATGTTATAGTGTCCTTCATCTTGATTAGATGTAACAATATATAAATTTGTCAAAATTCAATCCAAAAAATCAAACTGCGATCAACGAATATATCCGAGCAAAAGAGCTACGGGTACTTGGTCCAGATGGAGAGAATTATGGCGTAATCAAGACTAGTGAAGCCCTTTCAAAAGCGAGAGAATTAGAACTTGATTTGATTGAAGTTTCCCCATTAGCAGTTCCACCGGTTGCAAAAATCATGGACTACGGGAAATATCTATACGAACAAAGTAAAAAGCTTAAGGCCCAAAAAGCAAAAGCCCATAATGTTGAAGTAAAAAGTGTCCAAGTAAAAGTGGCCACCTCCGAGAATGATCTCGGTATCAAAGCAAAACGGGCTTCCTCATGGCTTGCCGAAGGACATCGTATCAAATTAGAGCTCTTCCTCCCGGGTAGAGTCAAATATCTTAATGAAGATTTTTTGAAGGATCGCCTTGGAAGAATTCTTAAACTTTTGACAGTCGACTACAAAGTCGCTGAAGAAGCAAAAAAAAGTCCAAAGGGTCTCACAATGATAATAGAAAAATCAAAAAATGAAAACAAATAAATCATTCACAAAAAGACTTAAAGTCTCAAAAAATGGAAAGATTTCAAGTCGAAAGACTGGACAAAACCACTTCAATGCAAAAGAGAGTGGCCGAAAAAACCTTTCTAAAAAACGAACAAGAAACATCGAGTTTTCAAACAAAGTAACTCGAAGATTTTTACCAGGCATGAAAGCAGAAAACTAATATGACAAGAGTAAAAAGAGGAACCATCGCAAACAAAACCCGAAAGAATAAACTTAAGATGGTTAAGGGATACAGATTCGGGAGAAGTACCAAAGAAAAAGAAGCTAATACAGCTATCAGACATGCGGGAAAATCAGCATTCAATGACCGACGAAAAAAGAAAGCTAATTTCAGAGGTCTGTGGATTGTTAGATTAAATGCAGCTCTTACACCTTATAATATTTCATACAGTCGATTCATAGACAAACTACACAAAAGTGAAGTTAAACTAAATCGAAAAGTTCTTTCAGAACTTGCTCGAACAAACCCAGAAAGTTTTGATCGAGTTATAAAAGAAATATTGAAATAAGTTTCTGGCTATAAATAAAAGGCGGGCCCTACGGGCCCGCCTTTTATTTATAATTCAACATCATCATTTTCATCAGGAACCATAGCATCAATCTCAAGATAATCTTTTATTCTCTGAGCCAAGAAAAAAGAAGATTTTGGCTCGCCCATACATACAAAAACTTTTTTCAATTTCTTTCCTACAGCTTCAGCATAATCTAATAATTGTGAAGAATCAGCATGTGAAGAATATCCATTAATCTGAATTATTTCGGCATTTACCGGAACATCACTACCATCAATATAAACTTCTTTTTGGCCCTCTAATATTCTTCTTCCAAGAGAACCTAAGATTTGATGACCTATAAGCACTAAAGCATTATCCTTATTAGGAAGATACCTTTTTTCATGAGCGGTTATACGACCACCCTCACTAATGCCCGATGCAGAAATAATAATTTTTGAACCTTTTACCCTATCGATCTCTTCTGACTCTGATTTTGCATAAGTAAATTTTAATCTTGGAAAAGAAAAAACATCATCACCAGATTGAATTTGTTTTTGGATTGTTTCATTAAAAAATTCTGTATTATTAATATAAATTTCTGTCAGTCTGATAGCCAATGGTGAATCAACAAAAATAGGTATTTCTGGAATAAGTTTCTGCTCAACAAGATCGTTTAATTCAATCAAAAGCATTTGGGTTTTTTCTAAAGAAAATACCGGCATAAGAATTGTCCCACCCCTTTTTGAAATAACAGAAATTATATGCTTTAATTTTTGTTTTCTATTATCCACATCTTCATGTTCTCTATCTCCATACACACTCTCCATAACCATATATTCGGTTTCAAAATCCGTGTCAGCATCTTGTAAAAGTGGGTTTGGCGAATTACCCAGATCCCCCGTAAAAGTAATTCTTTCTTTAGTATTTTTATTAGTAAAAACATAAGCACATGAACCAAGAATGTGGCCAGTATTATGTGCTACAACTGAGGCAAATTCATCAATTTTAAATTCTTCTTTATATTCAACCGTCTCCCAACATCCATACGCTCTTTCAAGATCAGATGCATGATACATGGGTTTTATATTTTTTCTTTCTGCGTGCATTTGATTTATCATCAATGCGTCAGCAAGCATCAGTTTTGATAAATCAAAAGTTGCTTTTGTTGAATAAATTTTTCCTTTAAAACCATCTTTCATTAATTTTCCTATACGACCGATATGATCCATGTGTGCATGAGTAATAAAAAGAAAATCTATTTCAGATGGATTATATCCGAACTGTTCATAATTAGGATCAATATCTTTTGGTAAACCTTGAATCAAACCACAGTCAATGAGAATTTTTTTATCATTTATTTGTAATAAAAAATTTGCGCCAGTTACATCTCCTACCCCTCCATAAAATCCAATCTTAAAACTTTTCTGATTTTGGTTTAAGTTTTTTATCATAATATATAAATCCGATTATTGAGCCCAATGTATCCATTATTAAATCTGTAATTGTGTCTATCAAATCCGTAAATGGATCAGAAAGACCAGTAAATATTTCCCATAATTCCCAAATAGATCCAACTGCTATAACAGAGATAACAACAAAAAGAAATAGAATTATCTTTCTAGGAAGAGATTTGGGGTAGAAACCAATTTTTTGTACAACATAAAAAACAATTAAGGCACCTAAAAATCCTCCAAAAGCATGCATGAATGAATCACTCCATCCAATAGTCCAATACCAAGATAGTGTCAAAGCTGTTTTATGAAACAAAGCAAATATGACAGATAAAAAAATTATATGAACCAATATTGAATTTTTTTTCATAAGAGAATTATAGCACAGTCACAAATGAAAAACCCCACAACAGCAGTTGTGGGATTTTTCATTGTGGGTCGGTATGTACCCTAGCTATTACTAGGTGGGCAGCCGCAGGATACATACCCCAGTACGCACCGATATAAGCCAGCCCTGAAACATAAAAAGATCTAGAAACATCCGACCCACGGATAAATTATAGCATGTTTTGAAAAAGTGAGAAATCACCATTACTCAGACCAATATTTCTCTACTCCTTCACCCCGTCAAAGTTAACATCATAAAGAATTTCTTCAGAAATTAATCGATAAGATATTATTTCTTCTGCATTAAACCAAACTTTTATTTCTTCTTCTGCTTCTTTTGAATTACCAGATGCATGAACAACGTTTCTTACACTTCTTTCTTCAATATCTGCAATTTCATATGAATCCAAAACAAAATCTCCACGAATAGTTCCGACATCACTTGTTTTTGGTTCGGTTGTACCAACAATTTTCCTGATAACATCTGTTGCATGAGCCCCTTGCCAAACCATTATTACAATAGGCCCAGATGTTACATATTTTTGTAATTTTAATAAAATTTCCTCTCCAATTTTATATGGGTCAAGACCCGAAACACTTATTCCAGCGTTCTTCTTAGATAAAATATTTTTTGTACCAACTTTAAGTATCCATTCTGGATCAATAGTATAATGTTTTTTTGCTTTTTCTTTATCTGCTATTTCAAATTTTAAGGCCACTAATTTTAAACCCACTCTTTCAATTCTTTTAATAATTTCTCCAATCAAACTTCTTTGCACTCCATCTGGTTTAATAATTACCAAACTTTTTTCTTGTGTATATTGCATAAATTATTTTGTTAAAATTACTGGCCCTTCTTTTGTAATTGCGATTGTATGCTCAAATTGTGCAGACAAACTACCGTCCTTTGTTGAATATGTTTGTCCATCTTTTTCGAGAATTATATCCGAAGCACCGAGAGCAAACATCGGTTCAATAGCAATAACTAATCCTTCTTCTATTTTTTCTCCTGTCTTAGGATCACCAATATTGGGAACATACGGATCTTCATGAATCTCATATCCAACTCCATGACCAGATAAACCATCAACAACGAACAGATCATCTTTATAAGCCCTCTCTTCTATAGCATTGGATATATCACCTATTTGTCGGCCTATTTTGGCCTGTTTAATGCCTATATATAAAGCTTCTTCAGTGGCTTGAAGTAATATCCTTGCTTCTTTAGAAATCTCACCAATCGGGAATGTCCAAGCATGATCAAGATACATCCCTTTGTAAATTAAACCTGCATCAAATGTCACAATATCACCTTCATTAAAAATTTTAAAAGGTCTATTTGGCACACCATGAACTATTTCATGATTTATTGAAACACAAATAGTTGCAGGGAATGCGCTCTTTGCACCATGTGGTCTATAATTTAAAAAGGCTGGTGTACAGCCTGCTTTTACGATTTCTGAATGAAAAAAATTATCAACGTCTTTTGAATTACCTCCAACAATAGCAAACTTTTTTGAAGCACGCATAATATCAGCAAGGATCTTTCCCCCATGTTTCATCAATTCTATTTCTTCTTTTGTCTTACAACGGATCATAATTTTATTTCTGAGACAATATCCTTATAAACCATATCAGGTTCTTGTTCACCATTTATATTTATAACTTTATATTTTCCAGTTTCTTCAAAAAAAGAAAGTATTTCGGGAGAATTTTCTCTAAACCAAGCAAGTCTTTTATTTACACTTTCTTCATGTATATCATCACCTCTTTTTCTTTCTGACAATCTTTCTCTAGCCCAATCATCACTTACATCGATATTTATTACATATCTATTTTTTCTATTATAAAAATCAAACATTTCATCTAAGATATAGGCTTCGTTTAATTTTCTAGGAGCTCCATCAACAAATACAATTTTTTGGCCAACAAAAGTTTCTAACATTTTATTTACCCAAGACCAAACAGCGAGAAACCCTGGTTGAAGTTCCCCTCTAAGATTTACTTCTTTTGCCAATTTACTTGTGTAGGTGTCAGTATTAATAAAATCTCTAAGATTTTGACCTGACTCTAAATATTCAATGGAAGTCTCTCCTCTTGATTCTAAATCGTCATGTATCTTTTTAAGTTGGGTACCCTTACCACAACCTGATTTGCCAATAAAAATAATTGTATATTCTTGCATATGAGTAATAGTACTACAATTATTCTTTATTTCCATATCTGAAAACTTTTAAAAAAACGATATGTGTTATGGTAGAACACCAGGAGGTACCATGGAAACATTATTTAACATCATAACTGGAATATTTCTTGCTGTTCTTATATTCTGTGGAATCCTCGCATTACTTGGAGGTTTTACGGTATATGATTTTAACAGCAAAAAATCAAAATCTGCAAAATGAATCCATGTAAAAACCCTTATAGATATACTATTTAGGGTTTTTTAATTTAAAAAGGCGCACCCGAAGGGTGCGCCTTTTAAAATTTTATCTTAGTACTCTCTCAAAGAAATTTGACCATCTAATTTCTTAATTAAATCTATAACCACAGAAACCGCAATTAGAAGTGAAGTACCCCCGACAGACAAAGCTGTAATACCAGAGAATGATTGAACGATAATCGGTAAAACAGCAATCAAACCAAGAAATAGAGCTCCTACCAAAGTTATTCTTGTTAGTACTCCAGAAATATATCTTTCTGTACTTTCACCAGGTCGTACCCCAGGAACAAATGCTCCTGATCTTTGTAGATTGTGAGAAGTTGCTTCAGGATCAAAAGTAACAGCGGTATAAAAATATGTAAACAAAACAACTAGAACAAAGTAAGACAAACCATAATATAATTGATTTGAAGAAAATGCTAGAATTTGTGAACTAAAATTCTGTATCCAGACAATTTTTGCAGTAGATGCAAGTGTTCCGATAAGCTGAGGAAGAGTTAGGATTGAAAGTGCAAAAATAATTGGTATAACTCCAGCCTGATTAAGTCTAAGTGGCAGATAAGTATTTGAACCACCATGCATTTCGCCTCCAGCTCTAACTTGTTTAGTGTGGGTAATAGGGATGGGTCTTTCAGCTTCTGTTGTAAACACAACAGCAATTATTGTTACAACTGCAACAGCAACAAACATAATATAAGTAGGGATCATCGCTGAGTTATACGTAAATATCATTTGTGAAATTGCTGAAGGTAATCTTGAAACTATACCTACAAAAATAATTATTGAAACTCCATTACCAATTCCAAACTCACTTATTAATTCACCGATCCACATAAGCAACATTGTTCCAGCTGTAACAACGATAATATTTGTTGCTAATTCAAAAGAATTAAGTGACATTAACACTCCTTGTTGTTGTAGTAAAACCAGAAAACCAAAAGCTTGAATTGTAGCAAGAGGAAGTGTTATAAGTCTTGAATACATCGCGAATTTTTTTCTTCCCGAATCCCCACTTTCATGAAACTGTTCTTTTAATTTTGGAGAAACAATAGTTGAAAGTTGCATTATAATTGAAGCTGTAATATATGGACCTACTCCAAGCATTATAATAGACAAAACACTAAGACCTCCACCAGAAAAAACATTCATCAAACTAAAAAATTGATTATTGTCAAAAAAAGATTGTAATTCTACTGCGTTAACTCCTGGGATAGGGATAGCTGCAAGTAATCTAACACAAACAAGTGCTACTAATATAAACAAAACTCTCTTTCTTAAGACTTTGTCTTGAGAAATTAGTTTTAACTTCGTTAAAAAATTTTTAATCATATTATTTTATCTTACCACCAATTTTCTCAATTTGCTCTTTTACAGATTTTGAAGTAAGGCAGTTTATAAAAACAAGCGCTTTGTCTAATTCTCCTGTTGCAAGAATTTTAACTACAGGCAGTTTACCTGATGTTTTTGAAATGATACCCTTTCTGAAAAGTGATGAAGGAGAAACGATTTCATTTGTTTTAAAATTATTTGAAACAAGACCAAGTGCAACAGACACATCTTTTTTAGAAATACTTTTATTGATATTTACACCTCTTCCTCTTAATTTTGGAAGTGTTTTAATAAAGTCTCTTATTTCTGGTCTGATTTTGTGACCAGCTCTAGCTTTTTGACCTTTTGGTCCTCGTCCAGCAGTTTTATCCCCTCTTCCTCTAAGAATCTTTTTTTGTCTTTTTGTTTTTGGTTTTATTTCGTGTCTTTGCATAAGCCTAATTATTTTTGGTTATTGGTAATTTGGATTCTGTAGATTTTACACCTCGCGCTTTTTTTAGAGAAGCAAGAGCTTTAATAGTTGCTTGTGCAATATTAAGTTTGTTTTTTGACCCAGAAAGGATTTTTCCGTTAATATCTTTTAGTCCAGCAAGTATAACAATATCTCGAACCGCTGATCCTGCAATGATACCTCTTCCCTTAGCTGGCATAAGTTTTACGATTCCACTACAATACTTGGCTTGTACTTCATGAGGAATTGACATATCAGATGTTGTATTTACCTTAATTGCATTCTTTTTGGCGATTCTTGCAGCTTTATCAATAGCAAGTGAAGTATCTCCTGCTTTACCAGTACCTACTCCTACACGACCCTTTTTGTCCCCTACAACAATAGCTACTGAGAATGTAAATCTTCTTCCTCCAGCAGCAACACGAGTTACTCGTCTAATAGCAATTATTTTTTGTTCAAATTCTGATCGAACTCTTTCTCGACGTTTTGTTACTCGTCTTTTATTTTTTCTAAATGATGATCTTGGAGAATTCGCATCATCTCTGTTGTTAGAATATCTTCCAGCATTTACTGGAGCCGGAGCTTGTGTTTGTGTTGTTGTTTGTAATTCACTCATATATCTTTATATTAAAATTCTAATCCGCCTTCTCGTGCTGAATCTGCTAATGTCTGAATAAGTCCAGTGTAAAGATATCCTGATCGATCAAAAACTATTTTTGAAATATTTTTACTTTTTGCAAGTTCTGCAATTTTAAGACCTACGATTTTTGATTTTTCTGACATTGTCTTGTCTGAAATTTTAAGAGAATTAAAAGCTACCAATGTTACTCCTTTTACGTCATCAATAACTTGAACATAAACATCTCTGTTTGATTTAAAAACTGATAGTCTTGGTCGATCAGAAGTACCTGCTACTTTTGCCCGTACTCGATTGTGTCTTTTTTTTCTTTTTTGTTCTCTTGAAATCATATTATTTAGATTAAATATTATACGGATTTTTTACCTTCTTTTCTTCGAATAATTTCATCAGAATATCTGATACCTTTTCCTTTATATGGTTCTGGTTTTTTCTTTGATCGTACAACAGCGGCAAATTGAGTAACTGTTTCTTTATTTATACCAGCAATTGTTACTTCTCCTTTTTCTATTTTACATGATACACCTTTTGGTATTTCAAGTTTTACTTGATGAGAAAATCCTAAGTTCATAACTAAAGTTGTTCCTTGAATATCAGCCTTGTATCCAACTCCCTCGATTATTAGTTTAATTACATATTCTTGATTAACTCCTGCAATCATATTTTTGATATGTGAACCAAAAGTTCCCCATAATGCTTTTGTTTCTAAATTATCGTTCTTTGGAACAACGTTAATAACGTTACCTTCGATTTCAACATCAACAGCATCTGTTCGTACAACTTTAGATAATTCCCCTAAAGGACCTTTAACAGTAATAATATTACCTGAAAGAGTTACTTCAGTTTTTGCGGGGATTTCAATTGGTTTTTTTCCGATTCGTGACATAAAAATATAATTACCACATTGTGAATAAAATCTCTCCTCCAACTTTTAGTTTTGAAGCTTGTTTGTTAGACATAACACCTTGAGGTGTTGAGAGTACAGAAATTCCGTATCCATTTCGAATACTCTTAAGATCTTTGTAACCGATATAAGATCTCTTTGATTGCTTTGAATTTCTTTTAACATCTGTAATAGCTGGAACACCATCTTCGTATTTTAGTGTTACAACAAGTTTCTTTTTAAGATCTTTCCCTGTTTTTTCAACATTAGAAATAAATCCTTCTTTTTTGAGAACATCTAGAATTGCTTGTTTCATATTTGTGTATGTAAAAACAACTTCTGTATGTTTTGCTTTTTGAGCGTTTTTAAGTGATATGATCACATTTGAAATAGTATCTCCTACCATGATGATTTTTTTATACCTGGAATTTGACCTTCGTTTGCTAATTCTCTGAAACAAATTCGACACATATCGAAGTCTCTCATATATCCTCTTTTTCTACCACATTTAAAACATCGTCGAACGACTCGTGATTTGAACTTTGGATTTTTTTGTGATCTTGCGATTACTGAAGTTTTTGCCATATAATTTGATAAAACAAAAGGCCCTTAAAGGGTTTTGGTATATTAGCAAGACAAGGTTTGATTGTCAAATGTTTTTATCTATATTTATGGAATTTTAAAGATAAAAGTGTGTTGTAATAAAATAAATTTATTAAACACATATGAAATATTGTCTTTTTATATTTTAAGAGTAATATTTACATGAAACCAGCCCTAAAAAAATGCGTAAATATCATCTGCCCATAGTAGATCTAAAGACCGATAGTTTCAAAGAGGTTTTGGCTAAGCTTGAAGAGCTTGGAAAAGCCCGACCAACAGATACGGAAGCACGTCTTTTCATTAGACATAATGAAGAAAACCAGGTCTGCGAAACCCCATTTTTGGGCACTTTCGCTGATCTCAAAAAATATCTTGAAGATGCCGTTGGATACACCAGCATGAACATGTTCGCTTCAAAAATGCGCAAATGCATAAATACTTAAACCTCCTTCTGGGTGGTTTTTTAATACTTTTAATACAAAAGGCGCACCCCGAAGGGGTGCGCCTTTTGTATTAAATTATTTCTTAAAAGGAAATCCTAGATATTCTAAGAAAGCTTCACATTCTTTTTTACTTTTTGATGTAGTAACAAAAGTAATTGAAAGCCCGAATACATCCTTAATATCTTCATCTGAAGTTTCAGGAAAAATAGTGTGTTCTTTAATACCAAGAGAATAATTACCTACAGCATCTACAGCCTCTCTCTTAATACCCCTAAAGTCTCTAGTTCGAGGCAAAGCGATGTTGATAAGTCTATCAACAAAATCTGTCATTTTTGGTCCTCTAAGAGTAACTTGAAAACCTGAAAGTTGTCCTTCTCGAACTTTGAAAGAAGCGATTGATTTTTTGGCCAATCTTTCTGCTGGTTTTTGACCAGTAATTTTTGCAAGTCGATTTACAATAAGTTCCATTTTCTTTTTATCCCCTTTTGTCTTACCAACTCCTGTTGAAACAACTACTTTTACAAGTTTTGGAGCTTGCATTTTATTTGTATATCCAAAAGTACCTTTTAAAGTATCAAATGTATTTTTTTGTTTTGTTTTTACTGATTCCATATAAATAAATGTTATTTAATTTCTTGTCCTGATTTTTTAGCAACTCTTACTTTTTTGTCTCCTACAAGTTTATATCCTATTCGAGTTGGTTTATTTGATTTTGAATCAACAAGAGCAACATTTGAAACACTTATTGGCATTGTTTTATCAACAATTTCTCCTTTTTTATCAGCACTAAATTTATTTCTAGAATGTTTTTTTGCAATATTAACTCCACTTACAACAACTTTTGAAACTTTTGGTAAAGATCGTACAACTTCTCCAGTTTTACCCTTATCTTTTCCTGCGAGCACTATTACTTTATCTCCTTTTTTGATTTTCATACTTTCTTTATTAAATTACTTCAGGGGCCATTGAGGATATTTTTTGATAACCCATTTCTGATAATTCTCGTGGAACTGGTCCAAATATTCTGTTGGCGATTGGTTCACCTTTTGTTTTATCTATAATAACAACAGCATTTTCATCAAATCTAATATATGATCCATCTTTTCTTTTAAAAGCTCTTTTTTGTCTAACAACAATACCATGTAGAACATCTTTTCTTTTAACACTTTTTCTTGGTTCTGCTTTTTGTACAGCAAGCACAACTTTATCTCCTATTTGAGCATATCGTCTTTTTGAACCCCCAAGTATTTTGAAAACTCGGCCAATCTTTGCTCCGCAGTTATCTGTTATTGAAACTAATGTTTGTGTTTGAATCATGATACTAATTGTTATTTAACTACTATAAAGTGTTTATCTTTAGAAATAGGTCTTGTTTCTTTTATAGTAACAGTCTCTCCGATTTTACATTTATTACCCTTATCGTGAGCTTTATATTTTTTGTTTTGTTTAATAAATTTTTGGTATTTTTCATGTTTGAAATATCGTGTAACTTGAACTACGATTGTATCTTGCATTTTATCAGAAACCACTACTCCTTTGAGCACTTTTCCTGTTGTTGTATTATTTTGTTCTGTTGTTGTTTTCATACTTATTTTGTTGTTGTAAGAAGAGTTAAAATTTGAGCAATTTCTCTTTTTGTAGTTTTTGCATTAGCTGTTTTTTTTGATCTACTTCCAGACATTGAAAAACGAGCAACTAAAAGACTTTCTCTTTTTTCTTTAAGAGCTTTTTGTAAATCTTCTGTATTCATTTTTTTAAAATCTGTACTCATGATGTTTGGTTGTTATACTTTACACAAAAATTAATCTCGTGCAACTATTTTTGTCTTTACAGGAAGCTTTGTACCCGCTTTTCGAAGTGCCTCTCTAGCCATATCTTGTGGAACTCCGTCAACTTCAAAAATAATTCTTCCAGGAAACACTTCACAAACAAAGTGTTGAGGATCTCCTTTTCCCTTACCCATCTTTACTTCAGCTGGTTTTTTGGTTACGGGTCTGTCAGGGAAAATTCGAATCCACATTCGGCCAGTTTTACCAAGATGTCTTGACATTGCTCGTCTAGCAGCTTCTATTTGATTTGAAGCAATTCTATTATAAGTAGTTGCTTTAAGACCAAATTCACCAAAAGATACGGTTGCCCCTTTTTCTTTTGACTTAACCATCTTATCTGGATGAATTCGTCGAGTTTGCCATTTTCTATGTTTTACTTTCTTTGGAATTAACATAAGCCTTTATTTATTAAAAATCTCACCTCTATAAATCCACACTTTTATACCCAAATCTCCTTGTGGGATAGTTGCTCGAATTCTTGCAAAATCAATATCTGCTCTAAGTGTTTGAAGAGGAATTTGACCTTTTTTAAGTTCTTCTGTTCGAGCCATATCTGCACCGTTTAGACGACCACCAATTCTTATTCTTACTCCTTTAACGTCTCTGTTAGCCATTACTTTTTCTACTGTTTGTTTTAGAACCCGTCTAAAAGGCATTCTTTTTTGAAGTGCATCTCGAACCATGAGACCCACTAATTTTGCATTACTTTCAGGAGATCTGATTTCATCTACTTCTATTTTTGTTTCTATATCTTGATTAAAAATCTTATTCTTAATCATGAAAGATTTTAATTCTTTTCGAAGTTTATCCATACCTTCGCCATTTCGACCAATAATCATACCTGGTCGTGAAGTTCTGATAACAATTCGAATTATATTTTTTGATCTTTCAATTTCAATATCTGCCACAAAAAATTCCATTAATTTCTTTTCTAGATATTGTCTCATTAATACATCCCCTTTTAAGAATTCTCGGTATTTTTTATCAACACCAAACCATCGTGACTTCCAGTCTCGTAGTATTCCTAATCTATGTGCGTATGGGTGTACTGTGTGTGACATATTATTATTCTGATTTCTTAATTATTTTTTTTGTAACTTTTTTAGTTGCTTTTGGTTTTTCATCTACAACTTCAACAGCCTTAGATTGTTTTGCTTTATATACCTCCTTTTTTGATGGCTTTCCTTCGCCAAGTACGATTTTAACGTGACTTGATCGTTTTTTGATAGCGTGAGCCATTCCTCTCCATTTTGGCATCCATCGATGTGCAACAATCCCCTTTTGTACGGAAATTTCTTTAACAACAAGAGTTTCTAGAGATTCTCCGTTTATTTTTGCATTAGCAATGGCACTATCTAATAGTTTTTTGATAGGTAAAGCTGCTCTTTTTGGCATGAAATCCAAAACTGTTTGAGCTTCTTTGATTTTTTTACCTCTAACAATATCCGCAACAAGTCGAACTTTTCGTGGAGATTGTCTATAATTTTTAAGAAATGCTGTTGCCATGGATTATTATTTTTTAGCTGCTGGTTTTGCTGTTGGTGCTGCTTTCGCTGCTTTTGCTGCAGTG
>CAYOAC010000010.1:0-22285 GCA_964401885.1 uncultured Candidatus Saccharibacteria bacterium
TTGATTCATCAAAATAGAAGTACTCTTGTGGTGCGACTTATTTTGATTTAAAGATATTTATAAATAAATGCTACAATATATTTATGTATTCTAAGTTAAGTACTCAGGCTATAATTCTAAAATCAGAAGATGTTGGCGAAAAAGATGTATTTCTATCTATTTTCACTAGAGAGTTTGGTTTTGTTTATGCTAAAGCAACAGGCGTGAGGACTGCGTCCTCACGCCTTCGTTTCGCACTACAATCAATGACATTGTGTTTCGTTTCTTTAGTTCACGGTAAAACAGGTTGGATACTTACAAACGTAACTTTTTTAAAATCATATTATTTTGAATCATTAAAACAAATTCAAAAACAAACAATTATAAAAATATTACATCTTCTAGGTCGTCTTTACATAGGAGAAGAAGCACACATAGATCTTTTTGATTTTATAGAGGAAAAATTAAATATCGTCTCGGGAGGCAATATAGATTCTGAAGAAATAAAATTATTAGAAATTTTTATCGTTTTCAAACTTTTAGAAAAACTCGGTTATGTTGAAGATCATTTGATCGTAAAGCCATTGGCTAAAAATGAGAATTACTCTGCTGATATAAAAGATTATATCGAGGGGAATAAGGAGAAAATTACGCCCTTTATAAATTCGGCTATTAGAACTAGTGGACTTTAATGATATAATTTTTTATATGTCATTAGATGAATTTGAAAAACCAAATCGATTGGAAGAGTTAGAAAAAAAACTGTATTCCAAAACTCAATATAATACAAAAAGACAGAAAACATCTAAAACCTGTGGAGTACTCCATTCCCAGTGATTGGCAATCTGGACACTCTGATTCTCAAGATTCAACCATGTTTGAGGATAATACTCCCAAAACAAATTGGTTTTTTAGATTTTTTATTTTAGCTTTTATATTTTTCTTGGTGGCATTAGGTTATGCTGGGTATAAATTTTATTTTGGTTCTGGTATAAAGGCTGATGACGTTGATATTTTGGTTACTTCTCCATTATCTGTTGGGGCTGGTGAATTATTTAATTTTGAAACAGTAATTCAAAATAAAAATCAATTACCAATGAAATTTGTTGATTTAGAAATTATTTTTCCTGATGGTACCAGGTCTACTGAAGATATTAGTGCTGATTATAAAAAAGTAGAAGAAACAATTGAAAATATTTCAGTTGGTGAAATATTAAAAAGAAATTATGGAGCATTATTATTTGGAGAAGAGACCGAAAAAAAAGAAATTACTATTTCTTTAATATATCAGGTTGAAGGTATCTCTTCTTTGCTAAAAAAAGAAAAGAAATTTGAAGTTGTTCTTGAGTCGACACCTGTTCGTCTTACTATAACTAATGTTAAAGAGATAACGTCTGGTCAAGAACTTTCTTTTAATATTGAAGTGGTCTCCAATTCGACACAAACATTAAAAAATATAATGATTCAGGCTGTTTATCCATTTGGTTTCTCATTAACAAAATCAACACTTGCTTCAGAAGAAGATAAAAAAACATGGATAATACCTACTCTTGAACCAAAAGAAGTCGTCACATTTAAGATAGACGGTTTTATTGAAGGTCAAAACAAAGACGACAAATTTTTTAAATTTGTTGCAGGATTAGCTGATGAAAAAAAACTTGAACCTCAAGTGGTGTTTACCGCTAAAGATGTTTCAGTTGCTCTCGCTAGACCATTTTTGGAGTTAGATTTATCTATCGATCAAAATAATTCAGACATTATTGCTGTAGATCCAGAGAGGAGTAAAAGTGCTAATATCAGTTTTAAAAATAATACCGATATTGCGCTTAGAAATGCATCTATCTCTTTAAAAATGGAAGGACCTATTTTGAATAAAGATTTTGTTCAGGCAAGCGAAGGTTTTTTCCAATCTTTGGATAATACAATTGTTTGGGATTATACAACTAATGAAAATTTGGTCTCTATACCTATTGGGTCTTCGGGATCTGTTGTATTTAATTTTGGGGGGTTGGGTTTGTCGTCCGAAAAATTTATTTTAAATCCAGAACTAAATTTCAATGTAAATGTTAAAGGTAATCGTAACCCGGATAGTGGTGTTTCAGAATCTATAGAAAATTCTTTGGTAAAAAAGATCAGGTTTAACACCCAAGTTAATATTAATACTTCTAGTCAATATTATTCTTCTGTTTTTGCAAACAGTGGGCCTATACCCCCAATGGTTGAACAGCAAACTACTTATACAGGTTTAATCACTTTAAAAAATACTTCCAATATAGTTTCAGATGGAATTATGACAATGAGAGTTCCAAATTACGTTAAGTATGAGGGTTTATTTTCTCCTGACACAGAAGATGTTTCTTTTGACCCAGTATCAAGAGTTATCACTTGGAATTTAAAAAATATAGATCAAAAAACTGGGTATCAGGGTTTATCGGCAAGGTCGATAGCTTTACAACTGTCAATTACCCCCAGTCTTAGCCAAAGTGGATCGTCACCAGTATTGCTAGAGAATATTAAATTTTCAGGAAAAGACCTATTTACAAATAAAATTATAGAAATAAACCCTGCTTTAATAAGTACTGCAATAGATGATGCTAAAGATTATTATAGCTCTCAAGTTTCTAAATAACTTTTAAAAAATTAAAAATAGGGTATTGTATTAGATATGAAATCAAATGAACATCAAGAACAAATGGAAAAAATAGTATCGCTTTGTAAAAGAAGAGGTTTCTTTTTTAGGGGGTCAGAAATATACGGTGGTATTGCAGGTTTTTTTGATTATGGACCATTAGGAGTTGCTTTGAAAAAAAATGTAGAAAAAATTTGGTGGGATATGTTTGTTGAATCTAGGGAGGACATGTACGGTGTCGATGCAACTCTTGTTATGCATCCTAACGTTTATCAGGCTAGTGGCCACGCCAAAAATTTTGCCGATCCAATGGTGGAAGATTCAAAAACTCACAAAAAATATAGAGCAGATCATATTCTTGAAGAAAACGGTCTAGACTCAGCAGGTCTTTCTCCAGAAGAAATGAATAAATTAATTATTGAAAGAAATTTAAAGAGCCCAGATAATAATCCTCTTGGAGAAGTTACACAATTTAATATGATGTTTCAAACTTTCGTTGGTGCTAATTCCGATTCAGAATCCAGAACCTTTTTAAGACCAGAAACCGCTCAAGGTATTTTTACCAATTATAAAAATGTTCTTGATACACTTCACCCAAAAATTCCTTTTGGTATTGGTCAGATAGGTAAATCTTTTAGAAATGAAATAGCCCCAAGAGATTTTATTTTTAGAGTTAGAGAGTTTTCTCAAATGGAGGTTGAATATTTTGTAAACCCTAAAGATTGGCAAAAATATTTTGAAAGTTTTCAAAAACAAGTTTGGGACTTTATTGAATCAGTAGGTATTGATACATCAAAAGTTTCAGAAAAAGAAATAGCCGATGAAGATAGGGCGTTCTATTCAAAAAGAACAATTGATTTTGAATTTGTTTATCCTTTTGGTAATAAAGAACTTTATGGTTTAGCATATAGAACTGATTATGATTTAAAAAACCATAGTGAAGTTTCTAAAGTTGATTTGTCATATTTTGATGAAGAAACACGGGAAAGATTTATCCCGCATGTTATAGAGCCATCATTCGGTTTAGAAAGAACAATACTTGCTATTTTGGCTAGTTCATACAGTGAAGATGAAGTTAACGGCGAAACAAGAGTGTTTCTAAAATTAAAACCAGAAATTGCACCATATCAATATGCAGTATTCCCACTTCTTAAAAATAAACCTGAACTTGTATCAAAAGCCAGAGAGGTTTATGAAATGCTAAAGAAAAAGGGAGTAAGAGTTATGTTTGATGATAATGGAAATATTGGTAAAAGATATCGAAGACAGGATGAAATCGGTACGCCTTATTGTATTACAATAGATTTTGATTCTCTTGAAGATGATACTGTGACAGTTAGAGATAGAGATAATGGGGAACAGAAAAGGGTTAGTTTGAAAGAAATTTAAAAATAAAAATGGCCAGCCCCGAAGGGGCTGGCCATTTTGATAATAAATCATTTTATTATCATTTGGTAAAATGTAAAACCAAAGAATCGAAATCAAGGACCTCTTCAGCCGTGATATCTTTTTTGAAGTCTTCCTTCATTTGTCTGAATTCTTCCCACTCATCAAAATCTCCTTGACGAAGCAGAATGATTTTTTCAATGAAAATATTAGCTAGTTCAGCATGTGAAGTGTCTTCGTGTACTGGTCTTCGAGATACGTCTTTAACGTAGTACTCAATAACCCTTTGTTCTTGACCTGTGACGATGATTTCTAATTCTTCGGGTTTTGTATCTTTTTTACAATCCATTAATTTTTTCAATAGGATTCTGAAAAAAGAAATACGAAATTCTCGGTCGGTGGTTGGTGCGGTTTGCATAATATAGAACAATTTAGATTCAAATGAATATTATGCCTTTTATATAAAAAAGCAATTATTTACCCAGACTTCAATTTATGTATAATAAAGGCCATGAAATATAAAAAAACTGTATTAAAAAATGGAATGAGAATTATTACTGTGCCTCTTAAGGATAGTCAAAGCGCTATCGGTATGGTTCTTGTTGAAACCGGATCAGACTATGAACCAAAAGAACAAAATGGTTTGTCTCATTTTTTAGAACATATGGTTTTTAAAGAAACTATTAATAGAACAGGGAAACAGATAAAAATAGAAATGGACAGTATGGGAGCCTCTGCAAATGCTTTTACTTCAAATGAGTTCACTGGTTATTATGCAAAAGCAAGTAAAGAAAAAATCTCAAAAATTATTGAATTTGTTTCTGATCTATATTTAAATCCAACATTTCCACAAAAGGATATAGATATTGAAAGAGGTGTAATTGTCGAAGAAATAAACATGTATGAAGATTTGCCTCAACACACTGTGGTCGATTTGTGGCAAGAGCTTTTATATCCAAACTCTCCCGCTGGAAGGGTAACAATTGGGCCAAAAGAAAATATACTTTCTTTTACTAGAGAAGATTTTGTGAATTATCATAAAAAACATTACACACCATCAAAAACGGTTTGTGTTGTTGCGGGCGGTATTGACGAAAAGAAAGTTATTAATCAAATTAAGAAAATATTTGAACCGATAAATAATAATTCTTATTCAAAAAGATCAAAAACAAAATTCTCACAAAATTCTCCTCAAGTATTAATCAAAAATAAAAAAACAGATCAAGCGCATTTGATTATTGGATTTAGATCTTTTAAACAAAGTGATAAAAATAATTATCCATTAAAAGTTGCAGCTACTATTTTGGGTCAAGGCTTTAGTTCTCGTCTCTTTACAAAAATGAGAGATGAACTTGGAATGTGTTATTACACAAAGGCGGGGATAGACTCGTATACAGATAGGGGGTCTTTTATCGTCAGAGCAGGAGTAACTGTTTCTAGAATGCATGAATCAATCAATGTTATTATAGATGAATTTAAAAAGATTAGGAGTGAAAAAATACCAGACGATGAATTGCAAAAGGCTAAAGATTTTATTATTGGTAATTTTTCAATTGGTTTAGAAACATCAGAAGATGTTGCTGATTATTTTGGGTTTCAAGAATTACTTAGAGAAGAAATTCTAAATCCAAAGGACTATGTTGCAAAAATAAAATCTGTAACAAATAAAGATATACAAAAGGTTTTAAAACAAATTATGAAACCTAAAAATCTTAATTTAACAATAATCGGTCCTTTTGTAGAGTCTGATAAGGAATCTTTTGAAAAACTATTAAAAATCTAGTATTTTAAAAAGACTCTTTTACTTGAACCTTTTTGTGGTACTATGAACGATATGAAAGATAAATTAAATCAAGCAATTTCAATCCAATTTACTACTGGTGCAATTATTAAAACCCTAGTTATATTATTCTTAGTATATATAGGTTTTTTACTTAGAAACTTGTTTCTTATTATTTTGACAGCTGTAATTATGGCTTCAGCAGCAGAGCCTATAATCAAATGGATCATGAAATGGTCTATACCAAGATCCATTGCAGTAATAACTATATATCTTTCAATGTTTATAGGTATCGTTGGAATCACTACTTTGATATTGCCACCTCTTGCTCAAGATATAAAATCTACAATCACAACTCTTCCTCATTATATTGAAACAATTAAACCTTCTGATTGGGAAAAAATACCAGGTCTTTCGGTTATATTTAATCAATTATCTACATCAAATTATTCCGAAGATATCATTCAACAAGTTAGCGGATATACCACCAAAGCTTCTTTAGGTTTTTTCAAAACAGCCGGAACTATTTTCGGGGGTCTATTTAGTTTTGTTCTTATTGTTGTTATTTCTTTTTATCTCGCAGTTCAAGCTGATGGAGTTGCTAGTTTCTTGAGAGTTATAACTCCTATTCAACATGAAAAATATGTTTTAGATTTATGGAAAAGATCTCAAAGAAAAATTGGATTATGGATGCAAGGGCAGTTACTGCTAGGTGTGATAGTGGGTGTTCTTACTTATCTTGGTTTGACCGTATTGGGGGTCAACAATGCTTTATTATTAGCCCTTATTGCTGCCGCTTTCGAATTAATCCCTATTTTCGGGCCCATACTTTCTGCTATACCGGCAATAGGAGTTGCCTTAATTCAAGATGGTTTTTCTTTAGCACTAATAGTTCTTGGTCTATATTTGATTATCCAACAATTTGAGAATCATTTAATCCACCCTTTGGTAGTAAAAAAGATTGTCGGCATACCGTCATTATTGGCCATTTTATCTTTGATTGTCGGAGCTCAGTTGGCAGGATTTTTGGGTATGATTATCGCTGTCCCTGTAGCTGCAGCTTTGATGGAATTTCTTGCTGATGTTGAAAAACAAAAGGTTATTGAATTGGAAAAATTAAATCTTAAAGCTAACTAATTGATATGAAACAAAAAAATAATTTTTATATTACAACGACTTTGCCATACGTGAATGCCAAACCGCATATAGGTTTTGCCATTGAAATAATTAGAGCTGATGCCATTGCTAGATTCCAAAGAAAAATAGGGAAGAACGTTTTCTTTAATACTGGTACTGATGAACACGGAGTTAAGATTTTTAAAAAAGCACAAGAGGAAGGAATTTCTCCTCAAGAACTTGTGGATAAAAATGCAATCCTTTATAAGGATTTATTAAAAACACTTTCTATTCAAGAAGATGCTTTTATTCGTACAACAGATAAAAATCATCAAGAGTCTGCACAAAAGTTTTGGAATAAATGTAAAGAGGCAGGTTTTATAGAAAAAAGGACATACACAGGCTTATATTGTCAAGGTTGTGAATTATTCAAAACAGAAAGAGATTTGATTGATGGAAAATGTTCCGATCACCCAGCGACTCCTTTAGAATCAATTTCAGAAGAAAATTATTTTTTCCTTTATTCAAAATTTGCCGATGAACTTTTGAAATTATATGAACAAAAAGATTTTGTAATACCAGAATTTAGATTAAATGAAATTAAAAATCAAATTAAAGATGGTTTGGAAGATTTTAGTATTTCTAGAGTAAAAGAAAAAATGTTATGGGGGATACCTGTTCCTGAAGACGATTCTCAGGTTATGTATGTTTGGTTTGATGCTTTGGTAAATTATATTTCAACATTGGGTTGGCCAGATAACATGGAGAATTTCAATACTTTTTGGAACCCTGAAATTTCTACGATGGTTCAAGTTTGTGGGAAAGATAATCTTAGGCAACAAACTGCAATGTGGCAAGCAATGTTGACCTCTGTTGAACTTCCTCATACAAGCCATGTAATTATCAATGGTTTTATCACTGTTGGTGGGCAAAAAATGTCTAAAACTCTCGGTAATGTTATAGACCCAGTCGAGATTGTGAATTCTTACGGAGTTGACGCATTAAGATATTTTGCCATTAGAGAATTGAGCCCTTATGAAGATAGTGATTTTGATGAGAATAGATTTAAAGAAGCTTATAATGCATCTCTTGCTAATGGTATTGGTAACTTAACAAGATAATGTTTCACAAGATAGTATTGTTTTGTCTGAAGAATTACCAGAAGATTATCTAGAAAAAATGAATGAATATAACCTCCATAAAGCTTCAGAGATAGCTTGGCAGCATATTGCTGTGCTTGATAAAAGAATTCAAGAAACTCAACCATTCAAATTAGTAAAAGAAAATATTGAAGAAGGTAAAAAAATAATAATTGATTTAGTACAAGATCTTTATATTATTGCTAATATGGTTGAGCCATTTATTCCTACTGCATCTTCTCAGATAATTAAAGCCATTAAAGAACATAAAAAACCAGTGGTTCCTATATTTAATCGATTATAGAAAATATTTACATGAAATACATAGACATTCATGCACACTTAGATTTCCCAGACTTTGATTTGGATAGAGAACAGGTAATTGCAGATATGAAATCTCAAAGTATTGGGTCTTTTAATATTGGAACTGGTTTGGAGAGTAGTCAAAATTCTATTTCTCTTGCAGAACAAAACGAAAATATTTGGGCAATAGTTGGTATTCATCCAATTCATGTGAATGAATCTTTAATAACTGATTTGGATTTAATCGAACCTTTAATTGGACATGAACGTTGTGTCGGAATAGGGGAATGCGGTTTGGATTTTTTTAGGGAAGCAGATGATATGGAAAATAGAAAAATACAGTTAGCTTTTTTTGAAAAACAAATTGAATTAGCAATAAAATACAATAAACCCCTGATGATACATTGCCGCAAAGCATATCCAGAAACTCTTGATGTCTTGGCTTCATATAAAAAAACAAACCCAGAATTACATGCACATTTTCATTTTTTTACAGAATCTATTGATACGGCTAGAGAAATATTAGATTTAGGATATACGGTTTCTTTTACTGGAGTAATAACTTTTATTCCTAATTATGAAGAATTGGTGAGATTCGTCCCATTAGACTCCATGATGGTAGAAACAGATTCTCCTTATGTGGCCCCAAAATCTAATCGCGGCAAGAGAAATGACCCAAGAAATGTAATTGAAATAGTTCAAAAAATATCTCAAATAAAAGAATTGCCTGAAGATGATCTATCTGAAAAATTTATAGAAAATACTCGAAAAATATTTAAAATATCCACTTAATTTATTTCGTTCTTATTTTATATGGGTTATAATTGAGATATGAAAAAAATAATTCTGTTCGTTTTATTATTAGTTTTATTAAATTTAAATATCTATAAATCCGAAGCTTTTACACCTGCTTTTTCTCCACAATACATAGATATTGTTACATCTTCTGAAGACACACCGATATTTAAGGCAGGTGATAAGGTAGATTTAAATATATCTTTGTCTAACAATAATACTCCTTTAGAAAAGACTCAAGTAGAATATGGAATTGTTCGTGAGATTGTAAGTGGCAACACTACGGATTATGAGCCTATAAAAGTATTAAAGATAGAAAATTCTTATTCTATAGGTGGTACAAAAAAAATGAATTTCGAAATTCCCAATGTTTTGAATAAAGAAAGTGATACTTATGTTTTTTATGCTAAAATTTCTGTAATAGATGATATTGATAAAGAAAATTTCATTGTTTCTGGTAGAAATTTTAAAATAGAAAAAGATAATTCTATTCCAATAACAAAAATATTGGGGATGAATCTTCTCCATTCAAATGGTAAAAGATTTGGATTGCTTCATGGGCCAACAATCTACGACTTAACAAAAACAACATATAAGGGTGTTGCAAGCTCTACTTCTTTGGAAATAACACTTGAATCAAATACGGACATTATTTTAAATCCAAACATAACTTTTAATAAGTTGAGATCTGACATTTCTGTCCCAGATTTTAAACCTAATCAAATTAACGTCAAAAACGGTATAACAAATATTGTGATCCCATTACCTAAATTTGATTATGAGCCAGGGGTTTATCAAGGTGTGATGAAATTTAATAATGTAGATATCCCAGATGTTAATTTTCAATATATAATAGCCGGGGATTCAGTAACCATTGGTCAACCTGTTTATGAATCAAATTTAAAGGAGCATACTTTCTCTTTGCCAATATACAGTACACCTGTTGATATGGATTTGAACGTTAAATTAAATGATTTCTCCACATCAACTATTGAAAAGATGTTATCCCCAGAAGCTCTTTTTTATGATTCAGAATTTATTATTCAAGATAAAGATGGTAAAGAATTACATAAAACAAATCAATCTATTGACTTTGCAACTTCGACTTATCAATTAGTGTTATCTTCAAAAATAAATTTAAATAAAATTGATAAAATACTTATTAAAGTTAAAAATGGGGAAGGCAAGGTTATATATGAGGGTGTTAAGAATATTGATTTGCCGACAAGTGATAAATTGAGCATATTAAAAATTTCTTTATTAGTTTTGTTATTTGTTGTATTAATTACTCTTTTAATTTTATTTAAACACAAATATTTCAGAATATTACTAACCATCTTAACTCTATTGACACTATTATTTGGTATTCAGATTTTTACCGCAAAAGCTGGTGTTTGGTTTTTAGGTATGAACGATGGCTATTTGATTTATGAGGGAGGAGATACGACTTATGTTAGACATGGAGCATTTGCTAGTACTGGTTACTTATATAAATTTAGTACAAATATAAGAGAGACCGCTTATAGTGTTAATTCAGATTTTAAGTTTACATATTCAGCTGTTCATACTTGGTGTCATAATTATTGGGAAGGTTTGTCTACGGGTTTTTCTCTGAATAGTCAGGACGAAGCTTGGACAAATAGGGCTACAATATCTAGTCCCAACATATTGCAATATCTATTTAATTATTACGATCCTTCGGTTAGTGACGCACTTAACTCAGACGATACATCTGGTGAATATGTCTTTTCACAAAGTGGTGATAGGTTTACTATAAAAACAAAATACAGAACAGTTAACTTGGGCAAACCAAAGATTGGAGATAGTTTATATATCGAACGTTTAGTTTCGGAGCGACATTATAGTGATGTTAGATTTAAAGTGCCGATATTAAATATTACTAATGAAACTGTCTCAGATAGATGTGTTGATGGAAAAATAAACCATGTTGTATCTATTGGTAACGCACCGTATGAAGTTCGGGAAATTTTAACGCCAACAACAGATGACTGTTCTGGCGTTGTGCCTTTTATTTCTACAAGTATTAGAGATGTAACAGCAACTCAAGGAAGACTTGTTTGGGAATACAGTATCCCAAACCCGGTTCAAGAAAATTATCAAGCTCAAATTTCAACAACTTCTTTTGCAACGATATCAGAAGAGGTTGTAGGTAAGCCTATAGTAATGAATGAAAATAAAGATTCGATTACAAAGCTATTGTCTTTTGCAAAAGATACTTTTGTTAAAACTGCATTAGGTCAAACAAGTGCATCTGATACAAGAAGCGTATTGTTTTCTGGTTTGAAACCTTTAACTACATATCAAGTTAGGGCACGTGTTCATAATGGTGATAATTGGAGTTCTTGGAGTGTTCAAGAATTAAAGACAAAAGCAGAAAATGCTGGGCAACCTTGTTGCGATTTATCATATCCTTTGGGCACAATTCAAGATGACGGAACATGTAAACATAATACTACAGGTCAGATAATAGTTGATCCATTAACAAATGCTATGTGTCAAGGATTGTTTAGTGTTGGTTGCTCTGTTAGCCCATCAAAGATTTTAAATGGAGGATCGGCTACGTTTACGGCTGAACCCAGAAATGCACCAGGATCAGTTGATTATACCTGGTATAACAGCTATGAAGATTATGATGATGAAGGGTCTCTTGTGACAATGACTGACGTTCTTAGCACTAATAGAATATATACTGATACTTTTACTGGTGTAAAAGATCAAAAAATCTGGGTTGAATTAGCCGCCACTTCAAATGGTGTTATAGATAGCACTTCTTGTTATGTAACCATAACAGATAATCTTACTCCAGTAGTGGTCGAACCAGTAAAAGTTAATAAATTTAAATTTGAACCAAGTTTTGTCAATAGTGGGGAAAACTGTGGAGTTTCTATTGATGTAGAAGATGTCGCTTCTTGTTCTTTGAAAAATAAGGCCGGTGTCTCTTATGGGTCATGGACTTCTGATGACTTTAAAAAAATTAACGTGCCATCTATTGCTAGAGATATTCCTGTAGGAACATATATGTTGAGTTGCTCGTCTCTCGATGAGACTCCTGTAATTAAAAACTTTGGGACTGAAAAATGTATGTCTAATTCAGATATACAGGAGGGGGTAATTAATTAAATGTTAAAAAGCAGCGGCCCTACGGGCCGCTGCTTTTTAATAAATAACCCTTGTATAATAACAAAAAACGTGGTAATCTGAATCCCTATGGCTAAAAAAGTAATAGAATCAGTACAAGAAGAAAGAGATGCACAACTTTATGAGTTTGCTTTTCACCTTGTTCCAAAAATGTCGCAAGAAGACGCAGTGTCGGCATTTACTGATATAAAAAAACAAATCACTGCAACAGGTGCTACTATCAAAAATGAAAGTACACCAGCATTACTAAACCTTTCATATCACATGGATATTACAGTTGAATCTGTGAGATCAAAATATAATCAAGCATATTTTGCTTGGGTTGTTTTTGAAGCAACAGGAGATCAAATTAATGTTCTAAAAGAAGAGATCAAGCATCGAACAGATATGATTCGACATTTATTAATCACAACTAAAAACGATTCGCCAATTCAAGCATCAGATGTTGCAACTGTATTAAATGCAGATGATAGACACTCTGCCTTTGAAGAAGCTGTTGAAGAGTCTGTTGAAGAAGTAGAAGAAGTGGTTGAAATAAATGAAGAGACTTCAGAAGTTGAAGAAAAAACAGAAGAGAATAAAAAAGTAGACGAGGCAATTGATAAACTCGTTGAATAATATCTAAAGGAATAATAAAGTTTTTGATTGACTATTAGTAATGACTTTGAGAACATAAATATATGTATATAAATAAAGCAATATTAATCGGGAATCTTACAAGAGACCCTGAGAAGCGAGCATTACCAAATGGAACAGTAGTTACTTCACTTAGTTTGGCAACCAATCGAGTTTGGAAAGACAAAGATGGTAACAAGCAAGAAAGTACCGATTATCATAATGTCGTAGTTTTTGGAAGACCAGCCGAAACAGCCGCACAATACCTCAAAAAAGGTCAAAGTGTATATGTAGAGGGTAGAATTCAGACACGAAGTTGGGATGATAAAGACGGAAGTAAAAAGTATCGAACTGAAATTGTTGCAGACGGTGTTCAATTCGGTCCTAAAGCTGGTGGTGCTGGTTCTTACGATGGGGGATCAAATAATTCTTCATCACAATCATCTGCCCCAAGTTCAATTCAAAGTGAGCCTGCTGATGTTGGAGGTCAAATAGATTATCCTACTGACGATATTAACCCAGAAGATATTCCTTTCTAAACTATTATAAAAATAAATGAATAACATGAGAGATTACTTTGAAGAAAATCAAATCAAACATATTGACTATAAAGACGTTTCAGTTTTGAGCAAATTCATCAATCCTTTTGGACGAATTTTATCTCGAAAAAGAAATGGTCTTACTGCCAAAAACCAAAGAAAACTCGCAAATGCAATTAAGCGAGCAAGATTTATGGGGCTTATGCCATATGTTAGAAGTTAAGATTTAAATAAAAAAGCGCGCGCCACAAGAGCACTTCTATTTTGATAAATCAAAATAAGATGCCTTCGGCCGCCTTTTTTTATTTGGTATACTATATTAATGAAAAAAGTTACACAAACAAAAATTGAGTCTCTTATAAAAACAGGAATTGTTATGATAATAGGTTTATTGATTTTTAAATTTATTCCTATGGAATTATTGGGTAAAGATATAAAATTCGATGCATCTGCTCACATAACAATTACTTTTTTTGTTCTTTATATTATTTGGTTTTTTATTGATCAAAATAAAAATTGGCATACGCCATTCTTTGTATTTTCTTTGGTTATTATTTCAATAGTTTCTATTCAAAGAATAATGATGAATGCCCACAATGATATCGGATTGATAGGGGGTATTATAATTTCATGTGTTGCTATTTTTTATTCTCAAAAAAAGTCTTTTAAAGATAAAATTAGTTTTTAATTTATTATATTCTAACCGATTGATCGATTAGGGATTTTAACATTTCTTTATAAATATTTTATGTGTTTTGTGTAAAGTAATTAGGAAATGAACATTACAACTCCGCAACAATGTATTGAACAATGGGAAAAGGATTTTCTCAAAACGGGCAATGATTCTCTTATTCCAAAAGAAGATCGGGAAAGGGTCCTACATGAAATAGACGTTTTGTATAGTGAAATGTATGAATTATTATTGTCAGTCGGTATAACCCCAGATGTAAAATCTTTCATCAAATAATACTTAAAAGGAGGGGTACACCCCTCCTTTTTATTTTTAATTATTGTTGAGTCCTTTCAACGTATATATTTTCAACTGTATTAACTACAATCAAATCTCCTTCATTCACAAATATTGGTGTTGTAATCATTGCACCTGTCTCTATTTTTACAAGTTTGTTGGCACCATTTGTTGTATTTCCTTTTACGGCAGGAGGCGCATCTACAACTTTAAACGTCATTTTGATTGGTAGAGTAATGCCAATAACGTTTTCATTATAAACAAGGGCGTCAACTTCACAATTTTCTTTTAGATATTTGGTTGTGTCTCCAAGTAAGTCTTTTAGAAGACAAGCTCTATTGGATCTTTTGTCTTTTTCAAAAAACCAGTATTCATCTACTCCTGTTTGTCTATTTGCCTTCACAAAAGAAAAAACATATTTTGATCTGTTTAAGTCTGCTTCTGCAACAGTATCTTGAACGTGGAAAGTTTCTTGTCTAACTGAACCATTGATAAGATTCCTCAGTTTTGTTTGATTAACAGGTTTTCTTTGTTGTTTTCTAAAAACGTGTGCATCTAAAACTTCGTAAGGATCTCCATCTAGAACGATATATTTTCGTTCTTTTATTTCATTATAATTTAACATTGCCATAATTAGTCGATTGTACCAGAAAGTCAGTAAAAGGGAAGTCAAAATTAACCCAAAGATTTAGTCTTTAAAAAGCACGCACCACAAGAGTACTTCTATTTTGATAAATCAAAATAAGTCGCCTTCGGCCGCGCTTTTTTCTCCACAACAAAATATATTCTTATATATTTATCACATTATATTTTGTATAATAAATACATGAAAAAATTATTATTCATTTTTGTATTTTTATTAACAGCATTATCAACTGTTGCTTTTGCTCAACAAGAAGCACATATATTTATTCCAACATTAAAAACGGATAAATTAATCTATTCACAAGGAGAAACAATTAAAACTGAAATTGAAATCGATAATAATTCTGACTTACGACAGTCGGATATGTATATAAGTACCTCTCTCTCTGGGCTGGTTGGTGAGCAGAAGGTTGAACTTAATACAATAAGTCACGAAAAAGGCCTATATCTCGAAGGAAATTCAAGAAGAAAAATTACAGTTAATCATTTGGTCGATGCGGATTTCAATGGCCCAGTAGATTTTGTTGTTACAGCATTACTCTCAGATGGTACTATTGTTGGGAAAAAGAGTAATTTAATCAATGTAATGAATAGTAATTCTAAATCTATTATTTTGATGGATAATTTTTCTGTAAATATTAATAGTAAAAAATTTCCACCACAATCGGGCCCAACTGTTTCAGAAAAAGATGTAGCAAATCTTACATTTAAGACGGGAGATCTGGTAAAAGAAAACATACAAGTTCAGCCTAAAATAAATTTATATAATAGAGTAAAAACAACAAATGTCTCTTTGAAAGAAGTTATATCAGAAAAAATTACCTTAAAATCAAATACAGAATATACAATACCTCTTCCTAAAGATATGAAACCTCTCGTATATGAGGGTGTTTTATCTTTTGATGCAGACCCTTTTTACAATATACCCTCTCTATATTTTAGATATATTGTAGAGGGGCCAATTGGAACAATTATAAATGCAAATGCTAGCGAATTGAATGTTAAGAAAAATGAAACTATTAAAGTTAGGGTCGAATATGCCGGTACACCAACAAATATTACAAATCAGGGTGTCTTAGATTTAGAAAATATTAATAAAAATGGAGAAATTGTAATTGATGTCCCTGAGAATATAAATATAGAAAAATTAAGTCAAGAAGAGATAAGGAAATTGACTGAAGAACAAACAAAGGTCACAATAGTAACCAGTACTTCACAGGGTTCATCAACCTTACCGAGTGCTTTTATAAAAGTATCACTTTTTGATAAAGAGAATAACAAAATTGGTGAAGGAGAAGCAGAAGTTAATCTCTCGGATACTGGTGTTGTAAATATTGATGTTACATTAAACAAATCTGCAAAGGGTTTCATTGTTAAAGCAGAAATGGCTTTTACCGATGGAACAATTCTCTCATCATATCAAACAGATCTTCCGTCAGAACAGGAACTTAAAAAAAGTTATGATTTAAAGTCACCATGGGTCGCATATTTATTTTATGCTATAGGTTTTTTGTTTTTTGTTCTGGTTATTGTTTTCCTGAGAAAAAACAAGGATAAAATTCCTCTTGTTTCAATTTTAATTTTATTGATCTCTGCTTTTTTGTATACCGATAAAATAAACGCGCTTTCGGTAGAATTCCAATCACTTGCAAACGCCTCAGATTATTTTAAAGTAAATGCAATCTATTCTCCGGGGCCCTCTGATTCTGTATCATATGCTCCAGGAGAATCTTTTACTCTTTCACTAAACGCTTCTTATGTTGCGTGTAGTAATGCGGGATTCACAAATAGTTTGTACGGACCGCCTGATGATTGGTGGAATTTAAATTTGGATGATCTTGCTTCAACATTTAATTATCAACAGCTAATTAAAACTGGAGGAAAGTGGTCTAAATATTATGTGTATGACTATGGAAGTATCGCGGGTTGTGTTGGTGACTACTGCGGAAATGTGCTTGCACTGCCTAGATTTAATGAATGGTGGACAAAAACAGGTAGTCTCTCATCTGTTTCTAAGGGTGTTCTCGTATCTGGTTTTTACACACCTTCTGTTGGTAAAGGTGGAAGAAGTTTGTATGTGACAAATGGTTGGGGATCAAGCTTAGTACAAGTAACTAAACATGAATATACAAGTAAATATGATATTTCTCCAAGTTATAGATATTATATGCCAACAACTCCTGGTTTCCACAATATGCATTTCATGTTAACTAATTCTGCGAATGGTAATACTGCTTCAGTAAGAATTGTTTCTCAAAAAATCTGTGTTCGTGGTTCTGGAGTTTGTCCTGGAGAAACAGTAGGAGTTTGTACTAACCTAACAGGAAACTATACGCTAGAAAATGGAATTATTAAAAAAGATGGAGTTGTACAATCTTTGGTTATGGATCCTGTCACCGGTGTATGTTCATCTCCTATGGGTTCTTCATTTTGTACTGCGTCAACCAATGAATCGAGAAACACTTCAGAGGTTAATTGGGTATATAGTGACACTACAAATCCACAGACGGGATATGAAGTACAAGTTGCGACAGATGATAAGTTTCTTAATATTAAAGAGACATTTGTTGCGCCGGTCAATACAGATGTTTCAAAAACAAGAAGCCTAGATGTTTCTGATCTCGATCCTAATACTAAATATTATTATCAAGTAAAGACACAAAAACAGAATGGTGTTTGGGGTGAATATACTTCATGTACTAGTGTGCCAGCTGTTAAGGCGAGTGCTGATCCTGGTGATACATATGCCACAATTAATTGGGAATACTTAGATGTTCTTCCTCAAACAAATTATGAAGTACATGTTGCAACAGATCCTGACTTTAATAACAAAATTGTTAATGTAAAAGGAAGTAATCTTGCTTTAAATGTTTCTAAAGATAACTTTATCGTGGCTTTTGTGAAAAGAATCTTTGGAGGTGATACAGTTAGTGCCGCAGGTAATATTGCTTATACTAAAGATTATTTTACCTCTGATTTAATTGCTGGCAATACATATCATGTACGAGTTAGGGCAAGTAACGAAAATGGTTGGGGGGAGTGGTCTATTATAACCTTCACAACAAATAATTCTGGTGAATTCTCTTGTTCTGGCAATACTGTTGAGTTAGGTGGAGAAAGTGTCTATACAGCACGCCCTTCAACTGGGGCAATATATCAATGGAAAGATGAAAATAAAAATCCAATAGCAAATGAAACTTCAAATACATACGAAAAAACTTTCACGACAGTGGATTCTTTCAAGAGATATGTTGATATAAAAAAAGATGGAGAAACTGAATTTCATGAAGAATTTTGTTATGCAACTGTTGATTGTGGTAATATTCCAAGTGATACTGAATGTATAGATGGATTTAAAACAACATACTATTGTGATCCTGGTGGGGACATAAAGCCAAGAACTGAGTCTTGTGGCATAGACCCAACAACACCAAAGGCTGGCTTTTATTTCAAACCAAACACTGCAGATTCAAATGGTAATTGCCCACTATACTTTGCTCCAGAAGATGTTTTGAGCTGTACTATAAGTAGCAGAGGAAATACTTCACCAACAACATTGTCTTATCCGATAAGTGGACAAGGAAAAGCTATTGGAACTTACACTATTAAATGTTTAAGTACCGATGGTACTACTGTAAAAACTTTTGGACCTGAATCCTGTTATTCTAATTCTGATATCAGAGAAGGGAATTAGGTAAGGGTATAAAAGCACAGATATATAAAGACAGCGGCCCTTCGGGCCGCTGTCTTTATATATAATGTATTGTTTAATATTATCTCGCTAACTCGTCTTCTTTAAATTTTTTTCTAATCAAATCCAGAATCTCTTTAGAAATTTTTGGATTTTCTTTAAGGAAGGTTCTTGTTGCATCATACCCTCGTCCCATTTTGTGTTCTCCGTAACCGTATGATGTTCCAGATTTTTGAATTATTTCGTATTTTTCTCCAAGTGCAATTATCTCTCCTTCTTTAGAAATACCTTCGTTATACATTAGATCAAATTCCGTAAGTCTAAAAGGTGCTGCAACTTTGTTTTTTACAACTTTAACTCTACATCTTCCACCCATGATTTCTTCTCCCTTTTTGATTTGAGCAATTCTTCTTATATCAAGTCTTACTGAAGTATAGAATTTTAAAGCTTTACCTCCTGGAGTAGTTTCAGGATTTCCAAACATAACTCCAATTTGCATTCGGATTTGGTTTATAAAAATAACAACAGTTTTACTTTTGGCAGCAATGGCTGTTAATTTTCTCAAAGCCTGAGACATTAGTCTTGCTTGTTTACCAACGTGATGGGCTCCCATATCACCCTCAATTTCATCTTTTGGGGTGAGGGCGGCAACTGAGTCAATTACGATAATATCCATTTTACCACTCCTCACAAGGCTTTCTACAATCTCTAGGGCTTGTTCGCCGGTGTCTGGTTGTGATATTAAAAGTTCTTCTATTTTAACCCCTAATCTTTTGGCATATTCAGGATCAAGTGCATGTTCAGCATCTATAAAAGCACACACTCCACCCTTTTTTTGTGCTTCTGCGATAGCATGAAGGGTTAGTGTTGTTTTACCAGATGATTCAGGACCAAAAACTTCTATAATTCTACCTCGAGGATAGCCACCGACTCCTAAAGCTTCATCTAATCCAATTGATCCACTAGGAATAGCGTCGATATTAGTTTTTGGTTTATCACCAAGTTTCATAATCGCTTCTTCACCAAACTTTGTTTTGATTTCTTTCAATGTTTCTTCAATTGTACTTTCTGCTGTAATTGTTTTTGTTGATTTTTTCTTTGCCATATCTTTACTGTTACATATCTATCTAATAATTCTATAAAGTTTTTCTAAAGTCCTGATAAAGTGAAATGATAATTTCATAATAATTATATCATCTCAGCGAATTATTTTCTTAACATGTCACCTCCGTGGATGTGAGGATCCTGTCTTATTCTCCTTTTAATAAATAATTCCTTGAATAGTCCGTATTCTTTTTTATATAAATAATATCCCAACCCAAAACTCAAAAGGACTGGGTCCCCGCCTCCACGGGGATAACAATATTCGAGGATGAAGTTGCTGTTGTGGTTGAGCTATTTTCAGCTGTTGAAGCAGCTGTGGTTATTTCATCAATTTCTTCTCCTTCCATTTCTTCTGAAGAAGAAGCAGTACTAACACGAAGAGCTAATTCAGTTTGTTCTAATGTGAGGGAAGGGGAATCTTCTCCTTCATAAACAATATCTATCTTTTTATGAACCTCTTTACCAAATTTATCTTTGGCATAGACATCAATTATACTAACTCCATTCGAAAGCAACAATTTTTCATCAAAGTTACCAGATTCGTCAACAGATATTGGTCTATTATTTATTGTAATAAAAGAAGAATGCATGGCTGTACCTTTAAGATTAAAATCTTTTGTCTCTGTGTGTAGTATATTTTGTGTTTCATCTAGACCTGCAATTGCTATTTCTGGGCCTCTTAATAAAAATCTGCTATTAAATAAACCGTATCCAACTAGTATTGTTATTGCTGAGAAGAGTAGAATTCTGTGAAATGTTGGTGTATTTTGTGGCATATTACATTCTGTTTAAGGCACTTTGATTTTCTTCTGGGCTATATTCATTTACACCAGAACCACTTTGACCGATTAGAACTTCTCTCGGTTTGGAGCCATTTTCTGGACCAACAATTCCTTGTTCTTCTAACTGATCCATAAGTCTAGCTGCTCTAGCATATCCTACACCAAGTTTTCTTTGCAAATAAGATGTACTTCCTTTTCCTGCTGATACAAGTGCTTGTTTTGCTTCTTCAAATAAATCATCCAAATCTTGGTTGTCACCATTACCTTCAAGTGACTCTAATATTGACGCAACACCAGTCTGTTCTTCAAGTTTTAGATCTGATATCTCAGATTCGTAATTTGAAGCCAACCATTCTACAACTCTTTTTACTTCACCTTCTGAAATGAAGGCTGATTGAATACGAATTGGCTTTGCCATTTCTCCTGACATGAATAGCATATCTCCGGCTCCTAATAATTTTTCTGCACCCGGCATATCTAGAATTGTTCGTGAATCAATTTGAGAAGCTACTTGAAGAGCAAGTCGAGTAGGGACATTGGCTTTGATAAGACCTGTAATAACATTAACAGATGGCCTTTGTGTTGAAAGTATTAAATGTATACCAACTGCTCGTGACATTTGAGCGAGTCTAACAATTGCAGATTCTAGTTCTCTTGGAAACGCTTGCATAATATCTGCCAACTCATCGATGACAATCACAATGAAGGGCATCGCTGGAGGTATTTGATCTACATCTATAACTTTGTTTTTTGCACTTTCAATTGCTGGTTTAAGAACTGTATCTTGGTATGATTTTATATCTCGCACTGAATATTTTTCCAGAATTTCATATCTTCTTTCCATTTCTTTTGCTGCCCACTTAAGAGAAAGAATTGCTTTTTTGGCATCAGTAATAACATTTGTTAATAGGTGAGGGATTTTATTGTAAAGTGTTAGTTCAACTCTCTTTGGATCAATCATGATGAATTTCAAATCATCAGGTGAATTTCTATAAAGTAGTGATACTAAAATCGCATGAATGGTTACAGATTTTCCAGAACCTGTTGCTCCAGCAATTAGCATGTGTGGCATTTTTGCAATGTCATTAAAAATAGCTTGCCCGGTGATACCTTTTCCAAGACATGTAAGAAGTGGTTTGGTAGGGTTTTTCCAGTCTGGGTTATCAAGCATTGATCCAAGTCCAACTTTTGTTTTTATATTATTAGGTATTTCAATACCTACTAGAGACTTACCAGGGATTGGAGCTTCCACTCTAAGTGGGTGAGCAGCAAGGGCTAAAGATAAATCATTTTGCAAACCGACAATTTTGGCCAACTTCACACCTTCAGCAGGTTTGAGGGCGTATCGAGTTACAGATGGTCCGATTGAAACTTCATCCATTTCTACTTGAATACCAAAATTGAAAAGAGTTCTTTTGATAATATTTGCATTTGCTTTTATGTCGCCAACACCGGGTTTGCCCGAATCTTTCTCAAGCAGTGAGAGTGGTGGTGCTGTAAATTCTTTGCCAGAAGCTGACCCCGGGAAAAATATCAGACCACCAGACTTTTTTGGTGATATGTCATCCTCCTCGATTTCTGTATTTTTCTTTATTTCTTGTTTTGACTCTTCTTGTTTTGAATCTGATTCTTTTTTGTCTGGTTCAATAGGAATAT